>NZ_ATUP01000002.1:2500-369029 GCF_000420265.1 Oceanicaulis alexandrii DSM 11625
CGTGCATGAGCATCGTTGAGATCAAGCGTCAAAAGGGCGTCTGGTGGATGCCTTGGTGGTAAGAGGCGATGAAGGACGTGGCACGCTGCGTTAAGTTCCGGGGAGTTGCGAGCAGACTTTGATCCGGAAATTTCCGAATGGGGGAACCCACCTTTACAGACCCTGGCGGTTGTTCGTCTGAGTGATCAGGCGGCCAATCACCAGTGTTTGTGAAAGGTATCTTATTCTGAATACATAGGAATAAGAAGCGAACTCGGGGAACTGAAACATCTAAGTACCCGAAGGAAAGGACATCAATTGAGACTTCCCTAGTAGCGGCGAGCGAACGGGAACCAGGCCAGTGTCTCTTCTTGAGTCAGCGGAACGATCTGGAAAGTTCGGCCATAGCGGGTGATAGCCCCGTACGTTAAAGCGATTGAAGAGACCTTGAGTAGGGCGGGACACGTGAAATCCTGTCTGAACATGGGGGGACCACCCTCCAAGCCTAAGTACTCCTTACCAACCGATAGTGAACCAGTACCGTGAGGGAAAGGTGAAAAGCACCCCGACGAGGGGAGTGAAACAGATCCTGAAACCGGACGCCTACAAGCAGTCGGAGCCGCCTTGCGCGGTGACGGCGTACCTTTTGTATAATGGGTCAGCGACTTTGTCTCTCGAGCAAGCTTAAGCCGGTAGGTGTAGGCGCAGCGAAAGCGAGTCTGAATAGGGCGACGAGTTCGAGGGATAAGACCCGAAACCGAGTGATCTAGCCATGTGCAGGTTGAAGGTGCGGTAACACGCACTGGAGGACCGAACCCACGTCTGTTGAAAAAGACGGGGATGACGTGTGGCTAGGGGTGAAAGGCCAATCAAACTCGGAGATAGCTGGTTCTCCGCGAAATCTATTTAGGTAGAGCGTCTCGTATTACCTTCGGGGGTAGAGCACTGGATGGGCTAGGGGGTCCCAACGACTTACCAAACCTAACCAAACTCCGAATACCGAAGAGTAGAGCGAGGCAGACACACTGCGGGTGCTAAGGTCCGTAGTGGAGAGGGAAACAGCCCTGACCGCCAGCTAAGGTCCCTAAGTTATCACTAAGTGGGAAACGATGTGGGAATGCTTAGACAACCAGGAGGTTGGCTTAGAAGCAGCCATCCTTTAAAGAAAGCGTAACAGCTCACTGGTCAAGCGTTCCTGCGCGGAAAATGTAACGGGGCTTAAGTGATACACCGAAGCTGCGGACTCGAAAGAGTGGTAGCGGAGCGTTCTGTAAGTCTGTGAAGGTGGCCTGCGAGGGCTGCTGGAGATATCAGAAGTGAGAATGCTGACATGAGTAGCGATAAAGAGGGTGAGAGGCCCTCTCGCCGAAAGTCCAAGGGTTCCTGCGCAATGCTAATCAGCGCAGGGTAAGCCGGCCCCTAAGGCGAGGCCGAAAGGCGTAGTCGATGGGAACCAGGTTAATATTCCTGGGCCAGCGGGTAGTGACGGATTGCGGACGTTGTACACTCTTACTGGATTGAGTGTGCAGCCAAGCCGTCCCTGGAAATAGCTCCCGCATGAGACCGTACCCCAAACCGACACAGGTGGACTGGTAGAGCATACCAAGGCGCTTGAGAGAACTCTGTTGAAGGAACTCGGCAAATTACTCCCGTAAGTTCGCGAGAAGGGAGCCTGGCATTAGGCAACTGGTGTCCAGGGGCACAGACCAGGGGGTGGCGACTGTTTATTAAAAACACAGGGCTCTGCGAAGTCGCAAGACGACGTATAGGGTCTGACGCCTGCCCGGTGCCGGAAGGTTAAAAGGAGGGGTGAGAGCTCCGAATTGAAGCCCCGGTAAACGGCGGCCGTAACTATAACGGTCCTAAGGTAGCGAAATTCCTTGTCGGGTAAGTTCCGACCTGCACGAATGGCGTAACGACTTCCCCACTGTCTCCAACAGAGACTCAGCGAAATTGAATTCTCCGTGAAGATGCGGAGTACCCGCGGTCAGACGGAAAGACCCCGTGCACCTTTACTACAGCTTCGCAGTGGCGTTAGTGGCGATATGTGTAGGATAGGCGGGAGGCTTTGAAACCAGAGCGCCAGTTCTGGTGGAGCCATCCTTGAAATACCGCCCTTATCCTCATTGACGTCTAACCGCGGTCCATGAACCTGGATCCGGGACCCTGCGTGGCGGGTAGTTTGACTGGGGCGGTCGCCTCCCAAAGAGTAACGGAGGCGCGCGAAGGTTGGCTCAGAGCGGTCGGAAATCGCTCGTTGAGTGCAATGGCATAAGCCAGCCTGACTGTGAGACTGACAGGTCGAACAGAGTCGAAAGACGGCCATAGTGATCCGGTGGTCCCGCGTGGAAGGGCCATCGCTCAACGGATAAAAGGTACGCCGGGGATAACAGGCTGATGATGCCCAAGAGTCCATATCGACGGCATTGTTTGGCACCTCGATGTCGGCTCATCGCATCCTGGGGCTGGAGCAGGTCCCAAGGGTTTGGCTGTTCGCCAATTAAAGCGGTACGTGAGCTGGGTTTAGAACGTCGTGAGACAGTTCGGTCCCTATCTGCCGTGGGTGTTGGATACTTGAGAGGAGCTGTCCCTAGTACGAGAGGACCGGGATGGACGTACCTCTGGTGGACCTGTTGTTACGCCAGTAGCATAGCAGGGTAGCTAAGTACGGAAAGGATAACCGCTGAAAGCATCTAAGCGGGAAGCCCCCCTCAAAACCAGGTATCCCTATCAGAGCCGTGGAAGACCACCACGTTGATAGGCTGGAAGTGGAAGCGCAGCAATGCGTGAAGCGGACCAGTACTAATTGCTCGATCGGCTTGATCCAACAATGCTCATGGGCGGCGATCGCTTCGTCCCATGAAGCCCGATCTTGGCAACGCCAAGTAAAAGTCAGCATGTCTCTACAAATCAATGCATCGGTCTTGCCGACCGGGTGGTTATAGCGAAGGCTCCACACCCGTTCCCATCCCGAACACGGCCGTTAAGACCTTCTGCGCCAATGGTACTATGTCCTAAGGCATGGGAGAGTAGGTCGCCGCCCGGTCCGCTAGACACGATGCAATTACATTCTCCGTTACACTGTTAAATGAGACCGACGCCGTCACTCAGAACGACGTTTGCTTCTGCAACCCATTTGTTGTTAAAACAAAAGCGTTGCAGCCCTGATGCGGGGTGGAGCAGCCCGGTAGCTCGTCAGGCTCATAACCTGAAGGTCGTAGGTTCAAATCCTACCCCCGCACCCAAGTTTCAAAAGCCCCGCGCCATTGGCCGGGGCTTTTTCTTGTTTCAGACCAGGCGAGAGACGGACGGGATGCATGTGGCGAACGCCCTAAGAGGTCATGATCCAAGAGGAATTGAGCGTATCTCAAGAATGATCACTTGCGTTCTTGGTCATTTGGGCGCACAGAGGCGGCACGCGAAGCACGCGCCCAGCACGAGGCTGGTTGCGCGGCGACGGATCAGCCGGAGTGAGAGCACTCCCGTGATGAGGTCCGGGCGGGGGCGATATTCGTCCCAGAACGGCGGCTGAACGATCCAGTTGTCTATATTTTTGAACGAAATAGCGCCCGGAGATCGTCCGTGAGCGCTGCTATGAGGTTATCCTTGACCCGATTTACAGATCTAGGTCTGAACGACTCCATTCTCTCGGCGATCGCCGAACAGGGCTATGAAACGCCCACCCCCATTCAGGCGCGCGCCATCCCCCAGGTGCTCGCCGGCCGTGACCTGATCGGCCTGGCGCAAACCGGCACCGGCAAGACCGCCGCCTTCGTGCTGCCGCTGATCCATCAATTGCTGGCTGTGAACAAACAGGCGCCGGGCCGCTCCTGTCGCGCCCTGATTCTGGCGCCGACGCGTGAGCTGGCAGCCCAGATCGAAGAGCAGGTTCGCGCCTATACCGCTCACACGCGCCTGACGAGCGCGGTAATCTTTGGTGGCGTCAAAGCCGGCCCGCAGATCAAGACTCTGGCGCGCGGCGTGGATATCCTGGTGGCGACGCCGGGCCGTCTTCTGGACCATCTGGGCGAACGCAAGGCGCGGCTGGATCTGACCAGTTTCGTGGTGCTGGACGAAGCGGATCAGATGCTCGATCTCGGCTTTATCCCGGCGATCCGCAAGCTGCTGCGTCTGGTGGGCAAAGAGCGTCAGACGCTGATGTTCTCCGCCACCATGGTGCCGGCGATCCGCCAGCTGGCTGACGATTTCCTGTCCAATCCGGAAACCGTGGCGGTGACCCCGCCCTCCAAACCGGTGGAGCGGATCGACCAGAAGGTGCTCTACACCGAAGCGGCGGATAAACCCGAAGCGCTGATCGATCTGATGGCGCCGGAAGCCGGCAAGCGCACGATCATCTTCACGCGCACCAAGCATGGCGCGGACCGGGTGGCGAAACGTCTGGTGAAATACGGCCACAAGGCCAACGCCATTCATGGCGACAAGAGCCAGAACCAGCGCACCCGGGCGCTCGACGCCTTCAAATCCGGCGAATCTCCGGTTCTGGTGGCCACTGATATCGCCGCCCGCGGCATTGATGTGGACGGGGTTGATCTGGTGGTCAATTACGAGCTGCCCAATGTGGCCGAGAACTATGTCCACCGCATCGGCCGCACCGCGCGCGCCGGCGCGACCGGCCGGGCCGTCGCTTTGTGCGCGCCGGACGAGCGCGTGATGCTCAAGGATATCGAGAAGACCATGGGCGTCGCCATCGCCGGTCTGAACGACGCGCCGCCAATGCCCAAGGGCGAGGCCGCCAAGTCCAAAAGCCGACGCCGGGGCGGACGCCGCGGTCAGGGCCAGGGACAGGGCGAGGGCGCCCCGTCCGGCCAGAAGCGCGGGGGCGCTTCCGGCAAGCCGCGCCAGGGCGGTGAAGGCGCACGCGGCGGCAAACCCCAGCGTAATCGACGGAGCGGCGGGGGCGGTCAACGCCGCGGCCCGAGCGCCACAGCCGCCGAATAAGGCTGCTACAGATCCATAGAGAGCGGGCGCGGTTCATCAAAACCGCGCCCATTTTGCATTTGATTGTCGTTCAGCTCGTCGGATTCTCTTCCGTACAGGCAGGCGGCTCGCCCGGTTCGGGATCGCCGGGCAGGGGGATGTATTCGTTTTCCTCGACCGGCATGCGGAAGGGGGTGTCCTTGAAGCCTTGAGCGATCGAGGCGCGCCAGTCGGCTTTGGCCTGCTCGATGCGCTCTTTGCGGCTGGAGACGAAATTCCATTCCATGAAGCGCTGGCCCAGCGGTTGGCCGCCGAGCAGCATCAGACGGGAGTCTTCTGTCACGCTGACGCTCGCCTGGTTCTGGCCGGGCGTGAAGATCGCCATATGTCCGCCTGAGACGGTCTCGCCGCGGACCTCAACACCCCCTGAGACCACATGCAGCGCCAGTTCTTCATGGCCTTCCGGCAAATCAAACTGTGCGCCCGCTTTCGCCTCGATATGAGCGTAGACAATGGGGGAATAGACTTTCACCGGCGAGGTGCGGCCATAGGCGCTGCCCAGGATCAGACGACAGTGCGCGTCGCCCAGCTCGAAAGCCGGCAGGTCATCCGCGCCATGATGATGAAACTCGGGCTCGATCTCCTGGCAGTCTTCAGGCAGAGCGACCCAGACCTGAATGCCGAACATGAAAAGGCCCTTGGCGCGGGCTTCATCGCCCGTGCGTTCTGAATGGGTGACGCCCTTGCCGGCGGTCATCCAGTTCACATCGCCTGGATAGATGGTCTGGTGCACGCCCAAACAATCGCGATGGTCCATCTCACCGTCAAACAGATAGGTGACGGTCGCCAGGCCGATATGGGGGTGGGGGCGCACATTGATGCCTTCGCCGGGGTTGAACTGCGCCGGGCCCATCTGGTCGTAAAAGACGAAGGGGCCGACATGGCGGCGCTGTGCGACAGGCAGGATGCGCGTGACGCAAAATCCGCCCAAATCCTTGCTCTTGCCTTCCAGAATGCGTTCAAGCGGGTTCATCAGTTGTCCTCTGGGCTGAACGGAGAGGGGGGAGTTAGCGTGCGTCCCGGTCAAGAATGACGTTCATTCGGGTGCTCTGGCGGATGCGATAACCCTTGCTCAGCGCCAGTGCTGCAGCGTCGGGCGTGGTGCGGCCATCGGCCATGTCGGCGCGCTCCAGGATCAGCAAATCCGGCCAGCGTGTCTTGGGGGCCTTGGCGAAGAAATGTGACAGGATGGCGGCTTCACCGCCCTCCACATCCACTTTCATGGCGTGCGCTTTGGTGAGCTTGAGCTCATCCATAAGCGTTAGAAGCGTTGTGACGCGCACAGCTTCGCCTTCCGAGCCGCCAAGATGGGCCTGACCATGATTGCCCGAGATCATGCGCATGACCTCTTCGCCCTCGTAATCCGCCAGTGCGACGCCCGCCATCTCGATCTGGCCGAGCGCATTCTGGCGTGCGTTGAAGCTGAGTCTGCGGCGCATTTCACGTTGGGGCTCGACCGCGATGACGCGTGATTTCTCGCCGCCGGCCAGCGCCGCCACCAGCGCATAAGCGCCGGCGTTCGCGCCGATATCCATGAACGCCTTGCCAGGGCCCATGATGCTGCGCAGCGCTTCGAGTTCGGCCGGGTCAAAGCATTGCGGCGTCATGAACAGACGCTTTTCCGACAGATTGTCGGTGGGGTGCAGCCGCAACTTCAAGCCAAGCGCCTGAACATCCGCCACGCCAGCTTTCATGCCGCTGAGCGCCAGAGGGCGCGCGGCGCCGGCCAGACGCAAGCCGGCGCGTGAGGCCGGCAAGGCGCGTCCGATGGCGAGCCCGATCTTGCTGACAAATCCTGGCGCATACGCGCCATATCCGGGGGCAGGCGGTTCATGAGACACAGGCCCGCCCTGCGCCCGCTTCACTTCAGGTGAGGCGGGCGGAATCGTCAGCATTTCGTCGGTCTCAGGCAAAGCCTGGTCGGAGTTTGATGTCGTCTCGGTCATGCCAAGACTTATAAACGCAATTGGGCGTGACCGCATACCATGAGATCAGGTTTCCAGTTTCGCTCGGCGCCAGTATGGTCACCTCAATTCTGAGGAGGAGAGACATCATGCTGCGCACCTTTGCGGTCGCCGCCCTGCTATCCACAGCAAGCCTGGCGCACGCCCAGACCGAGCCGTTTGATCTGGGGCAGGACAATCGAGAGATCGCCCGGGCTCTGGGACAGGCCGCGCTTGAGAGCGATCTCGCTTATGAGATCACCGAGTCTCTTACGACCGAAGTCGGCCCCCGTCTCGCGGGCACGCCACAGGAAGAGCGGGCGCGCGATTGGGCGGTGGAGATGCTTGAAGAGCTGGCGTTTGAAAACGTCCGCGTCGAGCCGTTCGAGCTTGATCTGTGGACGCGCGGACGCTCGGTTTATGAAGAAGTGGCTATCACTGCGCCTTATCCTCAGGAACTCTATGCGATCTCCCTGGGCGGCGCCGGCGCCACGCCTGAAGGCGGGCTGGAAGCGGAGGTCGTGTTCTTTGACAGCTATGACGCACTTCTCGCGTCGGATGCGGACGAAGATGCGCTCGAGGGCAAGCTGGTCTTCGTCAATGACCGCATGGTCGCCAGCCGTACTGGCGAGGGCTATGGCTGGGCCAATCGCAAACGCCGAGACGCCTGGGTGCTGGCTGAGGATCGCGGCGCTGTGGGTGTGCTTATTCGTTCTGTGGGGACCAGCTCCAACCGTTTCGCGCACACCGGCATGATGAGCTTTCCTGACGGGCGTCGGCCCGACATTCCGGCTCTGGCCGTTTCTGCGCCGGATGCAGACCAGCTCCAGCGCCTGAATGAGATGGGCGAAACCGTCTCGATCAATATGCGCACCTATGCCGGCTGGCGGGGCGAGGCGATGAGCGGCAACGTTATCGCCGAGATCACCGGATCTGAAGCGCCTGACGAGATCGTCATTATCGGCGCGCATCTGGATAGCTGGGACACCGCCACAGGCGCTCTCGACGATGGCGCGGGCGTCGGCATCGTCACGGCCGCTGCGCGTCTGATCGCGGAAAGTGGTCATCGTCCGCGCCGCACCATTCGTGTGGTGCTGTTCGGCGCCGAGGAAGTGGGACTGGTGGGCGCACGCGCCTACGCCAACGCTCGCATGGAAGACGGCACGGTGGGCGATCACATCATCGGGTCTGAATCAGATTTCGGCGCTCGGGAAGTCTGGCGCCTGCGCTCCAATGTGGGCGAGCACGCCCTGCCGGAGATCGACGCCATTCACCGCGAACTGCAAAGCCTGGGTCTGGTGCGCGGTGATAATTCCGGCGGCGGCGGGCCAGACATGATCCCGCTGCAATATATGGGCGTGCCCATGGTGCGGCTTGAGCAGAACGGCGAGGACTATTTCGAGTTCCACCACACGCCGAATGACACGTTCGACAAGATAGTGCCTGAAGAAATGGCGCAGAACGTCGCCGCCTGGACCATGATGGTCTGGCTGCTGGCCAACAGCGAGACTGATTTCCGGCCGCAGACGCCGCAAGCGGAAGCGAGCGAGTAATTCCGTTCTGGAAGCAATGAGCTTCCAGAAGTCGGGCTACACGCGGGATCCGGGCGTAGGCATATCTCCTGCCATCAGGCGGCGCCGCCGCAACACATGATGGAGGTGATTATGTCTGCGCCCACTATTCTTCAGGTCAATTCCAGCGCCCGTCTCGAAGGCTCGGTCAGCCGCGAACTGTCGCAGCTGCTTTCCCAGGCCCTGGCTGGCGAGTCCGGCACGGTGACGGTTCGCGATCTCGCCGAAACCCCTGTGCCGCAAGTGGACGCAGGCTGGGTCGGCGCCAATTTCACTGATCCTGCTGAACGCACCCAAGCACAGCGCGACATCCTCAAAGGGTCTGACGCGCTCGTGGGTGAGCTGAAAGCGGCGGATCAAATTGTCATCGGCATGCCGATCTACAATTTCTCCATTCCCGCCAGCCTGAAGGCCTGGATCGATCAGATCGCTCGCGCGCGCGAAACCTTCCGGTATTCCGAAGCGGGGCCTGAAGGCTTGCTGACCGGAAAAACGGCCTGGATCGTGGTCGCGTCGGGCGGCGTGCCACTGGATTCAGGCGTGGATTTCGCGACGCCTTATCTGCGTCAGGTGCTGAATTTCGTCGGCATCACCGATATTCGCGTCATTGACGGCTCGCGCTGGGATTTCCGAGAGGAAACCGATCGCGAGGCGATCCGCGCACTGGCCCGCACGGCGGATGTTCAGCCTGCGCAAGCGGCTGAATAAAGACGCTCCCCAGGCGCTCACATTTATGTGGTGCGCGTTTGATTGGCGCTGGCGCGGTCTTGGTCTCATCTCTGAAGCCATTCTTTCGAATAGTTTCAGGAGCCCTCATGACCGCGCCTCGCATTCTGACCCTGTATTCCAGCGGTCGCACCACCCAGTCCGCCAGCCGTGAACTGGCAGACCTGTTGTCCATCACTCTGGCCGGTGAGTCAGGCGTGATCACAACGCGTGATCTGGTCGCCCAACCGCTGCCCTTTGTGGATGAGGCGTTTGTGGACGCGAGCTTCACCCCGCCTGCAAACCGCACCGCGGCGCAAGTGAAGGCGCTGGCCGTCTCCACAGATGTGCTGGATGAATTGATGGCCGCTGATCAGCTGGTGATCGCAGCGCCCATGTACAATTATTCCATCCCGGCGGCCTTGAAGGCCTGGGTCGACATGGTGGCGCGCGCCAATGAGAGCTTCCGCTATGTCTTTGACGATGGAGATCCGTATGTTCAAGGGCTGGTGAAGGTCCGCACCGTCTGGTTGGTGACGCCGACCGGCGGCACGCCGCTGGGATCAGACATGGACTTCGCGACCGGCTATCTGAAATACGTTTTGGGCTTTATGGGCATGAAGGATGTGCGCGTTATCGATGCTGCGGGCTGGCGGGATCTGGATGACGCCTTGAAGGCTGCGAAACGTGACGAGATCCGGGCTTTAAGCGCGTAGGCTTGAGGTTTGACGACTGGCGTTCTAGAGCGTGCGCCAGTCGTCGCGTACGCCCAGCTGACGGAAGACTTCTGACCAATAGGCTTGCAGAACATCACGCTGTTCGCTGCTCCATCCCCGACGTTCGATCAGATAGATTTCGATCCTGACGCCTGCGAGCACATCGCCATATTCATCCTCGATCAGCGCCGCCACACGGCCAGGCGGCGGCAGGCGGTTTTCAAGGTCTGACCGGGCGCGGCCATAAACGCTGAACAGGCGTGAATTCTGCAGCATGTCGGAAACAAGAATGACCGTGCGGCGCGGGGTGTCGGGATTGAAACCGTCTTCCAGCGCCAGGTCGGCCAGGGCCTCGATAATCGGGCTCGCCGGGCTTTCCTTGGGTTCGACCAGATCGGCGAGGGCGCTTTGCAGCGGGCCTTCAAACAAGGCCTGATAGCGCGCCTCGACCCGGGCCGGATTTCGATAGAGCGGATTGATCTGGTCGCCGCGGCCAGGATTGCACAGCGAGAAACTGTTGGTGTTGATCAGCTCGCCGCGCGCGTCCAGCTCGTACAGGGACAACCGTTCGCCGATCTCCAGCCGGTCGCGGCTGTCGAGCGCGAGTTGCTCGATGCGGGAGGCCTGTTCGGGCGAATAGAGGTCGGTTTTGTCGATCACGAGCGCCATATGGGCTGGCTGTTCCCCGCTCAGGCATAGGGTGTTGGGGTCATATTCGGGCGGTTGCAGCACGAGGGCGGCATAGCTGATCGCGCCGAGCACGCCGATCACGATCAGAATATTGATGATGCCCAGAATATCCTTGCCGCGCATATGTCTGACGCCCCCTCTGCCAGCCGATAGCGGAGGGCATCATGGGGCGCCCGCCCGCTTATGGCTAGACGTTATCGGCCGGGGAAGGGCGGTTTGTCTGACCCGCTCGTCTCGCCCGGATCGGTGAGATCGGTGTCCGCCGCCTGCTCATAGAGCTGGATCGAGCGTGAATTGTCGGCGGCGAAAAACTTGTCGATCTTGCGCTTGAGCGCGATCGCCTCACGACGCGTCGGCCCGCTCAGGCTTTCCTCGATCTCGACGGCGCTTTCCGTGTTTTCGCGGTGCGTGTGGGGCAATTGCTTGAGCACGGCGGACAGGTGGGCGGCTGCATTGATCGCCCGGCGCTGGGCTGTGCCATAGCCGATCAGGCGGTCATCGAACGTGGCGCCCTTGAACGCGGCGATGGCGGCGAAGGTGACGCCCAGTCCAAACAGCAAGAGCCCTTCCAGCGTCTGGATGCCGGTTCCCGCCATGGCGGAACTCACGGGCGCCAGAATCGCCCCGGTCGGCTCGGCCAGATCGCCGAGCGCCAGAGTGGCGGCGTTCAGTTCCAGCAAGTCACGATAGAGCGCGGCGGTGTAGTTCAGGAACACCACAAAGCCCAACGCCAAGGGCGTGCCGATGATGGCGGCGGCGAAGGAGAAGGGGCGGTCTGGGTTCTGTAACAGGCGCAAGCCTAAAAACCCGATCAGGAAGAATGCGGTGATCACATTGGTGAAAGCCACGGTGATGGCCTGAATCCAGCCGCCCAACAGGCCCAGATCAGAGCTTTTGGAAAAGAAATAGGCGTTGATCAGGCCTTCCACGAGCACCATCCCGGCGAGGATGGAGAAGTGCATGATATGGCTTTCAGGATAGGTCGCGGAGCGATTGACCCATTTGTCGCGCGGCAGCGCCTCTTCAAACATCCGACCGCGTGTCTGGCGAAAATGCAGATAGGCGTCAAAACAGGCCGAAGCGCGATAATACGCATCCGTCAGACGATCGACGATCTGATGGGTTTTGCGATCAATTTCAGTATCCATGATCTCGTCCGCATCCTCCGACCGTCCCCGGTTCAAACCGAGAAGGTTGTTCGTGATCGGCCGATCTTGGGTTTCAATCGTATCGCGCATGGTCCGGCCCCTTTTGATTAAGTCTGTTCACAGCGCCCAAGAGTTAACCATGTCCCGATAATCAAGCTTAAGTTGGGCGAAATCAAACGAAACAAGGCTGAAAAGCGGCGAATTGCGTCTTTTTTCGGGACGCGCTTCACTCTACTTTCCTCCGACATCGAGTTCGGCGCGGTGACGCCGTTAACATAGATGAACAATCCGGCGGCTGAACCGGAGCTGAACATCTCAGAGGGGACGTCATGACCGGACCATTGAATACGCGCCGCACGGTATTGGGATTGCTGGCGGGGGCGGGCGCTGGAGGGCTGGCCGCCTCGGCCGCCAGCGCTCGCCAACAGCCGCCCATCACAAGCGAGACCCTTTCGGGCGCCGAACGAATGATGGGGGTGAGCTATACAGCGTCTGAGCGCGAACAGATGCTTAATGGCGTAGAGGCCTGGGTGTCGCGCGCCGAGCGCCTGCGCGCGGTGGACAAGCCCAACGACCTCGCGCCTGCGCTGACCTTTGATCCGCGTCTGCCGGGCGTGACCTATCGTGCGCAAGACACTTTCGTATCCGGATTGCCCATCAATGCGGGCCCCGCGCCAAGCGACCCCGCAGACATCGCCTACGCACCAGTCTGGAAACAGGCGAGCTGGATGGCGGCCGGCGCGTTGAGCAGCGTTGAACTGACCGAGATCTATCTTGACCGGATCGCTCGCCATGGCGAGGCGCTGGAATGCTATGTGACGGTCACCGCCGACCATGCGCGGCGGCAGGCCGCCCAGATGGACGCAGAGCGCGCCCGCGGCGAGGTGCGCGGACCGCTGCATGGCGTGCCCTATGCGTTGAAAGACATTATTGATGTTGCAGATGTTCGCGCGAGCTGGGGCGCCAGCGTCTATCAGGACCGGATAGCCGATGAAACGGCTGTGGTCGCGCAGCGTCTGGAAGCCGCAGGCGCGGTGCTTCTGGGTAAGGCGACCTCGGGCGCGCTCGCCTATGGCGACATCTGGTTTGACGGGGTGACGCGCAATCCGTTCAACCCCAATGAAGGCAGCTCGGGCAGCTCGGCCGGCCCCGCTTCCGCGACGGCTGCGGCTTTGTGCAGCTTCGCCATCGGCACCGAAACCCTGGGCTCCATCGTTTCGCCGTCGCATCGTTGCGGCACGACCGGCCTGCGCCCGACTTTCGGACGCGTGCCGCGGACGGGGGCTATGGCGCTGTGCTGGTCGCTCGACAAGATCGGCCCCATTGCGCGTTCAACGCCGGACGCCGCTTTGGTGCTGGCGGCGATCAATGGCGGGGATGCGGGCGATGCGTCGTCTTTCGATCACGGGTTCGAGGCGGATTTCACGCGCGATCTGACAGGTTTGCGTCTGGGCTATAATCCAAGCTGGTTTGAAGACGCCGCCGATCCCGATCGCGCCGCGCTTGACGCAGCCCGCGCGCTGGGCGTCGAGCTGGTTCCGTTCGAGATTGACGAACAGCCCTGGGATACGATGCTGATCCAGCTGGAATGCGAGGCGGCTGCGGCGTTTGAAACGCTGACGCTTGAAGGTCTGGACGATCAGCTGCGCTGGCAGGATGACGCCGCCTGGCCCAACACGTTCCGTCGCGCGCGCTTCGCCAGCGCTGTAGACATGGTCAACGCGGACCGTCTGCGCCGCAAGGCGATGACGATGATGGCTGAGACCTTTGAAGGCATTGACGCCATGATTGGCCCGAATTTCGCCGGCGGGATGCTGTTGATCACCAACTATACCGGCCACCCTCAGCTCGCCTTTCGCTCGGGATTCATCGAGCAACCCACACGGACGATTTTCGGCGCTCCGGTGGATGAGAGCGGTGAGACCTTCACCGTGCCCTACGCCAGCTCGCTCTGGGCGCCCTTGTTTGACGAAGGTGTGATCCTGGCGCTGGGCGCGCAGATTGAAGCGCGGCTGGGCGTGGCCGATACTCGGCCCAGCCAATTTGGATAGAGAGATATGTCTATAAATTCTGCTCGCGATTTCAGGAAAGAGATAAAGAAGCACGCTGATCGGTTCTACTTGATTCATTATTCTTGCCAGTCACTAAACGATGACAATGAAGGGCTTTCACCTCGAATCACATCGATCGCTGTATCTTTTTTTGGAAACTCTCAAGTTGTTAGCTTTTCAACGCATGCGGTCGCTGAAGAGCTGGGAGTATCGCGTGATGATGTTCCTGATAAACTTGACGAAATTGAACGGCTTTTGCTCTCAAAATTCTACGATTTTGTTCGTGACAAAAGGGATAAGTATTGGATTCATTGGAACATGAGGAGTTTAACTTTTGGTTTTGAGCATATTGAGCATAGAGCAAACGTATTGGGGCTAAATAACGTTCCTTCTATTCCGATCGAGCGTCGAATTAATTTGAGCGATATGCTAGGTTCTTGGTATGGTCCAAATTATGTGGCTGACCCGAAGATGGTGTCTTTGATGGATTTAAATGGAGGAATCCATAGAGAATTTCTAACGGGTTTGGAAGAGGTTGAAGCTTTCAAATCGAAGGAATTTATCAAACTTCACAAGTCAACGCTCTCTAAAGTGGGTTTCTTTGATAGGATCCTGCGAAAGTGGATTAAGGGAAAGTTGAGAACTAAGGTCAATTCATTCTGGGTTTGGATTGATCGAACTTTTGAAAGTCGGGCTGCAAAATTGGTCGCTTTTTTTGGAACATTGGCTTCAATAGTTTCTGTACCCCTGTCTTTAATTTTATGGATTTTTTCATGAAGTTTTATGATTGCGCCAGCGCGCCCAGCCCTCGCCGCGCCCGCATGGTGATCGCCGAGAAGCGCATTGATGTAGAGACCGTCGAGATCGACCTGCGATCCGGCGAGCAATTCAGCCCTGACTTCATGGCGGTCAATCCCGGCTGCACGGTGCCCGCCCTGGTCACTGACGAGGGCGAGACCTTGTGCGAGAACGCTTCAATCGTGCGCTATCTCGAAGCGCTCTATCCTGACCCGCCGCTTCTGGGTGTGAGTCCGATCGAGCAGGCGCGGGTGGCCGAATGGGTGTGGCGGTCAGAGTTTGAAGGCCTGATCAGCGTGATGGAGGTGTTGCGCAACACCTCTAAATCCATGAAGGACCGCGCGCTGCCCGGACCAGACCCGGTGCCGCAAATCCCGGAACTGGCCGAGCGGGGCATGATGCGCGGCCAGCGCTTCTTCAAAACACTGGATGCGCGTCTGTCCGAAACGCCCTGGCTTGCAGGGGATTCCTTCAGCTTCGCCGACATCACCGCCTTTGTGTTTGTGGAGTTCGCAGCCTGGGTGAAGATGGTTCCCGGTGAAGAGCTGACCGCGCTCAGCACATGGCGCGACGCCTGCAAGGCGCGGCCCAGCGGTCAGGTCTAGGCTTGGCGTTTACGCGTCAGCCAGACGGATGCGCCGCCACAGCTGTCATCCCAGAAGCATTGCTCGACACGATCGAACCCGGCCTCATGAAGGCTCTGTTCAAAGCGTTCGGGCGCCAGGCTGGCGTGAAACAGGGCGTCGCCGAACATGTCGCCCCAGGCGACGCCATCACCGTCTCCGCTGGTGAACATGAAAGGCGCGCCGGGCGCTAGCGTAGCGCCGATGCGCTGGATCAGGCGCGCTTGGTCTTCTGCGGGCAGGTGAAAACTGGAATGCCAGGCGAGGGCGCCGTCATGGGGGCCGGTGAGCTCAATGTCGCGCATATCGCCGACACGCCAGGTCTGGTCGGGCCAGGCCTTTTGACAGAGCTCTATCATGGCGGGCGCGATATCCACGCCTTCGACCGCAAAACCCTGGTCGATAAGGTGAGCGGCGATGGGAAAACCTGATCCGCAGCCGAGATCGAGTATCCGTCCGCCCGGTCTTGTTAAGGCAAGAAAGCGCGCCATCCAGCCCGCTTCCAGAAACGTTTTTGCATGCCGCCGTCGAGCGTCAAACCGTTCGGCATGGCGCTCATAGATGTTTGCGATGGCGGAGGCGCCGAGCGCCTCCGCCTCCGGGTCGCGATCCCTCATTCCTCTTCGGCGTTGGCCGGGTCGTATTGCTCAAACCAGGCGAGAACGTGCCCGGCCTTCTGCAACAGGCGCGAGGGCCGGCTGTCAGCGATGCCGTGATAGGCGCCGGGAATGCGGACCAGGCGGCTGTCGATTCCGCGGATCTGCAGGGCGTTGTAATATTGTTCGGCCTCAAACACCGGCGTGCGGCGGTCTTCGCCGCCCACAAACACCAGAGAGGGCGTCTCAACATTGCCCACCAGCGAGAGCGGGCTGCGGCGCCAGTATTCCTCAGGCGCGTCCCAGGGCGTTACGCCGAACCAGTAGCGATAGATGCTCGGGCCGATATCGGCGGCGAGGGTGAAGCTCGTCCAGTTGATCACCGGCTTGCCCACCGCAGCGGCGGCGAAGCGATCCGTCACCCCGATCAATTGGGCTGTCAGAACGCCGCCGCCCGAACCGCCGGTGACGAACAGGCGCTCTTCATCCACAAACCCGCGTGCGACCAGCGCATCAATGCCTGACAGAAGGTCATCCACGTCCTGGCCGGGATAGGCCTTGTCGATCTCGTTGGCGAAGGTTTCGCCATAAGAGGTCGAGCCGCGCGGATTGGTGTAAAGCACCACATAGCCCGCCGCGGCGTAGAGCTGGACCTCACCGGAGAATTGCGGGCCATAGGCGGTGTGCGGGCCGCCATGGATCTCAAGGATCATCGGATAGGTCTGGCTGGGGTCGAAGCCGGGCGGATAGGCGATCCAGCCTTCGATTTCCTGACCATCGGCCGAGCTTTCCCAGGTGAAACGCTCCACCTCCGCCAGGTCGCGCAGGCCCAGCACATCCGCGTTCACATCAGTCAGCCGGTTCGCCAGGCCGCGCCGCGTGCCGACCCCCACATTGGCGAGATCCTGCGCACTGGCGAGCGTCGCCGCCCAGCGATCATTGTCAGACACGGTGAAAGCGCCTGACGTGTAAGGTCGGCCAAAGGTCGTGCCGCCGAGATCATCGCGCACCCGGTCGAGGCCGCCATTGAGGCCCGCATAACCCAATATGGTATGGCCGCGATCATCAAACCGGACCCATAGTCCCCGTCCGCGTTCATCCCATTCGGCCTGATCAATGCCGCGATCTAGGTCTGACAAGAGCTCACGCGGTTCGCCGCCGTTGAGCGACAAGACTTTCAGATCCGTATCAGCATGCGAGGTTTCAACACGCGGTGTGGAGAGATAGGCCAGAGTTTCGCCGTCCGGCGAAATGCGCGGACTGGATTCTCCACCCGGATAGTCGGTAATCTGGACCGGATCGGACGCGTCGAGCGTAATGGCGTAGATGTCGGCTTCACGGAAATCAAAGCCATCGGCTTCCCGTCCGCCGAGCGAGTAATAAAGCGCTTGGGAGTCCGGTCCCCAGCTGACGCCTGAAATCGAGCCATCGCTGACCTGGGTCAACTGACGCGGTGCGCCGCCATCTGCAGGCGCAACAAAGATTTGTGTAAAGCCTGAGGGCAGCTCTCCGGCGCCGTCAAACTCATACCGAGTGGTCTCATCCACCAGCGCCGGCGCCGCCCAGTCTGCGCCGCGCGGCTGCGCGGGCATGCCGATGTCGACCTGGGGTTCGGGGGCGCTCATGAACATGGTGAAAGCGATCCAGCGCCCGTCCGGCGACCAGCTGAGATTGCCGGCGCCGCCTGGCAGGTGTGCCAGGGTGGCGCTGCGTCCGCTATCCACCCATACGGTTTTGAGCAAGCTTTGGTCGTCTTCATTGGCGATGTAGACAAGCTGGCTGGAGTCTGGCGACCAGCGCGCCGAAGAATATTCGCCAGCGCCTGTGACAAGGGGGCGGTTCGAGCCTCCGTCATAGGGCGCGATCCACAATGCGGACCGTGTTCGGTCCGTCATGATGTCATTGGAGCGACGCTGGTAGACAACATACCGCCCATTGGGGCTGATTTGCGGGTCATTCGCCATTTCCAGGCTGAAAATGTCGGCCGCTTGCAAGGGGCCGCCCGCAGCTTGAGTCGATGCAAAGGCGCTGGGAGTCGCGAGCGCGCAGGCTAGCGAAGCAAGGAGTAGGCGGTTCATCATGGACGCTCCAAATCTTTGATCTGACAGCGTAGGGCCCTGAACCACTTAAGGGCAAGGGGAGGTTATCGAGCAGAATTGAGCAAGCGTGCGCGTGAGAGCCGGAACGGAGCGGCGGGGTGGGGCAATTGCCCCACGGCGCGACCGGCGATCAAGCGCGCACCTGTACGGGTGGCGGCGCGAAACGCCTCCCAGCTCTCGACCCGGTTGAAATAGACTGAACTGCCGCCTCGCTTGGCGCTGGCCAGGAACCGGTCGATGTCCAGCCGGTCAGTTTCGGTCAGCCGTTCAGGAAAATCTGCGCCGATAGCGTCCACGCCCAGATTTTCAAACCGGCTCCAGAAGGGCCAGTCCGTGCGCACTTGAACAAACAGCTTGGCGGTTTGCGAACGCAGGATCCGCAAGGTTTCATCCAGCACGGTGGAGGGCGGATCGGCCGGGGCGTCCCTGATCTGGACCCAGACAAGCTGGCGTAAATTTGCCGGTAGATCGGCCAGCGCCATGACATATTGCGAACGCGTCCGGGGGTTGCTCAGCGACGTGTAGCCCGCCGGCACGATCAGCGCGCACCGTGTCCCCGTCTGGACCAGTTCCTCAAGCGCTTCAGCCGCATCGTTCAGCACCGCCATGTCCACGGCCAGGCGCGCGTCCGGCTTCAGATCCGTCAGCATCAAATCTGTGTTGCGCGCCTGATACGGGGAGTCGACCTCAGCATTCAGCGCCCGAACGAAGTAACTGGCGACCGCCTCTCGCTTCATGTCCCAGACAGGCTGGTAGAATAGGGAAAAGGCTTTCTTCTGGTTTGGCTCTGTCTCAACAGTTTTGGCCTGACGCGGCTCATCGATCTCGGCGGACGCCATGGTCGCGGCGAATTCTTCAACGCTTAGCTGTTCGCTTTTGGCTTCAACCTTGAGCTGGTTGATGAAGGATTCGCCCAGAAAGAACTCTTCCATTTCATGGCTGATCTTGTTGGTCAGCTTTTGCGCCTGTGGCCCGGACAGGGCTTTGAAAATGACCAGATACCCACTGGCGCACTGAATGATCAGATCGTCCTCAGCCACCCGCTTGTCGATAATGGAGCGTGAGGCGATGAAGACCCGCTCGCGCCACTCCGGCCAGCGGTCGCCCGCCGCATCGCGCACCCTGTCCATGTTCACGAACTGATAGCGGCTTACGTCAATCTGCTCAGCGCTCGCCAGATGGCGCTTGAGCTGGGTCATCACGTCGTCGTTCACGCCCGGGTCTCTCCTTGGTTCGTCCTGATCTTAACCCTGAAGGCGTTGTCAGAGCGTAACTGTTTCTTTCAAGCGGAGAAGCGGCGTGAATAGCGAGATTGTGCTGCAATATGTTGCTGCGCCGCACCGGTAATAAATTATTCAAAGAAAAAGGGCTTTTTGAGCCATTCTCGATTGAATGAAGCGCATGCAGCATCTTTTTATTGCGTTGCAAATCAGTCATGGTCCGCGCGTCCAGCCACAGGCTGATCAGATAGACAAGCAATCGGACGAAGATTGCGTTCAATCAGGGAGAGTCTCCATGGTGTCATCCTTTAACCGGATCGCCTTGCTTGCAGCGGCGTCGAGCCTGACGCTCAGCGCAGCATCTCAAGCACAAGTTTTCGATCAGGTCGGCGGCGGCGAACGCCGCACGGTCGACGTGATCACCGTCACTGCGCAGCAGCGTGAGGAAAGCGCGCAGGATGTTCCGATCTCCATCGGCGCCTATGACACCGAAGCGTTGGCCAATGCTGGCGTGCGTGACATCAAGGACCTGCAAGCGCTTGCGCCGGGCCTGATCGTCACCTCCACCCAGTCCGAGACCATCACCACCGCGCGTATCCGCGGCATCGGCACTGTGGGCGATAACTTCGGCCTGGAAAGCTCGGTCGGCGTCTACATCGACGGCGTGTTCCGCGCTCGTAACGGCGTGGGCTTTAACGATCTGGGCGAGATTGAGCGGATCGAAGTGCTGCGCGGCCCGCAAGGCACGCTGTTTGGCAAGAATACTTCCGCCGGCGTTCTGAACATTGTCACCGCAGGTCCTGAATTTGAACATGGCGGCGCTCTTGAAGCCACCGTCGGCGATTACGGGTACTCGCGCCTCAGCGGTCATGTGACCGGGGCGATCATCGAGGATGTTCTCGCGGGCCGTTTGTTCGCTGTGCGCGGCGAGCGCGACGGTTACATGGACCTCTACGTCCAGGATCGCAACGGACAGTACACGGACACTGAATCCGACGATCAGGGCTTCTGGTCCGTTCGCGGCCAGCTGGAGTGGACCCCGAGCGAAACCGTCACCGGCCGCCTGATCGCCGACTATACCGAGCGCGATGAAGTGTGCTGTTCGGCAGCGTCCTGGGATTACTCTCCGGCGGGAATCGCACTGGTCAACTCAGTTGGCGGTGACGCTCTCTACCCGGCCGATCCTGAAGAGCGTGTGGCGTTCGCCAATCGCGAATACGACCAGATCGTCGAAGATTGGGGCGTGTCCGCAGAGTTCGATATCGAACTGCCCATCGGCACGCTGACGACGGTCACCTCCTATCGCAACTGGGAGAACGCACGCAGCCAGGACATCGATTACACCAGTGCGGATCTGGCTTATCGTGACCGCGAAAACAACTTCACCAATATCGAGCGTCTGTCTCAGGAAGTCCGTCTGAACGGTCAATGGGGCGATCTCGACTGGCTCGTCGGCGCGTTCTACTCCCATGAAGATCTGGTTCTGGGCGACGCCATCCGGATCGGTGATGACTGGGAAGCCTTCCTTGGACGGTCTCTAACGGCTGGCTCCGTGCCGCCGCTCGGCACCCCGGCCGGCGTCAGCGCCGTTCTGGCGCAACTGACGGGTGGTTTGATCAACATTCCCCCCGGCTCCGCATATCTGGGCGGACAGGGCGTCAACCAGGATATTTACAACCAGACGGCTGACAGCTGGGCTGTGTTCACGCACAACGCCTATCGCCTGACAGACGACCTGACGTTGACGGCAGGTCTGCGCTACACCCATGAAAACAAGGACGTTTACGCGACGTTCGACACCAACCAGCCGCTGGCTTGCGCGGCTGTTGAGCAGGCGTTCGGCTTTGATCCGATCAACGGCTTCATTGCTGCGGCCGCTGCACAAGGCCTGCCGGCCGCCACGATCGCCAACGGCGCCACCGCCATCGGCAATATCTGTCTGCCGTATCACCGCTCCGGCCTTGATGCGAACGGCTATGACAACGAGCGTACCGACGAGGAAGTCTCCGGCACCTTGCGTCTGACCTATGACATCAATGACGATGTGATGGTCTATGGCGGCTATTCCCGCGGTTTCAAGGCGGGTGGCTTCAACCTGGATCGTCAGCTGAACGGCCCGATCGGCGCGGACGGTTATCTGAACTCGGATAACTCGTTTGCGGCGGAAACCGTGGACTCCTACGAGCTCGGCTTCAAATCCCAACTGTTTGGCAATGTGGTTCAGCTCAACGGCTCGGTCTTCTTCCAGCAGGTCGGCGACTTCCAGCTGAACACCTTCAACGGCATCGCTTTTGTGGTTGAGAGCATCGACGAAGCTGAAACCTATGGCGCAGAACTGGATTTCTTCTACGCCACGCCGATCGAAGGTCTCGATCTGACGGCTGGTTACGCCTACACCAACACCGAGTACACCGAGGTGAACACGGGCGACCCGCTGGTCGACGCGTTGCAGGGCCAGGACTTCTCGCTGGTGCCTGAGCAGACTTTCACCACCCAGGTGATCTACTCGCGTCCGGTTTTCGACAACCTGTTGGCCAGCGCCAGCCTGGATGCGCGCTGGGCGTCTGAATACAACACGGGTTCCGATCTGGACCCGGAAAAGGTGCAGGACGCTTTCACAACCGTGAACGCTCGTCTGGGCCTTGGTCGTGAAGACGGCGCCTGGTCGGTTGAAGTGTGGGGTCGCAACCTCACTGACGAGACCTACGCTCAAGTGGCCATCGACGCCTTCGCTCAAGGGCGTCGCGCTGGCGCGGGCACCTCGCTCGATTCACGCGGCACGGCCAGTTATGCGGCCTTCCTGGGGGCTCCGCGCACCTGGGGCGTGACCCTGCGTACCGAGTGGTAAGAACACTCTTTACGACATAGCTGCAGATGCGAAAGGCCGGTTCCGAAAGGAATCGGCCTTTTCTTTTTTGTGTTTGGGCGATTCTAATTCAGAGAGAGCCAGGAGGTTTTGCTGCAGATGCAGCGTGTATTTTCAATAAATAACGCATTTGGACTGAGCGACTGCAGCATAGATTGACGTTCGCGTCATCGTGACTGTGCCGCAACAGTTGTATATGAAAATTCAAAAAAGTACCTCATATGGCCTCTGCGGGAATGCTTAAGCGCTATTGGGTGCTTTCACGCTCTTGCAAAATCAGTCACCTTTGTATGGACATTAGTCAGCGATGAATGGCGCGGCGGAGCGCCTCACACGTCACCGGCCAGGCCGGACACGCTGAGTAGGGAGGAGACCAATTCATGATGTCTAAGTTCACGCGCACCGCTCTTTATGCGGCCGCATCCACTTTTGTGCTGGGCGCTGCTGCGCAAGCTCAGGTTTTTGACCAGGTCGGGGGCGGTGATCGCCGCACGGTCGACGTCATCACGGTTACGGCGCAACAGCGTGAGGAAAGCGCACAGGATGTTCCGATCTCCATCGGCGCCTATGACACTGATGCGCTCCAGAATGCGGGCGTAAAAGATATCAAGGATCTGATCTCGATCGCACCCGGCCTGATGGTCACCTCGACCCAGTCCGAGACGATCACCACCGCGCGTATTCGCGGGATCGGCACCGTGGGCGACAACTTTGGTCTGGAAAGCTCCGTCGGCGTTTACATCGACGGTGTGTTCCGCTCCCGCAACGGCGTCGGCTTCGGCGACCTTGGCGAAATCGAACGCATCGAAGTGCTGCGCGGTCCGCAAGGCACGCTGTTCGGCAAGAACACCTCTGCTGGCGTTCTGAATGTGGTGACGGCGGCGCCTGAGTTTGAATTCGGCGGCAATCTCGAAGCGTCGGTCGGTGATTACGGGTTCCGCCGTTATAGCGGTGCGCTGACCGGTCCCATCATTGACGACATTCTGGCGGTGCGCGTCTTCGCCGCCAAAGGCGAGCGTGACGGTTTTCAGCAACTGATTCTGGATGACGGCAACGGTCCTGCAGAAGTCACCAATTCTGAAACCCAGGATTATTACACCTTCCGCGCTCAGGCTTTGTGGACGCCGAGCAATTCTGTCGAAGGCCGCTTCATCGTCGATTACTCAAAACGGGATGAGTTGTGCTGCTCGGCTGTGCAGTGGGATTACGCAGCGACGCCGGCTGTCTTTGTCGGCTCCGTTGGCGGCCAGGTGCTTCAGCCTGCCGACCCTGAGGCGCGCGTAGCATTCGCAAACCGCGAATATGCCCAGGAAGTCGAAGACCAGGGCATTTCCGCAGAGTTCGACATCGAGATGCCGATCGGCACTCTGACCTCCGTGACTTCCTGGCGCCGCTGGGAAAACAGCCGCACCCAGGACATTGATTATTCCACGGCGGATATCGCTTATCGCGCGGACGGGAACTACACCGACCTCAATCGTTTCTCCCAGGAAGTGCGCTTGACGGGCATCTGGGGCGATCTGGACTGGCTGGTCGGCGGCTTCCTCTCTCATGAAGAGCTTGAGCTGGGTGACGCGATCCGCTTCGGGGATGACTGGGAAGGCTATCTTGGCCGCCTTCTGACAGCGGGTTCCGTGCCGCCGCTGGGCACCCCTGCAGGTGTGTCCGCAACGCTTCAGGCCATGGCTGGCCTTGCGCCGGTCGCAGCGCTGATCGGGGTTCCGGGCGCGCAGGGCACGCTGCCGATTCCGGCGCCGGGCTCCGCTATCCCCGGGGGAACGGGCGTCGCTGGCGATGTCTATGACCAGACGGCGGAAAGCTGGGCTCTGTTCACCCACAACACCTATCGTCTGACCGACAATCTGAGCCTGACGGCGGGTCTGCGTTACACGCATGAGACCAAGAATGTGTTCGCCACGTTCAATACCGATAGCCCGGCAGCTTGCGGCGCCTTGGAAACGGCGTTTGGCCCGGACCCTGTCGCAGGTGTTGTGGCGGCGGCTACCGCTGCAGGCTTGCCGGCGGCGTCCATCTCCGGACTGGCTACGGCGGCGGGCAATATCTGTCTGCCCTTCGCCCGTACGGCTCTGGACCAGACCGGCTATGACCGTGAGCGCACCGACGAGCAAGTTTCGGGTACGGTCCGCCTGACCTATGATTTCTCTGACGATGTCATGGGGTATGTGGGTTATTCGCGCGGCTTCAAGGCCGGCGGTTTCAACCTGGACCGCTCCTTCAATGGTCCGCTTGATCCCACCCTTGGCTATACCGATGTGGATTCCGGCTTCGCGCCTGAAATCATTGATGCTTATGAAGTTGGCTTCAAATCCCAACTCTTCGGCAATGTGCTGCAGCTGAACGCCAACGCCTTCTATCAAGAGGTTGAGGACTTCCAGCTCAACACCTTCACCGGCATCTCCTTCGTGGTGGATTCCATCGCCAGCATTGAAAGCTACGGCGTCGAGATCGACTTTGCGTACGCCACGCCGATCGATGGCCTCGATATCACCGGCGGCTACGCCTACGTGAACGCCGAATATGGCGATGAAGCCTCGATCGCGGCGAATCTGCGCGGCAATCAGATTTCTCTGTCACCAGAGAACTTCCTGACCGCACAGGTGATCTACGAGCGTCCGCTGTTTGGCGAAGTCTGGGGTCTTGCGAGCCTGGATGCCCGTTATGTCAGCGAGTACAACACCGGCTCTGACCTTGATCCTGAGAAGGTTCAGGACGCCTTCACGATCCTCAATGCTCGTGTGGGTCTCTCCAATCCTGACGGGCTGTGGTCAGTCGAGGCGTGGGGCCGCAATCTGACGGATGAAGCCTATGCTCAGGTGGCGTTCGATCAGTTCGCTCAATCCGGCGGTTTCGGCGCCTTCATGGGCGCTCCGAGAACCTGGGGTTTGACTCTGCGTACGGAGTGGTAGAATCACACACCAACTGATTGGCGACCAATGACCAGTCAGGGAGGACGGCGAGGGCCGGAGCAAAAGCTCCGGCCCTTGTCTTTTGCGGTTTGGCTAAGCAGGGGCCCGGCCTCTGAACGAAAAAGGGCGGCCGAACGGCCGCCCTTGATCGGTTATGCCGCCCCGCTCAGCGAGACTGGATTTTCTGGTAGGCGGGCAGTGTGAGGAATTCCTCGAACGTATCGCTCAGCGCCAGCTCCGCCAGGATGTCTGCGGCTTCGGAGAAACGTCCGCCGGCCCAGGCGTTGTCGCCGACTTCTGACTTGATAGCGTCAGAGGCCTTGGCGATCACGGCCTTGATGCGCGGGGCGTCGATCAGTTGGCCGTCATCGGTCTTCGCTCGATGGGTGCGCCATTGCCAGAGCTGGGCGCGGGAGATCTCGGCGGTGGCGGCGTCTTCCATCAGATTATGGATCGGCGCGGCGCCGCGCCCTTGCAGCCAGCTGGCGATATAGCGGACGGCCACATCAACATTACCGTAGAGGCCCGCTTCGGTGATCGTGCCTTCGCAGGGCTCGGTCAGCGCGCCGCGGTCCTCTTTGACCTCTGGTTTTTTATCGAGCTGGTTCGGGCCGGGCATCACGGCGTCAAACGCCGCCATGGCCACCGGGACCAGCGCGGGGTGGGCCACCCAGGCGCCGTCATGGCCGATGCTGGCTTCGCGGGTCTTGTCCGCTTTCACCTTTTCAACGGCTGCTTCATTCGCGGCGTCATCGCCTTTGACGGGGATGAAGGCGGACATTCCGCCCATGGCGTGGGCGCCCCGGCGATGGCAGACGGCGATTACGCGCTGGGCGTAGGCCGCCATGAAGGGCGCGGCCATTGTCACCTGGGCGCGATCGGGCAGCACTTTACCGCCATCGGATTTCTGCCGTTTGATATAGCTGAAAATATAGTCCCAGCGCCCGGCGTTGAATGCGGTGATGTTCTCGCGCAGCTCGTAGAGGATTTCGTCGAGCTCAAAGGCCGCCGGCAAGGTCTCGATCAGCACCGTGATGCGCACCGTGCCGCGCTCAAGTCCCAGATGTTCTTCGCAATGGCGGATCACCAGCGACCAGAGACGCGCCTCAAAACGCGTTTCCAGCTTGGGGATGTAGAAATAGGGGCCGGATCCGTTTTTCGCCGTGCTGGCATGATTGTGAAAGAGATAGAGGACAAAGTCGAAGAAGCCGCCGGACACCGGCGCTCCGTCAACCGTCACATGGGCTTCATCCAGATGCAGGCCGCGCGCCCGGGCGATGAGAACTGCAGGGTCCTCCTTCAGGGCATAGGACTTGCCGGATTTCTCATCTGTAAAACCGATTGTGCGCGCATTGGCGTCGCGCAGATTGATCTGGCCTTCGACCATGTTCTCCCAGGATGGGGTCGAAGCGTCCTCGAAATCGGCCATGAAGCATTTCGCGCCGGAATTGAGCGCGTTGATGACCATTTTGCGATCGACAGGGCCGGTGATCTCGACCCGGCGATCCTGAAGATCGGCAGGGGCGGCGGGGACCGTCCAGTCGCCCTTGCGGATGGCTTGGGTCTCAGCCGGAAAATCGAGAACTTCCTCGCCTGAATCCAGACGCGCCTGGCGCTTCAGCCGCTCTTGCAAGAGCGCGAGGCGCTCATCGTCAAACCGGCGATGGACGTCGGCGAGCAGAGTCAGCGCGTCCGGGGTGAGAATCTCTTCAAAACCGGGCTTCATCGGGCCCTGAATGATCAGGCCTTCGGGTGCGACGCTCATGAGGCGCTCCTTTGGTTTCAGATTTGCAGATGTAGCGGCTCGGCGGAGACGATGACGCCGTCACGGTCAGCATAAACCCAGTCGCCGCGGCGCACGACAGCGCCCGCCAGAGTGACCGGGACGCCGCGAACGCCAAGATCGCGCTTTTCGGTTTTCATCGGAATCAGCGCCAGGGCGAGCACGCCCAGGGATTCCGCTTCCAGCTCAGCCGCGTCGCGCACGGCGCCGTTGACGATCACGCCCGCCCATCCGTTTGCTGCGGCTTTGCCGGCGAGATCGCCGCCCAGCAATGATCGTTTCAATGATCCGCCCCCGTCAACGACAAGCACGCGGCCCGAGCCGGGTTCAGACACAGCCTCGCGGACGCGAGAATTGTCTTCATGGGTGCGGATGGTCTCCACCTGGCCATAAAAAGCCTGTTCGCCGCCATACGATTTGAGGGCGGGTTCGAGCACTTGAACAGCCTCTGGGAACGCGTCGCACAAATCACAAACCGGGGTCATGACGGTCTCCTGGTCAGTTGGAGAAGCAGAGCTGGCATAAACTCGGGTCCAGAAATGCTTGAGAGCGCCGGGCGGGCATCCAGCGGCCCGCCACAGCGCCCTCAGTCAGGGCTTGCGTGTCCACCAACGCAAGCTCTGAGGTCGATTGAGCGGATTACTCCGCTGCGTCGGTCTTGAACTGGTCGGTTTCGGTCGACGCGCCCATAGCGGTGGTCGACGCCTTGCCGCCTGACAGGGTCATGTTCACGAGGTCGAAATACCCGGTGCCCACTTCGCGCTGGTGACGGGTGGCGGTGTAGCCATCCTTCTCGGCGCCAAACTCGGCCTGTTGCAGTTCGGAATAAGCGCCCATGCCGCGATCCCGGTAGCCCGAGGCCAGCTGGAACATGCCGTAGTTAAGCTGGTGGAAGCCCGCCAGCGTCACGAACTGGAACTTGTAGCCCATCGCGCCCAGCTCACGCTGGTAGGTCTCGATGGTGGCCTTGTCCAGATTGGCTTCCCAGTTGAAAGAGGGCGAGCAGTTATACGCCATCATCTTGCCGGGATATTTCTTTTGCACCGCCTCGGCGAAGCGCTTGGCTTCATCCAGGTTCGGCTTGGAGGTCTCCCACCACAGAAGATCGGCGACTTTGGCGTAGGCCAGGCCACGCTTGATGCAGTGGTCCACGCCCATGCCCGGCTTCAGGCGGTAGAAGCCCTCTGCGGTGCGGCCAGCGTCATAATCGATGAATTCATGGTCGCGCTCGTCCACATCAGAGTTGATGAGGGTGGCGGATTCCGCATCGGTGCGGGCCACGGTCAAGGTCGGCGTGCCCATCACGTCGGCGGCCAGGCGTGCGGCGTTGAGGTTGCGTTCATGCTGGCTGGTCGGGATCAGCACTTTGCCGCCCAGGTGTCCGCATTTCTTTTCCGCGGCGACCTGGTCTTCGAAGTGAACGCCCGCAGCGCCCGCTTCGATGAAGGCCTTCATGATCTCATAGCAGTTCAGCGTGCCGCCAAAACCGGCTTCAGCGTCAGCCACGATCGGCGCGAACCAGTCACGGCTGGCTTCGCCATTTTCAGCGACTTCGATCTGGTCGGCGCGCTGAAGGGTGCGGTTGATTTTCTTCGCCAGCTCCGGGGCGGAGTTCGCCGGATACAGAGACTGGTCGGGATACATGGCGCCGGCGACATTGGCGTCGGCGGCGACCTGCCAACCTGACAGATAGATCGCTTTCAGGCCCGCACGAACCATCTGCATGGCCTGGTTGCCCGACAGGGCGCCCAGCGCATTGATGTAAGGCTCATTGTTGATCAGCTCCCACAGCTTGGCTGCGCCGCGCTCGGCGAGGGTGTGCTGGATCTGCACGGAGCCGCGCAGCTTGAGAACGTCATCAGCGGTGTAATTGCGCTCGATGCCGTCAAAGCGGCCTTTGGCGGCGGCGGGAACCAGATCGTAGAAAGTGGTCATCGGGGTTGCCCCTTTTTGGCAAGGTTTGTTGTCAACGACCTTACAACGCAGCTGCAGCGTGGCCATGACCTCATTGCATAAAAAGAGGATACGAAGTATACGATAAACACTTGTCACTGTGTATGGATGTAATAAAGTTTACAAATGAGCGCCTCTCAGGAAAAGCTTTTCGCCGGTGCCCGCTTGCGTCGCCTCCGCAAGGAGCTGGGCCAGACCCAGGCCCAATTCGCCGAGAGCCTCAATGTCTCCGCCAGCTATCTCAATTTGCTGGAGCGCAATCAGCGGCCCGTCACGGCGCGTGTCCTGTTGTCGCTCGCAGACGTGTTTGATGTGGATGTGCGCGCCTTCGCTGCTGAAAGCGATCGTCAGCTTCTGGCGGATCTCAAGGAAGCTGCTGCAGATCCGGTACTGAAAAGCGCGGACCTGGACGCGCGCGACGTGCAAGAGCTGGCGGACGCCCACCCCCGCGCCGCTGAAGCGCTGGCGAAGCTTCACCAGGCCTATCGGGAAAGCAACGCCGCCGCGGCCGACCTGGCCCTGCGCGCGACCGGGGAGGAGGGGGCGTCCATTCTGAGCCCGCTCGAAGAAGTGCGCGATGCGCTGGACGCCGCTTCAAACTATTTCCCCGCTATAGAAGACGCCTGCGATCGGTTCCGCGCCAGCCTGGACGAAAGCTCAGATCTTGGTGCGGCGCTGACTGCGCGCTTGAAGTCATCTCACGGCGCCGCTGTGCGCCTATATGACGACGCTGTTATGGGCGGCGCCCTGCGCCGGTTTGACTTTCATGCGCGCAAGCTCCTGCTGTCCGATTTGCTGGAGCCGGCGGGGCGGGTGTTTCACCTGGCGGTGACCTTGGTCAATCTGGAACTGGGCGATGTGCTCGATCAGGAAGCGCATCGGGCGGCCGGGCTCAGTGATGATGCGCGCGCCATGTTGCGTTCGACTCTGGCGAGCTACGCCGCAGCGGCGCTGATGATGCCTTACCAGCCCTTTTTCGAGGCGGCCGAACGCAGTCGGTACGACATCGACGCATTGCGCCGACGGTTCGAAGTGAGCTTTGAGCAAGTCTGCCATCGCCTGACCACGCTGCATCGCCCGGGAGCGCGGGGCGTGTCGTTTTTCATGATCCGGACCGATCAGGCCGGCAATGTGACCAAGCGCTTCGGCGGCGGTGTCCTGGCGTTTGCACGATCAGGGGGCGGGTGTGCGCGCTGGCGCCTGTTTGATGTGTTCCGGACGCCGGAACAACTGCATGTGCAGGGGCTCGAGCTGACAGATGGCAGCCGGTTCATTTCCATCTCTCGCGCGGTTGCTCGGCCCCTCCCGGATGGTGGAGCGGCGCTGAATGCGGTCGCTGTGGGGTGTGAGGTCAATGATGCGGATCGGATCGTCTACGAGCCTGGCCAGCACTACACGCCCATTGGCTTGTCTTGCCGTCTGTGTGACCGGAACGATTGCGCCGTCCGTGCGTTTCCCCCTATGCAACGCGCCTTACGTGTCGATCCCCATCTGCGCGGCGCCGCGCCGTTCAGCTTTGGGGAGGATTAAGCTTTTCCATCCTTGGGAGTAGGTCGTATGATCGCACTCCTCCAGCCGCCGATTCCGGATCGCCGCCATGCTGTCTCCACGTCGAAAAGCCGCTCTCATTGCCGGCGCAGTGTTCCTGGTGCTCGGGGGCGTCGCCATTCACGCCAGTCCCATGTCTGCTCAGGTGCTTGAAGAGCGCCTTCAGGGCGCTGCGGATGATGCGCTGTACGCCATGCGCGCGGATGAATGGGCGCGGGTCGAGATGAATGGGCAAACCGCCACCCTGAGTGGCCTGGCGCCGTCCCGCCAGGCGCGCGATTCGGCGTTACAGGCCGTCGCCACCGCCAGCTGGGCCGGGGGCGTCGTCGCTGGCGGCGTGACGGAGGTTTTTGATCAGACCCGTTTGCCCGGTGAAGCGGAAAGCTTCGCTTTGCGGCTCGACCTGACGGGTGGTCGCATGCGTCTGGACGGCCTGATCCCCGATGCCGAAACCGGAGAGCGTCTGGCCGATCTGGCGCGTGAGCAAAGTTCTGGACGGGTGGATGTCCTGTTCAGGCTTGCCCCCGGCGGGGCGCCGGCAGGCTGGGAACGCATGGTGTCAGACATGATTCAGGCGCTGGGGCAGCTGGACGCCGGGGCCGGGCTGGTCACGCGCGATCGTGCGGCCTTGACCGGGTTGGCGCCGAGCCCAGCCGCAGCACGTGAGGTGCGGAGCCTGTTTGCGGAAGCGCCCGTCGGCTTTCAAGCCGCGGCGCTCGTACGCGCCGATGGTGAAAGCTACCAGGCTGAACTGACCGATGCAGGTTTATGCGAATTGCTGATCCGGGGCGCGCTGGGGCGCCGTCCCATCGCTTTCGCGCCGGGCCGTAACACATTGACGAATGAGAGCCGCGCCGCCTTGCGTCGCGCTGGCGAAGTCTACGCCGCCTGTGTGGGCGCAGGCGATCTGATTATCGCTGTGCGCGCCGACGAATCTGGCGATGAAGGAGCGGGTCTGGCTCTGATGCGCGGCGAGGCGGCTGCGGACGCCATGGCGGAAGCCGGGGTCGAGCGGGCGCATTTCCTGGCCGAAGCGGCGCCGTTGGGCGCTCAGGACGCCATGCAGTTTCGACTGACCCCGCGTGCCGCCCCTGACCCCATGCCCGCCGAACTGGAAGAGGAACAAGGCTGATGATGTGGCTGATCTGGAATATGTGGATCCTGTTGCTGCTGGCCTTTATTGGCGGTGTCGTGACAGGCTGGATTTTGCACGGCAAGTCCGACGAGACGCCCAAGTCCGGCCCGCGCGGCCTGCTTGAGCCGGCCCAGGGGCCGCACAGTCACGCGACGAGCGCGACTCTGGACGCCGAACCGGTCAAGGCCGAGCCTGCGGCGCCCAAAAAACGCGCCGCTGATTTGCTGCAGGAGGCGGCGCCGGATCTGGTCTCCCCCACCGAAAAAGGCGCGTCTGCTGACACGTCGGGCGCCCCCGAACCCGAAACCGAGACCGCGCCGGTCAGCGATGATCTCACCCAGATCAAAGGACTTGGCCCGAAAGCGGCGGCGAAGTTGTCTGAGAACGGCGTGACCTCGCTGGCCCAGATCGCGAACTGGACGGCCGACGATGTGGCGCGCATGGATGACATGATCAACGGTCGCGGCCGCATTGAGCGTGATGACTGGGTGGGGCAGGCGAAAGCGCTGTCCGCCTAGGCGCCTTGAGACATCTCAGTGCTTGTTGGCCCGCCACAGCCGCTCTGCGGCTTCGCTGGCGGGCAAGCGTCCTTCCGCGACCGCCCGTTCCAGTTCTGGCGCTAGCTTCTTGATGTCAGGATCCGCGTGAAAGCTCTGCAGGACGCGTTCTTCGACCATCGACCAGAGCCAGCGCACTTGCTGACCTGACCGTTTGGCGTCCAAGGCGCCTGCGTTCTCGAGCGCCTGGCGGTGCTTCTTGACCGTTTCCCACAGCGCTTCAACGCCGTCGCCGGTCAACCCAGAGCCTCGTAAGACCGCAGGGCTCCAGTGCGGGCTGACCGGCGCGAACAGATGCAGCGCCGCTTCTAGGTCGCGCTGGGCGCGGCGGGCGCGGGTGTCGTTTTCCCCATCAGCCTTGTTTACGAACAGGATTTCAGCCAGTTCCAGAAGGCCCTTCTTGATGCCCTGCAGCTCGTCGCCGGCGCCGGGCAGCATCAACGCTACGAACACGTCCACCATGTCTGCAACCACGGTTTCAGACTGGCCCACGCCCACGGTCTCGACGATCACCACATCATAGCCCGCCGCCTCGCACAGCAGCATGGATTCGCGGGTTTTGCGGGCGACTCCGCCCAGGGAGCCGGCGCTGGGCGAGGGCCGAATAAAGGCGTTTCGACCCACCGCCAGCGCGCCCATGCGGGTCTTGTCACCCAAAATGGAGCCTTTTGTGCGTGATGAAGACGGGTCCACCGCCAGCACCGCGACCTTGCGGCCCTGCGCAGTCAGATGCCTACCCAGTTGCTCTATCAAGGTGGACTTGCCCACGCCCGGCACACCTGTCAGCCCGACGCGCCAGGCTTTGCCAGTGCGGTCCATGACGTGGGTGAGCAAATCCCGCGCACGAGCCTGGTGCTCGGGGCGCGTGGACTCCACCAGAGTAATGCCGCGGGCGAGGGCGGCGCGATCTCCGTCGATCAGCTTTTCTGCGAGCGCGTCTGTCATGGGTCTGTTCAAACGCGAGCCGGGACGGGGAGCAAGCGCAATTGTGTCATTCGTCCGCGATTACGGATAAGAGCCGATGATCACCACCGGATCATAAGCGCCGCCCGGACGTGCGCCCCGTCCGCCTTGTACGTCGAGGATTGCGGTGATTTGGCCTTGTGGGCCTTCGCGGAAAATCCAGTTTCGCACCAGTCCCATCGGCCCGGCGCGCTCCACCTCGTCCACATAGGCGGGCGTGATGTCGCCCGAGCGGTTGACTGGTCGATAGCCGTCTGCATGACGCGGCGTCGCATCATAACGGATGCGGAACCAGTCATAGCCAGCGTTGTGAACCGTCTCGGCGGCGTGGCGAAGGGCGAACTGCTCAACCTGCGCGTCGTCTGTGCGTGCCGGGGCGGTGTACCAGACCCGCCAGGTGTCAGGCCCGGTCCGCAGCGCGTCATAGCCCAGCCCGTCCACGCTGGCGCTGGCGGGGCCATAGGCGCTGAGCGGCGGACTGACAAAAGCGTCTGAGGTGACGGCGCACCCGGTCAGAGCGACCAGGGCGAGCGGTCCGGTGAGCCATAGCGCGCGCATGCCCGCCTCTTTGCTGTGCTAACTGATCTTGCAAAGTCGACCGGTTCGCGGGATTTCGCAAGTCAGGCCCTAAAGGGAGCCTGGGGCGTAGGCGCCGGCGGGATTGGCCATGCGCGCCGCGTCATAGGCGCCGTCCGGGCGGGGCTCGCCGCGTCCGGCGATGATCTCGAGACTCAATTCAGTCTCGGTCTGGCCGGCGCCGGGATTGATGGCGATGCCGATGCCGACGCTGGAACCGCGAAACCCGCCTGTTCCGAATGTCTGCCCGATAGAGCCGCCCACGCGAACCGGGCGTTCGTTTTCATCGCCTTCGGTCTCGACCTGACGCTGCACGACGGTGAACCAGTCATAGCCGTTTGAAATCGCAAGCTCGCCTGCGCGCCGCAGGGCCAACCGTTCGAGATCATCCTCGTCCTGACCGCGGGCGCCAGTATAACGGATGCGCCAGCGATCATTTTCAATCCGGTAGTCCGAATAGCCTGCGCCATTGGAATAGGCGCTGGCCGGGCCGTAAACGGGGCCAGGGCTTGAGGCGCAGGCGACAAGGCTGAGCGCGGTCAGGCTGACAAGGAGGGTGCGGGGCATGGCAAATCTCCAGAAACGGACCAGACGATAGACTAGACGGATTGTCGTGGCGAAACAGGGGCAAACCCGGTCCTGTGGCGAAAAAGCGGCCTGCATAGCGCTTGCTCGGCTGTTGCGCACAAAAAAGCGGCGCCCGAGGCGGGCGCCGCTTCTTGTCAGTCAATAAGGACGAAAGGCCTTAGTATTCGGTGACGTAGAGCACTGCAGAGGCGGTGCCGCCATTATAGGTGCCGACCCAGATGTCGTACTGGCCGCTCTGGTTGAACACCATGGCCGGGTCCAGGCCGTTGGCGTCGTCATTGCAGTACCAGCTGCCGTCCGGACCGTTGACCACAAGCGTGGTGTCCGAACCCGAGCGCGCGCCGATGGTCATGCGACCGCCCGACCACTGCAGACGCACGTCCGGCGCGTTGGAGATGTTGCCGGCGCAGCTGCCGCCCAGGCGAGAGGCGTTGATGGAGCCGCCTGCGACAATGTTCACTTCAGACGGATCCGGCAGGAAGCCTGCATTCAGCGAATACGTGCCGAAATTCGGGTTCAGGCTGTAATCTTGCGCGATGGCGGCGGTGCTGGCGACAGCGGCGATAGCGATGGCGGTCAGGAAGGTCTTTTTCATGGCGTCCCCCAAAAGAGAAAAATAGAACTGACGATCATCGCCAGCGTAATGCTCGCTTCGCCTTATGTGCAAGTCGAACACGAGTACGGGGGCACCATGCCCCGCCAAAGATGAACGCAAGGTGATCGTGCCGCAAAACAGCACGAAATTGTTCTTATTGAGTTTTGGGGGCGTGAAGGGCAGAGCGATTGTGTCCGGGCTGAACGGGAACTTTTTTGGAGGCGTTCGCGCTGGATTAAACAGAAAAAGGCGGCGCTCGGGTGAGCGCCGCCTTACGGCAGTCTGTTTTGAGCGAAGCGCCTAGTATTCGGTGACGTACAGGGTCGCCGGGGCGTTGGTTCCTTCATAGACGCCGACCCAGATGTCGTACTGGCCGGCCTCGCCGAAGCGGATGGCCGGATTGAGGCCATTCACGTCATCCGAGCAGTACCATTCGCCGTCCGGACCATTCACCACCAGCGTGGTGTCGGCGTTCGAGTTGGCGCCGATAGTCATCTCGCCGCCGCCCCACATCAGGCGCGCGTCCGGCGCGTTGGCGATGGCGCCGGCGCATCCCACATTGCCCGCATCAACCATGCCGCCGGCGGTGATTTGCAGCTCGGCGGGATCAGGCAGGAAGCCGGCGTCCAGCGAATGCGTGCCATAGGTCGGGTTCAGGGTGTAATCCTGAGCGATGGCGGCGGTGCTGGCGATTGCGGCGATCGCGACGGCGGTCAGAAAGGTCTTGTTCATGGCGTCCCCCAAGAAAGGTCTGTTCGTCTGGCGCGTGTCGCCAGCCCGGCTCGTCCGCCCTGTGTTGTAGAGTGGCGGCGAATGCAGGCGGACCTTGCCTCGCCAAACATGAACGCAAGGTGATCGGGCGCTGCAAGGCGCTAAAATTTTGCATTCATCATAAGGTGTTGCGAGATTGGGGCGCTCGCCCCTATCACGGTCATTCGACGGCTTGTCCGGCGAACCCATGCCCGAACTATTGCCCCGCAATCCAGCGCTCGCCATGCTGGCGCAATGTATTTCGTCTATCTAATGGCCAGCCAGAAAAATGGGACGCTCTATTGCGGCGTCACCAATGATCTGTTGCGCCGGGTGCATGAGCATCGCGAAGGATTAGCGCCAGGCTTCACCGAGAGCCATGGCGTCAAACGACTGGTCTGGTTTGAGTCCTATGACAGTGTGGAGCACGCCATCCGGCGCGAGAAACGCATCAAGCGATATCCGCGCCAATGGAAGATCAATCTGATCGAAGCGGAGAATCCGGACTGGGCTGACCTCTGGAACCGACTATCGCTCTGAACCCGACCGGCATGGGTCCCCCGCATAAAGCGGGGGATGACATGAGTTTAGTCTTTGAGTTTGTCATTCGACGGCGTGTCCGGCGAACCCATGCCGGTCGGTTGAAGCCTTCACAGCGCTGCAGAACACAGGATCAGCCCAGCACCACCGCTGTCCCGGAGGCGGAGACCATCAGCATGGAGCCTTGCTCGCCGATCACTTCATAGTCGAGATCGACGCCCACCACGGCGTTCGCGCCGAGTTTGCGCGCTTCGTCTTCAAGCTCTGACAGTGCGATCTGGCGGGCCTCACGCAAGGATTTCTCGTAAGAGCCCGACCGGCCGCCGACAATGTCGCGTATGCCCGCAAACAGATCGCGGAACAGGTGCGCGCCCAGAATGGCCTCGCCGGTGACGACGCCCTTGTAGTCGTGGATATGACGGCCTTCGACAGACGGTGTGGTGGTGACGATCATGGGGAGGCTCCTTCGCTTTTGTGTTTGAGACGAAGCGTGGAGGCTCACACCATGGATGTCACCTTACGGTCCTGTCAGGCCGCGCTCGCATTAGCGACAATATTGATCAGCTCCACCGCGCTGTCCGCAATCACCGTACCCGGCGGGTAGACCGCGGCCGCGCCCATGTCTTTCAGGATCGGGACGTCTTCGGGCGGGATGACGCCGCCGACAATGATGGTGATGTCGGGGCGGCCCATTTCGGCGAGCTGTTTCTTGAGCTCGGGCACCAGGGTGAGGTGACCGGCGGCTAGCGAGGAGGCGGCGACCACGTGGACGTCGTTCTCCACCGCCTGACGCGCGGCCTCTTCAGGGGTCTGGAAGAGCGGACCGATATCCACATCCCAGCCCAGATCGGCGAAGGCGGAAGCGACGACCTTCTGACCGCGATCATGGCCATCCTGGCCCATTTTCGCGATCAGGATGCGCGGGCGGCGGCCTTCGTTTTCAGCAAAGGCGTCAGAGGCTTCAAGCGCCTTCTTGACCTTTTCGTCATCACCTGAGGCTTTCAAGAACACCCCCTGAACCGATTTGATTTCTGCCTTGTGGCGGCCGAACACCTTTTCCATGGCGTCCGAGATTTCGCCCACCGTCGCCTTGGCGCGGGCGGCCTCGACGGAGAGCTGCAAGAGGTTGCCGCCGTGCTCCGCCGCGTTGGTCAGCGCTTCAAGTGCATGCTCTACAGCTTTGGGGTCGCGTTCGGCACGCAGCTTTTCAAGCTTGGCGAGCTGTTCCTTGCGGACCTTGGAATTGTCCACTTTCAGAACCGGAATGTCTTCAGGCTCGTTGAGGCGGAATTTGTTGACGCCGACAATCGTCTGCAGGCCGGAATCGATTTTCGCCTGCGTCTTGGCGGCGGCTTCCTCGATGCGAAGCTTGGGCAGGCCCTCTTCGATGGCTTTCGCCATGCCGCCCAGCGAATCCACTTCCGCGATATGGTCCAGCGCGCGGGCGGCCAGATCATGGGTCAACCGCTCGACATAATAACTGCCGCCCCAGGGGTCGATGGCGTCGGTGAGGTGCGCCTCGGTCTCGAGCACCAGCTGGGTGTTTCGCGCGATGCGGGCTGAGAAGTCGGTCGGCAGGGCCAAAGCTTCATCCAGCGAGTTGGTGTGCAGCGACTGGGTGTGGCCATCGACCGCCGCCATGGCCTCGACCGCGGTGCGGCCCACATTGTTGAACACGTCCTGGGCGGTCAGAGACCAGCCCGAGGTCTGACTGTGGGTGCGCAGGGCGAGGGATTTGGCGTTCTTCGGGTTGAACCGCGCTTTCACAAGGCTGGCCCAGATCAGGCGCGCGGCGCGCATCTTGGCGATCTCCATGAAGTAATTCATGGACACGCCCCAGAAAAAGCTCAGCCGTGGCGCGAACGCGTCCACATCCAGCCCCGCCTCGACGCCGGAGCGAATGTAGTCAAGACCGTCTGCGATGGTGTAGGCGAGCTCGAGATCGGCGGGGGCGCCAGCCTCCTGCATGTGATAGCCGGAGATCGAGATCGAGTTGAAGCGCGGCATCTCCTTGGCCGTATAGGCGAAAATGTCAGAGATGATCCGCATGGAGGGGCGCGGCGGATAGATATAGGTGTTGCGCACCATGAACTCTTTCAGGATGTCGTTCTGGATCGTTCCTGAAAGTTGTTTGGGGCTGACGCCCTGTTCCTCGGCGGCGACGATATAGAGCGCCAGAACCGGCAGCACGGCGCCGTTCATGGTCATCGACACGCTCATCTGATCGAGCGGAATGCCGTCAAAGAGCTGGCGCATGTCGAGGATGGAATCGATGGCGACGCCCGCCATGCCCACATCGCCGATCACGCGCGGATTGTCGCTGTCATAGCCGCGGTGAGTGGCCAGATCGAAGGCCACCGACAGGCCCTTCTGACCGGCCTTGAGATTGCGGCGGTAAAACGCGTTTGATTCCGCAGCCGTTGAGAAGCCCGCATATTGCCGGATCGTCCAGGGGCGCTGGACGAACATGGTTGGGTAGGGGCCGCGATGGTAGGGCGCGGCGCCGGGATACCCGTCAGTGAAATCAAGCCCGGCCACGTCTTCGGACGTGTAGGCGGGCTGGATCGGCAGCTCTTCCGCCGTCATGTGAGGCGCGCGCTCCGGCGCCGGGCCTGGTTGGATGTCGGGCTGGCCCAAACCGATCTGGGTGAAATCAGGATGCTGGCTCATGAGCTCACTCCCAGAACGGTGTGGGCGCGTTCGCCATCCTCGAGGCTATGGCTGCGCATGTGAATGAAGTGGTCGACGCCGGGAATGGAGCCCGGCTTGCCCGCCACCCAGATTTCCTGCGCGCCGGCCTGTTTGAGCGCTTCCGCAAGCTCTTCCGCCATGTCGGAATACGCATCGTCCGTGCCGCAGATCACGGCGAGTTTTGAGCCGGTTTCCGCAAAGGCGTCCGCGCAGGCGTCGATGTCGGCGTATTCACGCGCGGGATCGGTCTCGACCCCGGAAACGGCGAGCCGGTTTGAGGCGAAGCTGGCGCGGGCGTTGAAATCCGCCAGCGCGCCCAAAGTGGCGAGGAAAGCGCGGGGCGCCTGACCGGCCTTTTCTGCATGGGCGTCGGCGGCGTCGCGCAGCGCTTCAAAGGGCTCCGCCATGCGCATGTATCGCAAGGGCGGCCAGTTCTGATCCGGCGCTTCCAGCAGGCGAATGGCGTGACCGTTGGCGGCGGCTTCAAGCTTGTCGGCAAAGGGCTGCGGCTCCAGCGTCGGCGCATCGAGCTTGGGCGGCGTATAGCTGCGCTGGCCCGCCTCGACGGGACGTTCTTCCAGATTGGCGTATTGCGTCACCCCGATCAGGCTTTCGCGGCCTTCAGCGTATTGCGCCACATAGGCGTCGCGGCTCTTGGCGACTTCGTTTTGAAGCCAGCCCGCCTTGACCGTTTCAAACAGGCCGCCGCGGCGTTCGATTTGCTGGAAAAGATCCCAACCTGCCTGCGCCAGTCGGTGACCCAGGGTTTCATGCAGATAGCTGCCGCCTGCCGGATCTGCAGTCACGCCCAGATGGCTCTCTTCCATCAGCATGATCTGAAGATTGCGCCCCACACGCCGGGCGAACGACGTGGCCGCGCCCAAGGGTTCGTTGAACGGCCTTACGGTGATGGAATCCGCGCCGCCCGCAGCAGCTCCAAGACCCGCGCAGGCGTTGCGGATCAGATTGGTCCAGGCGTCGCGCGCCGTCAGCATGCGCGAGGAGGTGATGGCGCAAATGCGCATGCCTTGCGCTTCCGGCGAACAGCCGAAGGCTTCCGCCACTCTGGCCCAGACGCGTCGCGCGGCGCGCAGCTTGGCGATGGTCAGATGCACGTCAGCATCAGCGGCGAAGCTGAACTCCAGCGCATTGGCGGCCTGATCCGGCGTCAGACCATGATCAATGAAGGCGCGCATATAGCTGGCGCCGCCGCCGCAGGCGAAAGCGAGCTCCTGCGCCGCCGAACCGCCCGCTTCATGCGGGGCGTTGGCGGTGATGGAGACCACCTTGATGTTAGGCGCATGATCGGCGCACCAGGCGGCGGCTTCCGCCGTACGCTTCAGGCGTTCAGGCAGGTTTTCCGCGCCGCCGCCGGCCAGGGATTTCTGCCCGATGGGCGACAGGCCGAGTCCGCCTTTCAGCGTGCTCAGGTCCAGTCCCTGATCGCGCATATAGGCCAGCGCCAGAGCCGCGTATTGCGGCGCCATGCGCGAGGGCTGCAGATAGACCGGCGCGAGATCGAGCATGACCCCGTCCAGTACGGTTTTCAGCTCGTCGAGCGTCCTGACCGCGACGCCCATGGCCCCTGTGGGGTCAAGGGTGAGCGCAATCTCGCTGACCCCGCCTGACAGCTCGCTCAGGAGTGCGGCGTTCGCGGCTTTGGGGGCCGCGTCATCAATGATCTGGCGGATGCCCCAGGGCAGATAGGGGTCGCGTTCCGCCGTCAACCCGCGCAAATAGGGCGCAGCCCCCGGCGCGGGCAACGGTCCGATCTGGTCACGGTCGGTCCGCGTGAATAACGGTCCACGCGCGACACCGTCGAGGGTTTTGCGGACAAGCCGCTCCAGCGGAGCGCCTTTGAGGGCGGCCTCTGCCATGACGCGCCATTGCGCGTCGTCGATGGCCTCAAATCCCTCGGCCAGGGGGCGGATAGAGTCAGTCATATCGTGTGGGTACACCGGCTTTGACGATTAGAAAAGCCGCGCTTGCGGACGTTTCGCCACTGCGGAAAGCGGAGCGGCTTATCCGCTACCGCTGCTCCGCCTTCTAAGCTTGTGTCCTGTCAGCGGTGAAAGGACTGATCCCGATGCAAGAGCGCACCCCCCGGCTGGGCCTGCCCTGGCTGATGCCGGCCCAGGCCCAGAAACATGTGACCGTCAACGAGGCGTTGGCGCGTCTGGATATGCTGGTGCAGGCCAGCGTGTTGAGCCGCACTCTGTCAGGTCAACCTGAGACGCCGTCGGAAGGAGAGGGCTATCTTCTGCCCGATGCGCCTCAGGGCGCAGATTGGTCATCGCAAAGCGAAGGCGTTCTGATGGTGTTTCACGAAGGCGTCTGGACCGCCGTTCAGCCCTGGGCGGGGCTGACCGTCTATGTGGCGGATGAAGCGGTGAGCCTGATTCATGACGGCGCCGAATGGACCGCCCTCAAAGACCAGGTTCGTGCGCTTGGGGGGCTTGAAGCGCTGGGGGTGGGGACGCAGGCGGACCCCGTCAATCGGGTCGCGATCAAATCCACAGGCGTCTTGATGTCAGCCGATGACGCCGGGCCGGGCGATATGCGCCTGACGATGAACAAGTCGGACGCTTCGCGAACGGCGAGCCTGGTGTTTCAATCAAACTGGTCCGGCCGCGCCGAGCTTGGACTGACGGGCGATGAGGCGTTCTCCATCAAGGTCTCAGACGATGGCGCGAGCTGGCTGGAAGCGCTGAAGGTGTCAGCGGGAGACGGCGTGGTGACGCTGTCGGGCCTGAGCGTCTTGTCAGGTCGGCTTAGCCTGAGCGCCAGCCATACGCCGGCGAGCGCTGCAGCGCCGGGCCAGGCGGGCGATTTATGCTGGGACGGCGATTTTGTGTATGTGTGCGTCGCCGCCAATCAGTGGAGACGCTCGGCGTTGTCTGCATGGTGAGCTGATACGCCTCGTCGGGTCAGCGGCGATGTGCGGCGAGCGCCTCGAACACGGCTCGGACTTCGCGATGCATTGGAGTGGTCATGATATGGCCTGACCGTTCCACCCAGTGCAGGCGCGCATTCGGGGCGGCTTCGGCGAGCCGCTGGGAGGCGCGCCCGGGACAGACCAGATCATAGCGGCTCTGGATTATGTGCACCGGCATGGTCAGCGACCGGGCGTTGTCCAGAATCTGCCCCGGTTCCAGAAAGCAGTCATGAGCGAAATACCAGGCCTCTAGCAATGAATGCGCGGTCAGCCAGTCGGCGCCGCGTTCGGCATAGTCCTTCTTGATCTCGGCATTGGACTTGTCCAGCCAGCCCAGGGTCTCCTCATACTCGCTCCAGCGATACAGAACCGATTGCTGCAGGGTTTCCAGCGGAGTATCCGGATCTTCAAGCCCTGCCAGAAGCGGCCGCCCGGCGGCGATTTCATCTTGCATCCGTTCAAGCGCCCAATGACGAAAGTCGAGCGGGGTCTGACAGGCGGTCGGTACGCCCTGCATCAGGCGTTCGAGCGCGTCAGGACGGATCGACCCTGCGCCCGCAGGATCGTGAAACCAGTCCATTTCCTCGCGTTCGCCGAGCATGACGCCTTCTATCACCAGCGTTTCAACACGGTCCGGATGGCTTTGCGCATAAGCGAGAGCCAGCGTGGAGCCCCAGGACGGACCAAACAGGGTCCATCGCTCCAGACCCAGCGCCTCTCGCACGCGCTCCATATCCTCGATCAGATGTGCGGTGGTGTTGGTCTCCAGCTCGAACAAGGGGCGTGAGCGACCGCATCCGCGCTGGTCAAACAGCACGATGTTCCATTTGCTGGGGTTGAAATACCGCCGGTGCCGCGGGCTGGCGCCGGAACCCGGCCCGCCGTGAACGAATACAACGGTGGGCGCGTCGGGGTCGCCTGAGCTCTCGACATAAAGCTCAAAGGCGTCATCAACTTGAAGGCGGGTGCTTGCGTAGGGCTCAAGCGCGGGAAAAAGCGGGGTCATAAGTGGCATTCGACGGGACCTGGCAGAAACGACGCGCTAGACAATTATTTCGATTTATTACTTTATTTGCTTCTGTTTGGAAGCGCGAAGGTAACAAGGCGGAGTCTGTTTGCAGGCCATACGAATTATTTGCATCGCATCTTTTAATGCAGCTAGCCAGTACGGGCGTGTGGGGCTCACCTGAAAGCCAGGGCTCAATCGCCAGGCTTTGCAAAACACCTTCCTGGCAGTGCTTTGCAACGAAAGCTGGACGCATATGCATCCTCACGAGGAGCAAGCCAGCAGCTTGCAAACCAACGAGTTCGCAAGACACGAGCGCCTGTTTGCGGGCTATATGAAAATTTTGAAGAAAGAGTGGTGCCGCTAGAGTGAATTGAACACTCGACCTCTCCCTTACCAAGGGAACGCTCTACCCCTGAGCTATAGCGGCGTCCGGTAGCAAGAGCATGCTCTCGCGTCGTCGGAGCCGGGCTTATAGCGTTTGATTCTTCTCGCGCCAAGACCGGGCTTGACCTCTTTTGCAGATATAAGGCAGTTGAGAGCCCATGAGCACCTCAGATCACAAGCCTGCAAAGGGCGAAACACCGCCCACCGATCGAGAGCAGCGCCTGGCCCAGGCCTTGCGCGCCAATTTGCGACGACGCAAGGCGGCGGCGCGCAAGAGCGATGCGCCAAAACCGGGCGACGCGTCTTAAAGCGTTCAGCGCCCTTGCGTTCAAAGCGCGGCGCCCACAAATCATCGCCTCTGTGACGCCCTCATTTCGTCATCGTGCGAATGCCTTTACTACGGGCGCTGAAGGGTGGGGCGCTGGCGTCGGCGCACGCCTTAGGACCATGAGGGCAGTATGGACAGCATTTCTATTCGCGGCGGATCGCGCCTTTCCGGTGACATCGAGATCTCAGGCGCGAAAAACTCCGCGCTCAAGCTGATGGCCGCCTGTTTGTTGACGGACGAGCCGCTGGAGCTGTCGCGCATGCCGCGGCTCGCCGACACGCGCTTTCTGGGGCATTTGCTGGCGCATCTCGGCGTCACGGTGGAGGAGCGCGCCGGAGCGAGGCTGTTCATGCACGCCGATGCTTTGGGCGAGCCCTTCGCGCCCTACGACCTGGTGCGCAAGATGCGGGCGAGCTTCAACGTGCTCGGTCCTCTGATCGCCCGGGTCGGCCACGCCAAGGTCTCGCTGCCGGGCGGTTGCGCCATCGGCGCGCGCCCTGTGGATCTGCATTTGCAGGCGCTGGAGGCGCTGGGGGCCGAGATCGAGCTGTCTGAAGGCTATGTGAACGCCAAGGCGCCGTCAGGCGGGCTGACCGGTGCGCGGATCGTCTTTCCCATGGTGTCCGTGGGCGCCACCGAGCACGCCATGCTGGCGGCGGTGCTGGCGAAGGGCGAAACGGTGCTTGAAAATTGCGCCCGTGAGCCGGAAATCGCCGATCTCGCCGGTTGCCTGAACGCCATGGGCGCGAAGGTGAGCGGCGCGGGAACCGCCACCATCACCATTGAGGGCGTGCCTAAGCTTCATGGGGCGGACTGGGCCGTGGTTCCAGACCGGATCGAGACCGGAACCTACGCCATGGCCGCCGCTGCGGTGGCGGGCGGCGACGTTCTGCTCAAGGATGCGATCTTTGATCATAATGGCGCGCTTTGGGATTTGCTGCGCAAGGCCGGGGTCGATGTTCAGGCGGAAGAGGGCGGTGTCCGTGTCCGGCGCAATGGAGCGCTGAAGGCGGTCGATATGCAAACGGCGCCATTTCCGGGCTTCCCGACAGATCTTCAGGCGCAATTCATGGCGCTGATGAGCCTGGCCGAGGGCGCCTCGGTGATCCGCGAAACCATTTTTGAGAACCGTTTCATGCATGCGCCGGAGTTGTCGCGTCTGGGCGCCCGGATCGATGTGCGCGGCAATGAGGCAGTGGTGCGCGGCCCGTGCGCGCTGAAAGGCGCGCCGGTGATGGCGACCGATCTGCGCGCATCTGTCAGCCTTGTCATCGCCGGTCTTGCTGCGGAAGGTGAGACTGTGGTCAACCGAATCTACCATCTGGACCGGGGGTTTGAGCGCCTGGAGGACAAGTTGTCCGCCTGTGGCGCGCAGATTCGCCGCGTTGCTGAAACTGCGGAGAACTGAATGACCGGCTACACGCCGATGCGCCTGTTGGCGCAATCCACTGACGATCTCGCCGTGCTCTCCGCCGCGTTGCAGGACGCTGTGGGGCTGCTGGGCGATTTTCAGTACGAGCCGAAAGCGCGCCAGTTCACGCTGGCGCTCAACCGGTTCCGCTGGGAAGGTCCGAGCAAGGGGCATGGCGAGCGCGTGCGCGCGGCGCTGCAGGTTGGCTCGGTGCTCAAGGCGCAGGCCAAACGCCTCAATCAGGCCAATGAAGATGGGGTGATCAGCCTCCTGACGCTGGCGTTTGAGCCTGATGAAGCGCCGGGCGGGGTGCTCAGCTTCACCTTTTCCGGTGGCGGCGAGCTGCGTCTTGAGGTGGAATGCATTGATATGGCTCTGGCGGATGTGTCCGAGCCCTGGCGGGCGGCGGCGCGGCCGAGCCATCCAGACGAAGACGAGGCATGACCCGCAACCGGGTCGACAGGAGTTCTTTATGACCGATCAGCGCCTGGTCGCGGTCGAGCTTGACCAACTGACCATCGGCAAGGCCGATGAGGCCGTGGAGCATGAGCGCCGCGTGGCCATTGCTGATCTATTGGACTCCAACACATTTCATCCCGCCGATTCCGAGGCGGGCCCCTATGCGCTGCGTCTCGCCATCGAGGATCAGCGTCTGGTTTTCGACATCAAGCGCGAAAACGGCGACGCCGTTCGCATGTTCGTGTTTTCGTTGGGGCCGCTGCGCCGCATCATCAAGGATTATTTCCTGATGTGTGAAAGCTATTACGCGGCTGTGCGCGACGCGCCCTTGGGCCAGATCGAGGCGATCGATATGGGGCGGCGCGGGGTGCACAACGAAGGCTCCGAGCTGCTTCGTGAGCGCTTGGCAGGCAAGATCGAGGTGGATTTCGATACGGCGCGGCGTCTGTTCACCCTCATTTGCGCCTTGCACCGGCGAGGCGCCTGAGCATGGCGGTCCCCTCCGTCGTTTTTGTGTGCGGCCGCAATGCGGTGCGCTCTCCCATGGCTGAAGGCTTCTGGAAAGCGCGTTTCGGAGCCGACTGCCTGGCGCGATCCTGCGGCGTGGAGCCGGCCGCCTGGCCGGACGGCTTCATGATCAACGTCATGGGGGAGAGCGGGGTCGATCTGTCAAACTTTGAATGTCGCGATCTGGCCGACACTGCGGACGACCCGGTCGAGCTTGTGGTGTGTCTGGCCGAGGACGCCGATCCCGCCGCAAGCGCCTTCGCAGACGCGCGCGGGGCGGACTATCAGCTCTGGGCGATTCCCGACCCCGCGGCGGCTGAAGGCCGTCATGAAGCGCGTCTGGACGCCTATCGCGCTGCGCGGGACGACATAAAAGCGCGTATTTCGGCGTTTAATCCGGACTAGTCCTTACAACCGCGCTCGACGATCGCCGCGATCCCGCTTATATAGCGGCACGAGACCGCCCGACGCTGGCATGATATCTCATGCTAAAGCGTACGGGGTTTTTGCGTTTGGCGCACTCGCGCCTGATATACGCCATTGATCAAGAGGAGCTGCATGGCGAAGGAAGAACTGCTGGAGTTTCCAGGCGAAGTCGTGGAACTGCTGCCCAATGCGACCTTCAAGGTCAAACTGGAAAATGATCACGAAATCATCGCTCATACGGCGGGCAAGATGCGCAAGAATCGCATCCGCGTGCTGGCTGGCGACAAGGTTCTGGTCGAGATGACGCCTTACGACCTGACCAAAGGGCGCATCACTTATCGCTTCAAATAAGGTGAGCGTGACGCCCGTTTCCGTGCGCGCGCCGTTTGTGCTGGCGAGCGCCTCTCCGCGTCGACGTGATCTGCTGGTCGGGATCGGTGCGCCGCCCGATCAGATCGCGCCCACCGATATCGACGAGACCGAACGACCTGGCGAGCTGCCGCGCGATCTGGCGCTGCGGCTGGCGGTCGAGAAACTCGCGGCCGCCGAGCATCCAGGCGCCTTTGTCCTGGCGAGCGACACGGTCGTGTCCGTCGGCCGCCGCATCCTGCCCAAATCGGAAGACCGGGAAACCGCCGAGGCGTGTCTGCGGCTTTTGAGCGGTCGCAATCACCGGGTCTATACCGGCGTCGCCGTGCGCGCGCCGGACGGTCGCGAGATCAGCCGCGTGGTCGAAACCCGGCTGGCCTTCAAACGGCTCAGCGAAGATGAACTCACCGCTTATCTCGATAGCGGGGAGTGGGATGGAAAAGCGGGCGGATACGGCATTCAGGGCCGCGCCGGCGCCTATATCAGCAAGCTGATCGGCTCTTACACCGGGGTGATGGGACTTCCGGTCTATGAGGCGCGGCAGATGCTGGTCGGATTGGGATATGTGTTTTGAGAATCGTCGCTGCTGAGCATGTGGGTGAAACCCGCGCCGCCGTTCTGGATGGTGATCGCGCCATCGAGCTTCACCTGGAGCGCTGGTCCGAGCGCGGCCAACGTGCGTTGCGCGGTGAAGTGTTTCGCGCCCGCGTCACCAAGGTGGACGGATCGCTGAACGGCGCGTTCTGCGAGATTGGGCGCGGCCCGACCGCTTTTCTGCCGTTCGGCAAGGCGGGGCGCCCTGAAGGTTTGCATGAAGGCGCCGCTATCGGCGTTCAGATCGCGCGCGAACAATTTCAGGAAAAAGGCCCCACGCTGACCCTGTTTGAGGTCGAGCCGGGCGAGGCGCCGGAAATCGTGGTGGCGGCGCCGCCGCTGGCGGAACGCCTGTCGATGATGTTTGAAGCGCCCGTGCGCACGCCCAAAGAGGCGGATGTCGCCCTTGATGAGTTGTTTGACGAGGCGCTGGAGGCTGTGGTCCCGCTGCCGGGCGGCGGCAAGCTGATCATCGAGCCGGTGACGGCGATGACGGTCATCGATGTGGACGCCGCCGGACGCCAGTCCCAGGGCGGCGCGCCGAAAATGGCGCTGGATTTGAACAAGACTGCGGCGCGTGAAGCCGCGCGCCAGATCCGCTTGCGCGGGATTGGCGGCGTCATCGCCATCGATTTCCTGCCCTTGAAGAAGAAACAGGATCAGAGCCAGCTCGACCAGACGCTGAAGGGCGCGTTCAAGCGCGACCCCGCCAAGGTCGATGTGGCGCCGTCCAGTCGCTTCGCCATCGTGGAGCTGGCGCGTCAGCGCCTGGGCCGCGCCCTGCACGAAATTGCTTGGGAACGCTTTGGCGTCGACAGTGTCGAGACCTGTGCGCTCGCCGCGCTGCGCCGTCTGGACGCGGAAGGTCAGGCCAAACGCGGCGGCCGTCTGGCGCTCCTGGCGGGCAAAGAGGTTCACGCCTGGCTTGAAAACGATCCCATCGGATGGTCAAAGGCGATGAAATCGCGCCTCGGCGACCGGTTTGAACTGGTTCTGGACGAAGCAAAGGGGGCGCGCAATTTTGAGGTGCGCCCGCTATGAGCAAATCCAAACCCGGCTGCCCGATCTGCAAGAAACCCGTCGATCCCCAATACAAGCCCTTCTGTTCGGCCCGCTGCGCCGATGCAGACCTTGGGCGCTGGTTCTCCGGCGCTTACGCGGTGCCGGGCGAACCGGTCCCGCCCGAAGCCCTGCCGCCCGAAGCGCGCGGCGATGAGGAGGGCGGGGATCAACACTGATCCGCCGTCGACGACAAAAAAGCCCCGCAGCATCGCTGCGGGGCTTTTGTTTGATCTGAACTCTGACCCTAGCGAGCCACGCTGATCCGGGCGTAGAGCACCCGGCCGCGCGCGTCATGTACCTTGGTGTCATAGCCCAGCGGCGTGTTCACGGTCGGCGCCGCCTCGTCAAAGACGTTCAGGGCGCCCAGAGAGGCGGTCAGCACATGGCCGCGCACCTCTTCGCTCCAGCCCGCCTGAAGGTCATAGGCGGTCCAGCTGTCGATTTCAGCGCCGCCGTTTTCATCATCGTCATAGGACGAGATGAAGCGCGCTTGCGCATTGACGCTCCACGGCCCGTTCATCCAGCCGGCGCGTGCGCTGGCGCGCCATTGCGGCAGGGAGCGGGCGAAGTTGGTGAAGTTGCGGTTGCCTGCGGCTTCGATCGTCGTGTTGAGAACGGGGTCAAAGAGGGTGAATTCGTCGATATAGACCGCGTCCAGCCCTGCATTGATCAGGCCGAACCGGCCCAGATCCACGCCATCATGGGAGATCGCAAAGTCCACGCCTTGCGCCTCCACGCTGGGGGCGTTGACGAAATTGGCGCGCACCAGCACCACATCGCCAGCCTGGGACAGCTCGACGAGGGGGTCGTTATAGACCCCGTCATCGGCGAAGTCGGCGGCCAGAATGGCGTTGGCGCTTTCCTCGATGATCAGGTCCTCGACCTCAAGCCGCCAGGCGTCCACCCGCGCGCTCCAGCCGCCATTGCGCCAGCTGGCGCTCAGCGTGTAGCTGTCTGAGCTTTCAGGATCGAGCGCCGTCGAGCCCACCGTGCGCACGGGGCGGAACAGGCTTTGATTGCCCAGGGTCAGAGACTGCAGCGTGGTCGTGGCGCTGACTTGCTGATGCAGGGACGGCGCGCGGAAAGATTGCGCCCAGCTCGCCGACAGGGTCAGGCTTTCGGTGATATCCACCGCCAGCGCGATCTTGGGATCGGTGGAGGAAAACGCTTCAAGGTCCTCATACCGCGCCGCAAGGGTCAGGCGTGCGCGCTCATGAAGCGGGATGACGCTTTCCGCGAACACGCTCGCCACGTCACGCTCACCGGAATAATCGGGCCCGCCGACGATGAACAGGAAGGCGTCGTCATTGAAGGTCTGGCCGTGATTGACCTCAAGGCTTTCGGTGCGCAGCTGTCCGCCGACGGTCAAGGACACGTCGCCAGCGGGGAGCGCGAACAGGGCTGCGGTGGTCACGCTGGCGTCCAGGCTGGTCAGTTCGGAAGTGGAGGTGCGCACATCCTCGCCCAGCATCCAGTCGAGAAGCTCCGGATTATTATAGCGCGGATCTGACGGGTCTGTGACCAGCGCGCCGGAGCCGAACGGATTGAACCAGGAACAGCCCGCGCTCTCATCGCCGGCGCTGGCGCCCGTCTGGCAATTGGCGCCGCCGAACCCATTGAGCGCTGCGCTCACACGGTCTCCGATATGATCGGTAATGGTCGCTTCCAGCTCATTGCGGGAATAGGCCAGCGTGACCGCGCCCGTCCAGTCGCGGCCCAGAGCGTCAAAGTCATGTTCCAGCCCGGCGTCCAGCCGTAGCGTGTCATGATCAAAACTACGGCGCGCCGCGCCTGCGCTGACGCCGCGCGGACGCCCGTTCCAAACCACGTCCTGCCCGAAATAATTGCCCGGATTGGCGACGGGGATGGTGGGAAAGCTCAATGCGGGCAGGGAGGGGGAGTTGCCGCGCGTCAGCTGCGTATCGGCCCAGGCCGCCCGCACGGTCAGGCGCGTGTCGCCGAAATCGCCGCTAAGGGCGCCATAGAGGTTCAGTCGGGTTTCATCAGGGATCAGTGAGAAGAACTGGCCGTAATCGAGCCGGCAATAGCCCGGCGTGCCATAGGCTGTATCCGCGCCCAGCACCAAGGGCTGGCCGCCCGCCGCTGCGCAATCGCGGTCTATGATCAGCTGACGGCCGCCCGGCGTGGGAACGGAATACGCGCCCGGCTGGCCAAGGGCTGACAGGCCTGTGCCCGGAATGAAGTCGGTCTCAAAGCCCTCAACGCCATCGGTGTCGCGATAGCTGATCGCGCCGGTCAGGTGCAGCGCGCCCATCTCGGTCCCGGCGAGGGCGGAGAGGATGGAGGTGAAGCCCGCGCCGTCAAACCCGTCCGGCCCGCGCGCTTCGGTCTGAACCTCGAAGCCCTCATACCCGTCGCGGGTGATGACATTGACCACGCCCGCAATGGCGTCCGAGCCGTGCAAGGGCGAGGCGCCGTCTTTCAGGATCTCGACTCGGCTGATGGCGATGTCGGGCACAAGCGCGTTCATGTCCACAAAACTGGCGCCGTCGTCAGAGGCCACCGAAGAGGGTGCTTGCCGGACGCCGTTGACCAGCACCAAAGTCGCGCCGAGGCCCAGGCCGCGCAGATTGACGCTCGACGTGCCGGAGGTGTCGTTCTGGGTGCCAGGATCGTCATTGAACTCAGAGCCGACAATGGCGGGATTGAACGCCAGCGCGTCGCCCAGGTCGGACAGGCCGCTGGCGGCGAGCGCGTCTGAATCCAGTGTGATCACCGGGCGGTCGCCCGTCTGCGCGCCGGGCGCGCGACCCGCCGTAATGGTGATGACATCGTCGGTGACGGACTGGCCGAACGCCATGCCGCCTTCACCCAGCACGGCCATCAGGGCCAGCGCGCTGACGCAGACTTTGTTTTTCATTGCTCGCCTCGGAGGTTTTAGTCTTATTCTTGGCAGAGCGCGTAGCAGCCCCCGACCTGTATGGGCAAGCAGGAAGGCAGACCGGACAAATCTGAAATTGACTGCACAAGACTGATTGGAGGGCATGGACAGCCCCCGCGTGCTTGCCTATAAACCGCGTCCTCAGCGCGACGCACATTGATTTGCGTCTCGCCGCCCGGGTAGCTCAGTTGGTAGAGCAGCGGATTGAAAATCCGCGTGTCGGTGGTTCGAATCCGCCCCCGGGCACCATTCTTCTTTTTCTGAACCGGTAGACTTTGCTCGACCTCGTTATTCGGGGCGCAGCCGACTGTGCGTTTCCCAGCACCCGAGAGCCGGGGCGCCCCTCGGCTGGAAACACTGGCGAGTCGGACTTTATGAATATTGATATGCCCTCGACCTTTCTGGCGCTGGCAGCCAAGCGCGCCTGCGCATCATATCTGCGATGACGTAGAGGACTGTAAGCCTTGGGGGTTTGCGCCTGCGCAAGTGCTTTAATATTTGCTAAGCATAGCAATGAATTCATGGTTTATTAACCCCATCTGTTAGCCCGGTAGAACAGAGTGATCCCTTATCGTCGTGGTCTGGAGGTCGCCAAAATGACAAATCGGACACTGAACACTTTTCTGATGAGCGCAGTTTCGGCTTCGGCCTTGAGCCTGGCGCTCTCCGCCGGCGCATTGGCGCACAACGGCAAGAAGCCCGATGACAGTGATCAGGAACCCATCCGTCTGATCTCTCCCTATTACGGGGACATCAATCCGTTCTACGGCGACATCAATCCGTTTTATGGCGACATCAACCCGTTCTACGGCGACATCAGCCCATTCTGGGGCGATATCAGTCCGTTCTGGGGCGATATCAGTCCGTTCTACGGCGATATTGACGCCTTCTGGGGCGACATCGACGCCTTCTATGGTGACATCGACGCATTCTACGGCGATATCGACGCGTTCTACGGTGATATCGGCGCGTTCTGGGGCGATATCGGGCCGTTCTGGGGTGATATCGACGCCTTCTGGGGCGATATCGGCGCCTTTAATGACGGCGAGTACGGCACGCTCCTGACCGATCTCAACGCGTTGTTTGACCGGGCGGAAGACATCTTCGGCCCAGCTTATCAAGGCGTGACGGGGACGGATTTTGAAAGCGGTTTCCAGGCCGAGCTGACCGCACGCTTTGGCATTGATCTGAATGATGCGCGCTCTCTGGAAGGGCTCGACGCCGAAGACCGCGCCCGTTTCTTCCTGGAATTCTATGACGGGCTGATGCGCTATTCCGGTCGCGACCATGTGGATCACTGGATGCCGGCGATCAACTGGACGCCGCGCCTGGCGCAAGAGGCGGGCGGCGGTTCCTGGGTGCTCGTCGGTCTGGTCGACTTCTCAGTGCCGTCCCGGATCTCAGGCCTGACAGGCAACAATAACGGCCGGGATTATCTCGATTTCAACCATGGTCTGGCTGTGGCCAGCCTGATCGGCGCAGACCATGACGGTGAAGGACTGATGGGCGTCGCGCCCAACGTGCTCATGACGTTATCTAATCCGTTTGATGAGAGCCTGAGCACGAACTGGACCGATGTGCGCTCGAGCGTACGCCAACAAGTGATGACCTCAAGCATCATGAATCTGTCGCTCGGCCTGCCGGGCTGGACCTTTAATGAAGGCTGGGCGGACGTGTTGTCGGATCGCTGGGTCTCGATGTTCGCCGACAAGACCCTGTTCGTCTTCGCCGCGGGCAATGACGGCGTCACTCAGACGACCGACGTGAACTGGACCGATGTCCGGAACGTTGAAAACCTGCTGATCGTGGGCTCGGTCAGCCCGTCTGGCGAGATTTCAAACTTCTCCAACAGGCCGGGCGACGCCTGCTTCGCAGTGAGGGGGCGCTGCGCCGAGGGATCGCGTCTGATGGACCGCTTCCTGGTGGCGCCGGGCGAGATGATCCTGATGCCTGACGGCCAGGGCGGCTATGTGCGCCTGTCCGGTACGTCCTTTGCGGCGCCTCTGGTGACTGGCGCGGCTGCGCTGGTGAAAGGCGAGTGGCGTTGGTTGCAGGCGGGCGATATCGCCGAAGTGCTGCTCTCCACCACACAGGATCTGGGCGCGCCGGGCGTTGACCCGGTCTATGGCCGCGGCCTGCTGGACGTGCAGGCGGCTATGGGGCCGATCAACCGCGAGAATCTGTATGCGGTCACCCGTCGGGGCGAGCGTGTGGACGCCAGCGAAGTGGGCCTGCTGAAGGCGCGCTTTGACCTGACGGATGACTCCAGCATCACGGTCTTTGAGGATCTGCGCGACACGTATCGCGATTTTGAGATGACGCTTGAGGAATTGAGCCTGGGCGATGAAGCGGTCAGCGCCAGCGCGGCCGCGGCCAATCAGAGTTATGTCTTTGAGCGGGTTGGCCAGCCTCTGGGCGCGAGCTTCCGTCAGGGTCCGGCGCAGTCCTATGTGGTGGACCAACGCGACGGCCTGGTGGTCAGCGCGTTCGCGTCATCCCTGGACGCGGGGCAAGCCTGGGCGGACGGCGATCTGCCGTTCCAGGCCGGCATGGCGCTGGAAAATACGGAAGCCGGATATGTTGTCCGCTTTGGTGTGGGCGAGGGCGCCCTGGCGTTCAGCGAGGATAGCGGGTTCGGGCTGGCGAGTGATTTCCGCCCTGAAACCGGCGGCGTCAATCCGCTCTTGGGATACGCTTCCGGCGGGCCGTTCGCCATGGCTGGCTTTGACATGGGCGTGGATACCCGCCTGTCGTTTGCGGCCAGCACGACGCGAGATTCCTACGCCTTCAGCAATCCGCTGACGGGCGAACGCACCGCGATCTTCGATACGCTCGACGCGTACGCCGCATCGGCTCTGGCTATGGATGTGCGTCATCAATTGAATGACGTGACCTCCGTGCAGGCTGGGTACACCCACCTGTCAGAAGATGAGGCCCTGCTGGGCGGTCAGGGGCTGGGCGTTCTGGCGTTTGAGGGCGGCTCTGAAACCGACGCTCTGACCCTGGGCGCTGACATGCGAGTTGGCGACAGGATGCAGCTCAGCGTTTCGGGCGCTGTCGCCCGGACGGCGGCGACGCAGTATGGCGACGGGATCATGACCTTGTCTGATCCGGCGCTGTCCACCGCTTTCCAGGTGTCGCTCAGCCGGACGAACATCTTGCGGCGCGGTGACGCCGTGCGAGCGTCCTTCATTCAGCCTCTGCATGTGGAAACAGGGGTGATCGAGTATTCAGGCCTTGCCGTGGCGGATGCGGAAACCGGCGCTTTAGGGCTGCAAACACAGCGCTGGAGCATGGGCGGCGAACGGCCTCTGGCGATGGAATTGCTTTATGGCCTGGACGCTATGGATGGCCGTTTCAGCCTGAACGCCTTCGGACGGGTTGAAGGCCCGAACGCTGACTTCCAGGCGCAAAGCGCCAGCTGGGCGGGCGGCATGCGGGCTCGCTTGCGCTTCTAAAGAGCTTGAGGCCGCACCTGACGGACATGTTCCGGAGGTGCGGCCTTCATGCTGATGCGGATGATTCCAAGAATATTAAGAATACACGTGTAATTTATTCTTAGGTATTTCTTATGGGGCCATCTGATGTTGCGAGCTGTACTCGCCGCGCTCATTGTTGTCTGCTTCAGCTTGACCCATGCGGTCGGGCAAGCGACGCCCTCTACCTATGATGCTCTGATTGAAGAGGCCCAGGCCGCCATGATGGCGGATCCGGCGCAGGCTCTCGCCAAAGCCCAGGCTGCTGAAGCCCAGGCCGAAACCAACAATCGGACTGAGGGACACGCGCATTCCGTAGCGGCCGCGCTTTGGCTGCAAGGCGAAGCGCTGACCCGGCTCGGACGCGCGACTGACGCCAGTCCGGTGGTGGATCGCGCCATTTCCCTGTTGGGCGCCTCGCCGCCTCCCACCCAGCTTTACGCCGACCTTCTGGTGGCGCGTGGACGCATCGCAAAAGACCGTGGGGATTATGCGCTGGCGCTGGATAGCATGGGGCGCGCCTATGATATCTATCTTGAGATCGGCGCGCTGCGAAATCAGTCCATTGTGCTTCAGACCATCGGCTCGATCTATTCAGCGGGCGGGCGGTACGAGCAGGCGATCCAGCATTTCTCCGATGCAGCCGAACGGTATGAAGATCCCATTCTGGAATTGGCCGCCTCAAACAATATGGCGAACGCCTATCGCGAAATGGGACGTTATGACGAGGCCATGATTGCGTTTCAGGCGGCGCTGCAGATCGCTGAAGCCATGGACAGCCAGGTGCTCCAGGCGCGCATCCTGAACAATCTGGGCGCTTTGCATGCCGCCAATGCAGCTTATGACGAAGCCGATGAGGTGATCGATCGGGCGTTTGCTCTGTTTGAAGGCCGTGAGGCGGGCGAATGGTCCCGGTTCCTGTATGGCGTGCGGGCGCAGACGGCGCTGGGCCGTGGTGAACTGGAAACAGCTCGCGATGATATCCAGCGCACGTTTGAAGGCGTGCCGTTGGAGGCGTCGACCCAGCCCTTCACGGACTTTCATGAAACCGCCGTCGAAATCTACACGGGTCTGGGCCAGTTCGAGCGCGCGCTGGAACATGCGCAGGCGTTCAAGCGGCTTGAAGATGCTGCGCGCGACATCGCTGCGTCCGCCAATACAGCCTTGCTGGCCGCGCAATTTGAATTCACTGAGCAAGAGTTGCAGATCAACCAGTTGCGCACGACAGGGCTGGAACAAGATCTGGCCTTGGCGACCGCCCGCAGCCGGACCCGGCTGATCGGCGCAGGGGCGGCCCTGGCCCTCATTTTTGGCGCCTTGCTGTTCAGCCTGTATCTCTACCGGGCGTCCAAAGAGCGTCAGGCGATCCTCGCAAACGCGCTTTATACCGACGCCATGACGGGGCTTCCCTCTCGCAGCGCGCTGGAGCGTGCGCTCGCAAAGGCCGAGGCGCGGGATCGTGAAGTCGCGTTGTTGGTGGTCAGCATCAATCGTCGGGACGCCCTGAACGGGGCGCTTGGTTTTGGTGCCTTCGCTGATTTGTGCGTGCAGCTGGCAGAGCGCCTGAAGACGGATGCGGCGACTGAGAAACTCGGTTTGATCGCCAACGGCGATCTGGGCGTGATCCTGGACTACGCCCCTCAGGATTCCTTGCTGGATGAAGATTATCTCGAGCAAGTGGCGATGCGTCTGCATCGGCTTGTGCAGGAGCCGTTCAAGATCGATGACATTGACATCGATCTGACGGTGACGGTCGGCGGCATGCCCTATGAGGGGGATGATTGCATCAAGCAAGCGATGATCGCTGTGGAGCAAGCGCGTGAGACGCATGTTGGCTTTGCGCGTTTTGACGCCAAGACGTTCGGCGACCCGTCTGAAAATCTGGCGTTGATGAGCCGCATGGCCGTGGCCATCTCCGAAGGCCATATGGACCTGCATTATCAGCCCAAGCTGAATTTACGCACAGGCCAGTTTGATGGGGCGGAAGCGCTGGCGCGCTGGCATGATCCCAAGACGGGAAACATCTCGCCCGGTCAATTCGTGCCGTTGGCGGAAGAAACCGGCCATATCTGGAGTTTGACGGAATGGGCGCTGAAACGCATCGCGCGCGATCAGCTCGCCTTGTCCAGAGCCGGTCATGATGTGGCTTTGTCGATCAATATTTCAGGGGCCTTGCTCACAGATCCCGATTTTGCCGCGCTTGCGGCCCGGATCGCGGCGCAAGCGCCGGGCCAGCTGATCTTCGAGATCACGGAAACCGCGATCGTGTACGATATGAAACGCGCCGCACACACCCTGGACCAATGGGTTCGGGCCGGCGTGAAATTGTCCATTGATGATTATGGGGTCGGTCAGTCTTCGCTGGCTTATCTGAAGGATTTGCAAGCGCATGAACTGAAGCTCGACCGCTTCTTCTTGCAAGACTTCAATGACTCCCATCGTGATCGCTTGCTGGTCCGTTCCTCTGTGGAGATGGCCCATACCCTTGGCATGCAATGCACGGTCGAGGGCGTGGAGGATGCGGACATGTTGCCAGCGCTGCAGGGGCTCGGCGCTGATTGGGCGCAGGGCTTTGGCCTGGCGCGCCCCATGCCGGTGATGGATCTCGTTGGTTTGTTTCAGCACCAGGCGGAAGGCGACGCTCCGCTAAGCCTGTATCGCCCCTGATCTGTGGGTGATGTGAACAGGCTCACGCTGTGACACGCTGTCGCTTGCAGCGCATGCGGTTCTCCTGACGCGAATTGTGTTTCGCCTGTTCTTACCAGGGTTGAACTGGCGTTTGAAAAACCCGTTAATGGCGCATTCAGGAGGCAGGGGCCTAAATAGGGGCGCCGGCAGCATGCCTGCATGCCTGCAAGCCGCAGACGAAGCTCAGGGGAGGGCGGATCACCATGCGCAAACACTCAGTATCTTTGATCGTGATGGCGGCGTTAAGCGCCGCACTTGCGTCTGCTGGGGGGTGCGCCGCGCCTTCAGCCTCGGATCAGCCGGGCGCGCAAGAGCAACCCATGGCGGACCGCTCCAACTACCTTGTCTCGCTTGAAGCCGGGGCCGGCGATATTTCGACGCCGGAAGGGGCTGAGCGCGCCCGCCAGGAGCTTGACCTGGCTCGTGATCGTGTTCTGACGGATGTGTTCGGCGCGGATGGATACGCCGCTTCCGCTGACGGGCGTTCGGGCTTGCCCCATTATGGTCAGAGCTTCATTTCGGCCTATGCTTTCGAGATAAGGCTGACAGCTGACGAAGCTCGGCGTCTGGCTGGACATGACGCTGTTCGCACCCTTGAAGAAGATGTTCCCGCACGCCCGATGGGCGCCCGGTCAGACGGCTAGAGGCACACTGGAATGACCCTGCAAAAGACCCTTTTGATCACCGCTGCTCTCGGCCTTGGCGCCTGTCTGTCCAGCACTACGCCTGTCATGGCTCAAACCGAAGCGGTTGGCGCTGCTGTTCAAGCCCTGGACGGGCCTGTCACCTCCCGCGCGGCGAGCCGGCTTCAATCCGGCGACCGGACATCGGTCATCGTGATGCTGAATGTGTCACAGGACGAAACCGTCTTGGCGGGCGATCCGGGGTTTGCCGGTCAGATGATGCGTCAGCGGATTGACGACATGCGCCGGTCCGTCACCGGACGTGTATTTGCCCGCGCAGTTGACGAAATCAGCGAGCAAGGCGGGACTTACGGATATGAGCCGTTCGAGCTGACGCCCGGCTTCGCGATCCTGGCGAATGCGGAAGAGCTTGCCGAGTTGCGCGCTCATCCTGATGTGGCGGGCATCTATGACAATGCTCCCGCGCGTCCGCTGACGGACACGTCGGTGCAGCAAGTCGGCGCGCCTGCGGTCTGGGCGCAAGGGTATTCGGGCGGCGGAGTCGCAGTCGCCGTGCTCGATACGGGGGTGGAGAAAGACCACCCCATGGTGGGGCCCGCCATTACAGCCAGCGCATGTTTCAATACGACTTATACAGGTGAGTCCACGTCGCTATGCCCCAGTGGGCTGGATAACGAGATTGATCTTGATTCGGCGGATGCTGGGGATGCGTGCGTTGAAGATGATTTCGATTCTGAGAATGGCGTAGATGGTTGTTTTCACGGCACCCACGTGGCTGCGACGGCTGCAGGACGTCAGGTGAGTTTGTCGTCTGGCCGTACGGCGTCCGGCGTGGCGCGAAACGCCAGCATCATCGCAGTCAATGTGTTCAGCCGCGTCGAGCCCGAAGGCTGCGTCGAGGAAGGCGAAACGCCTGAGGGGCCCTGCGTGCGCTCTTACACCTCTGATCAGATTCAGGCTCTTGACTGGCTCTACATTAATCGCGACAGGCTGAATCTGGCTTCTGTCAATATGAGCCTGGGTGGTTCCGAAGCCAATAGCTCGCCCTGCCTTGGCCGAAGCATTGAGCCCAGCATGAATGCGCTGACCGACGCAGGCGTGGCTGTCGTCGTCGCCGCGGGCAATGACGGTTTCGGAAATGGCTTGAGCTCGCCAGCCTGCGTTCCCGCCGCCATCTCGGTCGGCGCCGTTGATGACAACGATGATGTGCCGAGCTTCTCCAACGATGCGGATTATCTGGATCTGCTGGCGCCGGGCGTGCAAATTCTGGCCGCCTTCGGCACCGAACAGCCTACACCGGGACAGAATTGCGTCATCAATGACGCATCGCCGAACTCTGACGGGTTCTGTCACTGGTTCTCGTCTTCAAACGGGACCTCGATGGCGACGCCCCATGTCGCCGGCGCCATCGCACTGCTTCGTGAGGCGTTTCCCAGCGCCAGCGTGGCTGATTTTCTGGAAGCGCTTCAGGTCACTGGCGAGCCGGTGATGGATGTCGCCACCCAGCGCGTTCATGCGCGTATCCAGGTCGACGCCGCGTACACCTTTTTGCGTGATGGCGCGGGCGTGGTGAATTCCGTCAGCCTGGACGAGCTCACACGCTATGACGCGCGCAACACCAATAGTGACGTCTCTTCGTTCAACACGGCCGTGCGGGCTCTGAGCAACGCCAGTTTCCAGGCGCGCACCGTCCGTGTCATTTCCAAGCCCAGCTGGCTGACCACCGAATTCTTTTCCGGATCCGGAGCGCCGTCCGGTTCGCCGGTTTCAGCAACGGCTCTGACCTTGTCAGCGAACGGCGCCGGGCAGTTGCGGTTGAGCATTAATGACAACGGTTTGAGTGACGCTTTCAACACCGGCGAACTGGTTCTGGGCGTGGATGGTTCCAGCACCCGTATCCGCATGAAGGCGACGGCGTTCGTGGCCACCGCGCTGACCGCGGGTCAGGAAACTGTCCGCTTTGGACCGTTTGAATGGGTCAGCGACGTCGACCAGAGCACTTCCAGTATTTTCCGCGTCGTAGGACTGAACGCCGGCATGCCCAGCGCGATCAGCGCGGATATCGAGCGCTGGGGCGACACCGCGGGGCAGACCGTCAGCAACGCTTCGATCCGCTGTGACTTCACCATTCGCTCCAATCGCTATTCCGGCAATGAGTACATCATTGGCGGCGCTGACTTCGCCGATTGCGCCCGGTTCGATCGTGGCGATCTTTATATCGATGTGGCTGTGGACCCCGCTGATGCAGGCAGCGTGCGCATGCGCCGGTTCCTGTTCAATTCCAGCGGCGGCATTACTGACGCCGCCTTCGATCCCTCAGGCGGTCAGGGACAGGCGACCAGCGGCGTCTCAGGCGTCCGGATCCAGTCTGTGGCGGGGCCGTCTTCGCCGAGCTTTGACAGACAGGCTTCAGATGCTGACGCATCCCAGGGTGACGCCTCGGCGCCACAAGCGACCGTTCAGGCCGAGTATGGCCCCTTCGAGTGGACGTATGACGCCAACGGCGCCTTGCGTAGCGAGTTTCGCCTGACGCCGATCCTGCAGGGTGATTCCCTGACCCTTGACGTGGCGATCGCGAACGCCTCCCAGCCGGGGTATTCGGGGACGTATTCCGATTGCCGCCTGACCATTCGCTCGGCTCGCCGCAGCGAGAACGACTTCCTGATCCTGCCTGAAGACCTGGCCGATTGCGGATCGTTCGGGCGCGCGGATCTCAGCTTCCGGGTGACAGCGGATGACAGCCGGGTCAATTATTCGCCCGGCGATATCGACAATATGCGCATGCAACGCCTGATCCGTCAGGCCAGCGGCTCCCTGACCGATTTCCACATCGACGCTCAGACCAGCGCCGGACAGGCTCCGGTCAGCATTGGAGGCGGCGTCGGACAGGTCACCATAGGGCCGTTTGAATGGACGGGGGACAGCACGGCGCCCACCTCCAACCAATTCCGCATCGCCGGAATCGCCAGTGGCTCGATCACCCGCATTGATGTTTCCATCGCCAACGCGACGGCCAACGGTTATTCGGGAACGATGGCCGATTGTTCCTTGGCGATCCGGTCCCAGCGTGCTGGCGCGAACGATTATCTGATCCTGCGTGAAGACCTTGCCGATTGCGGTGCGTTCGGTCGGGGCGATCTGACCTTCCGTATCCAGGCTTCGCTTTCGGGTATGGAGAGCGCGGTCAAGATGCGGCGCATTGCGTTCGGCGCACAGGGCGACATCACCGATTTCGGGTTTGACGCCGAGAACGGTCTAGGCAAGAGCCCGACTGCGATCTCCGGTGGCCGCGAAGAAGTGGTGTTTGGACCATTTGAGTGGGTGGGCGACGCCCAGGCAGGCACGCAGGGCGTGTTCCGGATCACGGGCATTGATGGCGGATTGCCGGACTCCATTGAGGTGGCGATCGCCAACGCCGCGGGCGGCAATGGCCAGTTCACCGGCGCCTATTCCGATTGCTCGATCAATTTGCGGTCCAATCGGGCTGGACGGAACGAGTATGTCATCGGCGCGGTCGACTTCGCCGATTGCGGCAGCTTCAGCCGCGGCGATCTCAGCTTCCGCATCCGCGCCGATGCGGCGGTGCTGGCCAACACGGTCCGCATGCGCCGGTTCGCCGTTACAACGGCGGGCGGCCTGACCGATTTCGGCTTCGACAACGAATAGCCGAGGCGCACATCTGATTGATACAAGGACGCGGCCTCCAGTCATGGAGGCCGCGTTTTTGCGCCAGTTGACGCTATATCCCCTGAAACGCTCAAATATTCATGCGATAGGCGCTGATATTCATCTGTCAGTCGCGCCCCGACTTTCCAAGACTGCGCACATGACCGTACGGTTGGCGTACGCATTGAGCGGAGACGGATGATGAAATTCGGCGACTATCTGAGAGCCCGACGGGAAGACAAGGGCTGGACCCAGCCGGAGGCGGCGGCCAAGGCCGATATCGAGCAGTCTTATCTGTCCAAGCTGGAGACGGGGAAATCCTTCCCTTCGCAGGATGTGTTTGAACGGTTGGCGGCGGCCTACGGGTTTGATGCTGAGACGCTGGCGCAATCAGTTGATGCGGACAGCCTGAAGGCGTTGCGTGAGATCGGGCAGGTTCGTGCAGCCGTCATCAGTCTTCAGTCGCGTAGCGTACGACTGGCGCGCAGCTGGCTGGCGGCGGGTGTGGCCAGCGTGTTTCTGGGCGGGGCCTCTTTGGGGCTGTTCAGCCTGGCTGAGGACGACGAATACACCGTCTATCATTACACGTCGCCGGGCGTGATCGCGCCGGGTGAAGACATGAATGTCTACGCCATTCTGGATCGAACCTTGCGGTCGGACCTGGGCGAAGACCGGCCAGACGAGGCCGCCGCTCGCGCCCTTCAGGTCGCGATGATGGAACGGGCCGACCCGCAAGTGCGCGTCACACGCGACATGCACGCAAACGGCTATCTGGAGCGTGTGGAGGGCGGACAGCGGTTTTTCCGGCCTGTGGACTCTGAGCTGGTGATCACCCCGTCGCCTTTGCGCTGGTTCCTGGCGCCGGCGATCATGTTCTTGCTGGGCGCGCTGGGCTGTTTCTTCGTCAGCTTCCGCTGGAAATAGCCAAGCTCTGTTTCGTCTCTGACATCATGAAAAGTATGGAGGTCGCCATGTCCTTTTGGAAATGGCTGGGAGTGGCGTGTGCCTTGTTTGGCGCTGCGCCGTGTTGGTCTGCGCCCTATGCTCCTGCGCCCTTGTCGGCGCGGATCGAGGCGTATGTGCAAGCGTCCATGGCCGAGGGCGCAACGCCCGGCATTGTGTGGGTCTATCAGGGCGGCGTGCCGGTCTATCAGGGCTCTCATGGCGCCTCGGACCGGCGCTCCGGCGCTTCGTTTCACGAAGACGCGCTGTTCGACATTGGGTCCATGACCAAGCAATTCACGTCGGCGGCCGTACTGCGTCTGGCCGAGGAGGGCGTGTTGGCGCTTGATGATCCGCTGGAGCGTTTCTTTCCAGAGGCGCCTGAGGACAAGACAGGCATTACGATCCATCAGCTGCTGACCCATAGTTCGGGGCTGTCAGACGAAAACGGGGCTTTCGACGGGCGCGATTCAGACCCTTACAAATCTGAAGCAGAGTTCCTGGCGTCCCTTTGGGCCAGCCCGCTCAACCGGTCGCCGGGCAGCGGCTATGAGTATTCGAACGCCGGCTATTCCCTGCTCGCGATCGTGATTGAGCGCGCCACAGGGGAGGGCTATGAAACCGCCCTGCGCCGGTTGGTTCTGGAGCCAGCGGGGCTGACGCAGACGGGCTATCGCTTGATGGACTGGTCTGTCCAAACCGCAGCGCGCGGATATGACGATTTTCATGCCGATCCTGACCGTGCAGATCGAGGTTTGTTTTATCTCGAACGCTGGCGGACCGAGCCCGTTTCCTATCGGCTGCTGGGCAATGGCGGGCTTCACTCAACCCCCGCCGATATGCTGCGCTGGATGACGGCGCTTCACGCGGGCGACGTGCTGAACGCGGACTCGCTCGCCTTGTTGCAGGCGCCTTTGGTGGCGCTTGATGATCCCTATCCGCCGACCTTCACGCATTACAGCTATGGCTGGGGCGTGGGGCGGCGGCCGTCAGGCGAGCCCTGGATCAGCCATTCAGGCAGTAATGGCGTCTTCTTCGTCAGTGTGCAGTACGGGCCGCGCACGGACACTTTGATCCTTCACATGACCAACGCAGCGCGCGGTACTGTCGGCCGCATGGGGTATGAGGTCGCGCGCATGATGGATGATCCGCGTTATGAGCCTGATCCCGTGCATGGCGGGCCAGTGCGGCTGGTTCAGACTTTCATGGCCGACCACACGCCTGAACATATTGACCTCTTGCCCGCCTATCTGGCGGCGCGATCGGGCGATCCTGTTCCAGCTGCCTGGGTGCTGAACCGGACGGGCTTGCATCAGATCGAGCAGGGCCATGCGGCATGGGGGCTGGCTCTTCTGGAGCTCAACGCCGCGCTTCATTCCGATGAGGGCAATTTGCAGGACAGCCTGGCTTACGCCTATGAGCAGACCGGACGGCTTGAGCGGGCGCGCCGGCATTACCGGCAGGCTTTGACCTTGGGTCAGAGCGCTGAGGACTGCTATTGGTGTTCCAACGCTCAGGCGGCGCTGGACCGGTTGGTGCAAGTCGCTTCGTCAGAATGAAAAGGGACGCTTCATGCTCAAGCTAAGCTGGACCGATATTGAAAGCCTGTCCGCCAGTATCGCCGATCAGCTGATCGAGCGGCATGGTCCGATTGATCCTGACACGGTGCTGGTGGGCGTGGCGCGGGGCGGGCTGATCCCCGCCGCCTTGGTGGCGCACCGGCTGGGCTTGCGCAAGATGACCTCTCTCGGGCTGATGTCCTATGCAGACGGCGTGGAGGGCGCGCAGGGCACGATGCAAGCTTATGGCGCGGCGCCGGACAGCGCCGCCATCGTGATTGATGACATCATTGATTCCGGGCGGACGCTGGAAGCCGTCCGGGCGCGCTATCCCGACGCCATCGTCGCGGCGCTGGTGGACAAGACCGGCGGCGCGCCAGGCGTCGTCATCGGGCGTCAGACGCCAGCTGATGAATGGGTGGAGTTCCCCTGGGAAGCCATCGGCGCCCTGTAACCCCGCTTCTATCGCCTCTTGTCTGAAAGCCTCGCCGCCTCACATTGAAGAGAGGACGGTGGCGCGCACTCAATTGCGCCCCAATATCGTCTGAGTGGCTGAGGAGATCGTGATGACGTCTGACCCCAAATGGGCCCGCACGCCGGACGCGCTGGCGCGCCTGACGCCTGAGCAGCGCCATGTGACTCAGGAGAGCGGCACCGAGCGCCCCTTCAGCGGCGAATTGCTGAATGAAAAACGTGACGGAATCTTCGTCGACATCGTGTCGGGAGAACCGCTGTTCGCCTCAGCGGACAAGTATGAATCGGGATGCGGCTGGCCCAGCTTCACCCGGCCCATCACGCCGCAAGCGCTGGATGAGTTGCGCGACGACAGTCATGGCATGGTGCGCACCGAGGTGCGCTCCACTCATGCCGACAGCCATCTCGGCCATGTCTTTCCCGACGGCCCGGAAGAGGCGGGAGGCTTGCGGTACTGCATCAACTCCGCGGCGCTGCGCTTTATTCCGCTCGAAGAGATGGAGGCGGAAGGCTATGGCGACTATACCGATTTCGTAAAAGCTGGCCGCAAGGAGGCCTTGTAATGGTTGAGACCACTGAACGCGCCCTTCTGGCGGGCGGCTGCTTCTGGGGTATGCAGGATCTGATCCGGCGTCGTCCCGGCGTGATCTCCACGCGCGTGGGGTATAGCGGCGGCAAGACCGACAATCCCACCTATGACACCGTGAAGACCGGTCAGACCGGCCACGCAGAATCCATCGAGATCGTGTTTGATCCGAGCGTGACCAGCTATCGCGAGATGCTGGAGCTGTTCTTCCAGATCCATGACCCCACGACTGTGGACCGTCAGGGCAATGATATCGGCGACCAGTACCGGTCTGCGATTTTCTATCTGAGCGAGACGCAAAAAGACGTGGCTGAAGACACCATCGCGGACGTGAACGCGTCAGGCCTGTGGCCCGGACAGGTGGTGACGCAAGTGGTTCCTGCCGGTGAATTCTGGGAAGCGGAAGACTTCCACCAGGATTATCTCGAGCGCTATCCCAATGGCTATACCTGCCATTTCCCGCGCCCCGACTGGGTGCTGCCCAAGCGAAACGCCGGCGCGGCGTAAGTCGCGAAAAAGCTCGGTAAAGTGAGCCCCGTCTCCAATCGGAGGCGGGGTTCGTCTATCCGCCTGTGGCCTGCCGCCAGAAGAACAGCACTACCGCGCCCTGGATAAAGAGCGGGATGGCGAAGCTGGCGCCGCCGAACAGGGCTGCGACCACCAGCAGCAAAAACCGGGTCGGCAGGCGCATCATCATGCGCGAGCGTTCGCCCGCCGTGGCGTAGCGCGAGGTGATGACTTCGGTCATGTCCGTAAACCCGCCTCGCAATAGCACGACGAACAGCCAGATCACGCACGCGACCCACACCCAGATCATGATGCGGATCCAGGTGGAGAATCCTTCGGCGGCCATTACCGCATTCCAGTCAATGTCCATGACGGTCCCGCGCGTGAGGGTCAGCCGCGCGCCCAGTGCGCCATGGCCTTGATCCCCTCGATCACCCGCGAACAATGCCGGTTCAGGAAGGCTTCGTCGAGCGTTTCGCCCTCTGACAGGGCGCGCAACGCCAGCTCGCCGTCAAAATCCACAAAGGCCAGCCGCAGCGACAGCTCGCTCTCGGGGCGTCCGAACGCCGACCCGGGCAGGGTGGCGACGCCGGTGTCTTCCAGCAGCGCTTCGCACAACTGGGAGCTGGTCGTGATTCCGCGCGCGTTCAGGGCGCCGCGCAGCGGATCAAAATTGGGGAAGGCGTAAAAGCCGCCGCGGATCGGATTGACCTGCGCGCCGGCGTCAGTGAGCTGGTCGGTGACGAAATTCGCCAAGGCCTCCAGCACCTGCCGTGACCGGGTGAGATAGAGCTCCATCTCCGGTCCGCCTTCGAAGGCGAGCTTCGCCGCGTGCTGAATGGGGGCGGACACCGAGGTGTAGGTCTCGCTAGCCGCCGTGGCCATGGCGTCCTTGAGCCAGCTGAGGGATTTGGGAAAGGCGAAAAATCCCAAACGCCAGCCGCCCGCGCCCGCCCATTTGGAAATGCCGTCGGAAATGATCGTGCCGCCGCGATAATAGCGCGCCGCCGAATGGTGTTTGCCGTCAAACTGCACGCCGCCATAGATCTCGTCTGACAAGAGCAGCAGGCGATGCTCGCGCGCGGCCTCCGCGATGCCCAGCATCTGATCGGGGGTATAGGCCGTGCCGGTGGGGTTGCCCGGCGAGTTCAGGATCAGAAGCCGCGGTCGATCAGGATCGGCCTCGCACGCCCGGTGCAGCACCTCCGGCGTGACGCCGAGACCCGTGTCAGGCGCCGTCGGCAGCCAGCGGATCGGGCGTCCGATGATCTGGGCCTGGGGCGCATAGCTGACCCAGGACGGGGTGGGGATCAGAAGATCTCCATAATAGACGAGCTGCAGCAAGAACATCAGCTCTTTGGAGCCCGGGCCGATCAGAATGTCTTCAGGGTCGAAATCGAGCCCCTGGGTGCGCTCCAGATAGCGGCAAATGCTTTCGCGCAGGCTGTAGAGCCCCTGAACCGGCAGATAATCCTTCTGGAAGGCGTTGTCGCGCAGCGCCTTCTGCATGATGTCCGGCACGGGGAAGGGGGATTGGCCCAGACCCAGCTTTGAGACCTTGCGGCCCTGCTTCATCAAGGCGGCGGAGCGCTCATTGATCGCCAGCGTCGCGGACAGGCCCAGACCCCGAATGTTGAGATTGAGCTGCACGGACGGAGCGAAGGCTTGCGGCGCCTGGATGTCTTTGGGGCTCATGGAGCTGCCTTTGGTTTCATGCCATCAGTAAACAGTGTGGTGAGATCGGAGACAAATGCCGACATGTCGAGCGGTCGGACCTCGTCTCCTTTGAGCAGACGTTGATGCAGAATTGAAATCAGGGCTGGCGCGTATAATGCGAGGGCTGCGTGGCGTACGCGATCCGGATTGGCGTTATCGGGGTCCACGCTGGGGCCAAGGCGGAGCTCCAGCGCCTGAAGGGAAGGTTCGATGATCTTTTCAAGATAGGCTTTCGCCACCTCCGGATCATGAATGGATTCCACAAGGGCGAAGGCGTGCGCCTGCGCAAAGAGATCGCTCTGTGCGCCAGCGAGCGCCAGTGCGCCATACCCTGAGACGGCCTCCTGCAGAGTGCCGGCGGGTTTCGCGCTCTCTTCCAGAAACTGTCGGGCGCCTTCGGCGAAATAGCCGATAAGCGCGATGACGACTCCCCGGCGGTCAGCAAAGAAATGGCGCAGGGTCGGTTCCGACACGCCGGCCTTGATCGCAAACTGACGCAGGCTGACCGGAGCGGAACGCTCGGCAATCGCTGTGGGAGCGAGGAGGCTTAGCAATTCATGACGGCGGTCTTTCACGGCGGCAGGCATAAGCACATCTCACTCAAGGAGCAGGCGCCCAGGAGACGCGAGTCAGGTTGCTGAAACCTTAGACCGAGATGTGATCCAATCCCAAGATCTATCGTATATAGTATATGCGATACAAACGCCGTCTGGCGGTGTCGCACCCGCTATAGCAAAACAGGATGTGACCCATGACCAAATCACTGCTTCTGTCTTTCGCCGCGCTGGCAGCTTTGTCATCGCCTGCCGTCGCTCAGTCTTATGTGTCGGGCTCGGTGGGTGCGAACATGCAGACTGACAGCGACAACTCCGGCGCGTTCAGTCGTGACTTCGCTACTGGCGACGGGGTCGCCGTCCCTCCGGGCACGGTCCTGCCGTCTGGAACTGATGTCGGATGGACCACTGAGTTTGATACCGGCCTGTTCGTGTCCGCCGCTTATGGCTACCGCCTGAACGACATGTTCCGTGTGGAGGCCGAGCTTTCCTATCAAAGCGCTGATGTCGATACGCATGTTGACGTTCAGGCCGGCGGCGGCGCGCTGGGCGCAGCTGACGCAGCTGTCTTGATCACGGGTTCGGCGCCGCTGGGTGTGACGGTGGCGGATCTGGTGGCTGACGGTCAGGGCGAGCTAACCTCTACGGGCCTGGCGCTGAACGGCTATTATGATCTTCCGATCGAGGGCACGCCCTTCGCTTTGTATGCAGGCGCTGGACTGGGCCTGGCCGAGGTGAAGGTGGAGTACGCGCCGTCCGGCGTGGGCATTGTCGACGACACGGAAATGTCGGGCTTTGTTCAGGCGATGGCCGGCGGCTCCTACGCCATCAGTGAGAGCACGGCCTTTTATGCGGGGTACCGTTACCGCGCATTTGAGGACGCAGAAACGGATTCTGCTCTTATCCCGGCGTCTCTCGACGTGGAAAACACCAGCCATATCCTCGAGCTGGGCGTGCGCTACAGCTTCTAAAGTCGCCACCTTGCGCAAGCGCAGCCTCTCTGAAGTTTCAGGGAGGCTGCTGTGCATCTGGGGACTGAAACGCAGGCGCTTTAGCGGTTAAGGAGTTGCTTGCGCCACGCGTTTGCTGCTCTATCGTGCCCTCAAACAGACAGACGAGTCAGGGAGGAGCCGTTCATGCGCGCATTGATCTGCAAGGATTTCGCACCTTACAAGAACCTCACCGTGGAGGAGGCCCCCGAGCCGCCCCTGGGCGAGGGCATGGTGATGCTCGACGTCAAGGCGGCGGGCGTGAACTTCCCCGACATCTTGCTGGTCGAGGGCAATTACCAGATGAAGCCGCCGACCCCTTTCGTGCCGGGCATGGAGGCGGCGGGCGTCATCTCCGCGCTGGGCGGCAAGGTTCAGGGCGTCAAGGACGGCGACCGGGTGATTGCGGCGACCATGCTGGGCGCGTTCGCGGAAAAGGTGCCGGTGCATTTCAGCCAGGTCGTGCCAATGCCTGACAGCATGAGCTTTGAAGAAGGCGCGGCCCTGACCACGATCTACGGCACCAGCTATCATGCGTTGAAAGACCGGGCGCAGCTGAAAGAGGGCGAAACCGTGCTGGTGCTGGGCGCTGCCGGCGGCGTCGGCATCGCCACGGTTCAGCTCGCCAAGGCCATGGGCGCCAAGGTGATCGCGGCTGCGAGTTCTGAAGAGAAGCTGCAGTTCTGCCGCGACAACGGCGCCGACGAGACGATCAATTACACCACTGAAGACCTCAAGGCGCGCGCCAAGGAATTGAGCGGCGGCAAGGGCGTGGACGTGGTCTATGACCCGGTCGGCGGCGATTTCGCCGAGCCGGCGCTGCGGGCGACCGGCTGGAACGGGCGCTATCTGGTGATCGGCTTCGCGTCCGGCCCGATCCCGAAAATCCCGCTCAATCTCGCCCTTCTCAACAGCCGCAACATCCAGGGCGTGTTCTGGGGCGCCTGGGCGGGTCAGAACCCGCGCGCCAATGCGCAAAACCTCAAGGAAATCTTTGATTTCTATGAGGCCGGCAAGATCAAGCCGCAAGTCTCCGCGAGCTACAAACTCGAAGATTACGCCAAGGCGTTCGAGGATCTTCTGGAGCGCCGCGTGAAGGGCAAGGTCGTCCTGACGCCGTAACCTGATCAAGCGTTGAAGCTATCCAGAGCTCCCGGGCGAGACTTCGCCCGGGAGCTTTTTCATGAGCGGACAAAGCGGCTTGGTCATTTCAGACGCCCGGTGCACGATGGCTGCGGACAGGGGGCTTCATGCGGCATATTCTGATAGCGGTTCTTGTGTTGCTGGCGCTGGCGACGAGCGCCTTTGCGCAGACTTCAGACGATCTGGACGCCTTCATTGCGCGTCACATGGCCAGCTCGGGCGCACCGGGCCTGGCTTACGCCTTTGTGGACGGGGAAAGCCTCGTCTCTGACGCTTCGGGCGTTATGCGTTCGGGCGAGAACGCGCCGGTCACGCCGCACACCCTGTTCCGCATCGGATCTGTTACAAAGAGCTTCACCGCGCTCGCCATCGTGCAATTGGCTGAGGCTGGCCAGCTGACCCTTGACGATGAGGTGGCGAGCCATCTGCCAGCGTTTGAAACGCAGACGCCGATCACGCTGCGCCAGCTGCTCTGTCACACCAGCGGATATTCGACGGTTCAGGGCAATGCTGCGGCCTCGGGGCTGACGCTGTCTGAGCGCGGCGTCCAGCTGGCGCAGGACGGCCCTGCTCGGACGCCCGGAACGGGCTGGGCCTATTCCAACGCGAACTATCAAATCCTTGGCGCCGTCATCGAAGCGGTGAGCGGCCAGACTTATCCCGATTATGTTGAAAGCAACATTCTGAGGCCTGCGGGCATGCATGACAGTCATGTGCTCAACGGAGAGCCGGTTGAAGGCCTGGCGACCGGTCATCAGCCCTGGATGTTCGGACGCCGTCCTCACGACGCCCATTGGGGGGACTGGGGCCATGCGCCGTCCGGCGGCATCGTTTCAAGCGCTGCTGACATGGCGCGCTATCTGAGCCTGATGCTTAACGGTAAGGACGATCTGGTCTCAGCGGCCAGCAAGGCTGAAATGGTGCGTCCGGCGGGTGAAGGCTCGCCCTATTATGGTCTGGGCTGGGCGCTCGATCCCGAGGGCGGCTACGCGCTTCACACCGGGCTGACGCCTGGGTTTGAGGCGATTGCCTTGCTTGAGCCGGCGCAGCAGCGTGGCGTTGTCGTGCTGATCAACGCCTCGGGCGGGATGGGCTATGGCGAGGTGCAGCCGCTTTTATACGGCGTCACCAATCTGGCGTTGGGCGAACACTATGAGGCCGGCGCCGGCTGGGGTCCCAGATCGCTCTACCTGCTCGTGCTGCTGATGCCGCTGGTCTATCTCGCGGCCAGCGTCTCGGCCTGGGTCTTGCGGGACGGTCTGCGGGCCAAGTCCGGGATCGCGGGGATATTCAGCTTATGGTTCCCGCTGGTGATGTCCGGCGTGCTGGCTGTCGTTCTGCTGGGTCTTTTGCCGCGACTGTTCGGGACGACGTTGGGCGGCCTGGCGCTCTACCAGCCTGATTTTGTGCTGCTGCTGTATGCCTGCGTCATCACGAGTGCGATCTGGGCGGTGCTCCGCCTCGTCATCGCTCATACCGGACCACGCGCCTAATCCAGCGCGCGGGGCCTTGGGCGTTCGCCGCGCACATGCACCACATCCACATCCGAGAAAGTGCTCGGCGGCAGGTAATCCTTGCGGAACCAGGGATAAAGCGAGCCGTCAAAAATCTCACGCAGCCAGTCCAGAACCTTGCGCACGCGGGTCACCCGGCGTTGGTCGGGATGGTAGACCATCCAGAGCGTGATCGGCACTTCCAGCCCGAGATCCACATGCACGAGGTCGGGCTGAACCTTGGCGGCGTAGGTGGGGATCATTGAAATGGCCGTGCCTGCGCGCACCGCTTCAACCAGCGCCAGTGAGTTATCCGTCGTCAGGGACGGGTTCATCATCTGCTTGATGGCGCTGGCTTCCTTGGGCCAATGGGTTTGCTGCTCGCGATAGCTCACCAGATCCGCAATGCGGTGATTGAGCACGTCCGCGACGCTTTTCGGCGCGCCATAGGTGTCGAGATAGGCGCGCGCCGCGAAGGGCACGTAATGCAGCGTCGCCAGCTCGGTCGCCACATGGCTCATCCGTTTGGATTCCGTCATCTGCAGGCTGATATCGCTCTGATCGAGCGCCAGCTCGCCATCCACGCGGGTGTTGATCTCCAGATTGATCAGCGGGTTGGCTTCCACAAAACTCGGCAGTTGGCGCGCGATCCAGTAACCGGCCACGCCTTCGGGCGCCGCCAGATGCACGGTGCCGGCGTCAGCGCGGTCGGCCTGGTGGGCGATGCGTTCAATGTCGCCGGCGGTATTCTGCATGATCTGGACCTGCGCCCAGATCCGCTCGCCGATATCGGTCAGCTCAACCCCGTCCGCGCCGCGCGTGACCAGACGCGCGCCGATGCGGGTTTCAAGCTGCTCCAGACGCCGACTCACGGTTGGCTGTCCGATGCCGAGCTTGCGCGCGGCGCTGCTCATGGATCCAGAGGACACCAGCGCATGAAAAATACGCAGATCGTCCCAGTCAAACAATTGCGGCTTAGTGCTCATGAACGGGTCCGCTTTGCGGATGAATAGGGGGCATGTCGACTTCGCTGAAGCGGATGGGGGATCGGAACCGGTACCATCCGTCTCATTGGATGAGGGGCTACATGCGCGATCAGGATAAGCAACACCGGCTTGCAGGGCCAGATGCGCCAGCGACCGCTGAACTGATCCGTATCTTTGCGCGTCATGGCTTTACATCTTCTGAAGAGCCTCTCGACGTTGCAGACGCCTCCACAGTTGCAGTGACAGCGCTGGGCGGCGCCCTGGCGTCCGAGGACATTGTGCTGGCCTGCCAGACGCGCACGCAACGTTGCTTTTTCATCCGGCGCAATGAAACGGGCGAGGCCAGCGGCTTCATCGCCCTTTTGTTTCTCAACGCGCGCGGCTTTGAAGCGCTGATGTACGGGCGTCTGTCGCCCGATCAACCCGAGCTTGATCAGCTGACCGCGCCCGATGAGCGCGCGTCGGCGATTTACGTGTGGTGCCTGGCGGGGGTCAGCGAAGCGGACAAGCGCGCCGTGGTGCGGGCCGTCACTGAAGCACGCCGCAAGGCGTTTCCGCATGTCGCCCTGTTCGCCCGGCCGATGAGCCGGGAGGGCCGCATGATGACCGCCGCGCTTGATGCGCCATCGGCGGGCGCAGCCTGGCTGGGGTGGGTGCCCCAGGCTGCGGACGCCAGCAAAACCTAGGGTTTGGAGGGGGCTATGGACGGAACACGCGTTGAGGAATTTGAACCGCCTGTGATCGTGCGCGTGGCGCGGACCATGGACGATATGCAGCGGATCGCCGTCGTTCGTGCGCTCGTCTACATGTCCGAGCAGGACTGCCCGTATGATGAAGAGTTTGACGGCAATGACCTTGCTGGCGCGACGCATCTGCTGGCCGAAGCGGGGGGAGAACCCCTGGCTTGCCTGCGGGTGCGCTGGTTCGCCGACTTCGCCAAGATCGAGCGGGTCTGCGTACGCAACGGGCATCGGTCGGGTCGTGTCGCACGTCAGATGATGCAGGACGCAATCGATCTGATCCGTCGGAAAGGCTACCGCAAATTCGTCGGTCACGTGCAAGAGCATCTGATCCCGTACTGGAAGCGCTATGGCTTTATCCACCGCGAGCACCGTGGGGTCTTCGTATTTTCAGATAGGGCGTATGCGGAAATGGAGGGGCGTCCGGACCCCCACCCCAAAGCGCTTCACATTGATACCGATCCACTGATCCTGGATCGGCCCGAAGGGGATTGGGACAAACCCGGCCCCTTGGACAAGTCGGTGACGCGTGGCGCTTCACCGTTACAGGGGAGGGAGCCTGGACGCGGAGCCAAATCCGCGCCGGCCAAAAAGCAGACGGAGACAGCAAAATGAGCCTGGGAGTTCCTGTACTGGTATGCCTGGACCTGCAAATGGAATTCGTCGCCAAGGGCCGTCCCTGGACGGATCCCGAGGGTGAACGCATTGCCCAGGTCAGCGCCTCTATCCTGTCTGAAGCCCGTGCGGCGAACTGGTCTATTGTCCATGTTCAGCTTCATCCGGGCGGACCGATCATGGCCGATAACGGTCTGCACCAGCCTGCGCCGGGTTGCGAGCCGCGTCCGGGCGAGATTCTGCTGCGTCGCGCTGGCGTATCCGCCTATGCGCACCCCGACCTGTCCGGCATTCTCGAGGGCGCCATGGGCGCTCCGGCCTATCTGATGGGCTTTTCCGCGCCGACATCACTGACGGCGACGCTCTATGACGCTGAAGAGCGCATGCACCCGCTCAACCTGGTTGAAGAGGCTGTGGGGTCCGCCGAGGTCGGTGAATGGTCAGCTGATCACGCCCGCGCTTTGTGCAAGGATACCGCTGACAGGCTCAATCGTCTGGTGTCCCGGACGGGCATGTTTGGCGAAAAAGCCCAGTACGCGCTTGGGCGCGTGGGCATGTTGAGCCAGCCGCGACTGAGCTAGACTGCAGCAGTTCAGACGTGCGCAGAAAGGCGAGGTCGGGGGACCTCGCCTTTCGTTTTTCTGGCCCCGGGGCGCCAGGCGTGACTGTGTCCTTGCCAAGGCGCGCGCAAGCTGGTCCTCTCACTGAAAGACGTGTTCGGGGAGAGTGAAATGCGGCGTTTGGTGTTCAGCGTGTGTGCGATGGTTCTGGCGAATGGAGCGGCGATCGCTCAATCGCAAGAGCAAGACTGGTCGATCGTCCTGCATGGCGGCGCGGGGGTGATTGAGCGCGGCGACATGGACGCGGAAACAGAAGCCGCCTACCGCGACGCCCTGGACGCTGCGATCCGGCTCGGCGGCGAGATGCTGGCGGACGGCGCCTCGGCGATGGATGTGGTCGAGGCCGTCATTCATACGCTCGAGGATGATCCCAAATTCAATTCCGGCGTCGGCGCGGTGTTCACATCCGACGGACGCAACGAGCTTGACGCGTCGATCATGCGCGGATCGGACATGCAGGCGGGTGCTGTGTCGGGCGTGACCACTGTGCGCCACCCGATCAGCCTGGCCCGGGCCGTGCTGGAAAACAGCCCCCATGTGATGCTTCAGAGCCCGGGCGCGGAAGCGTTCGCCGCCGATCAGGGCCTTGAGTTGGTTGATAATTCCTATTTCTTCACCGAGCGGCGCTGGGCCTCGATGGTCCGTGCGGTGCGCCGTATGGGCCTGCCCGTGCCGCCGCGCCCTGAAGGCGCGCCAGAGGCTGAGCCCATCCGCGAGGGCGCTTTGGACCTGATGGAGCGCGAACATGCCTTCGGCACTGTGGGCGTGGTCGCTCGTGATGTGTCTGGTGAGGTCGTGGCCGGAACGTCAACGGGCGGCACCACCGCCAAGCGCTGGGGACGGGTGGGCGACAGCCCGATCATCGGCGCCGGCACCTACGCCACGCCCGATTGCGGGATTTCAGCAACCGGAACCGGCGAATATTTCATCCGGCTCAATGTCGCCGCGCGCATCTGCACGCAGCTGGAGATGCTCGGCGAGGAGGGCGGCCAGCAGGCCGCTGACGCCGTGATCCAGGATGCGCTCACCAATATGGGCGGCGATGGCGGCATCGTCATGCTGAGCCATGGCGAGCCGATCTGGAGTTTCAATACGGCGGGGATGTATCGCGCCAGCTGGACGCCGGGCGATGAACCTGTGGTGTCGATTTATGGGGATGAGGAGTAAGCGATATGGGCCGGGCCGTTCTTGCCGGTCTTGCTTATTTCGCGGTCGTTTTCGCTTTCGGCTTTGGCTTGGGAAGCGTGCGGGTTCTTCTGGTCGCGCCACTATTGGGCGAGCTCCGCGCAGTGCTGGTCGAGCTGCCCGTCATGTTGATGGCGTGTTGGTTGATCGCTGGGTGGCTTACCCGTCGGCTGCACGTTCCTGATAGTCAGGCGGCGGCGCTGCTTATGAGCGGCGTCGCCTTCACCTGCCTGATGCTGGCAGAGCTGAGCTTTGGGGCTTTGGCCTTTGACCGTACGGTTTCAGATCAACTGCTGCATTGGCTGACGCCTGCAGGCGCGCTTGGACTGATTGGTCAGATCGCTTTTGCACTGTTTGCATGGATTCAGGTCCGCCGCCCGGCTTTCAATTAGTTGCAAATGTAACTAACTTGTCAAGGATACGGTTTCGCCAGTCAGGGAGCGCCTCATGGCTCGCAAGTGGATTTACGCATCGCGCGTTGAGGGCAACGCCTCGCGCCAGGCCCATGCCGACATGCCCGAGGGCACCTATGAGCGGGAGATGAGCAAGGAGGGGTTTTTCGGCCCCGCCGCCTTCCTGCATCACAAGCGTCCGCCCACGGGCTGGGTGGATTTTGAAGGTCCGCTGCAGCCGCGCGCCTTTGATCTGAACAAGCTGGGCAAGCCGCAGAATACGCCGTGGGACTCAGCTTCTGTCCTCTATAACAACGCCACGGACATCCGCTTCTGGTCGCTGTCCGAGCCGATGACCACGCTGGCGCGCAACGCCGATGGCGACCAGCTCTTGTTCATCCACCGTGGCGCGGGCTCGCTGTTCTGCGACTTTGGCCATCTGGAATACGAGGCGGGCGATTACATCGTCCTGCCGCGCGGCACGCTGTGGCGCCTGTCCCCGTCAGAGCCGACCCTGGTGCTGATGGTTGAGGCCACCAACACCCACTACACCTTGCCGGACAAGGGGCTTGTGGGCCCGCACGCCGTGTTCGATCCGGCCATGTTCGACGTGCCCGCCATGGATGACGCCTTCAAGGCGCAGCAGGCGGACGAGGATCATGAGTGGAAGGTGCTGATCAAGAAGCGCGGCCAGGTCTCCACCATCACCTATCCCTATAATCCGCTCGACGCGGTGGGCTGGCATGGCGAGTTGCACCCGGTGCGCCTGAATGTGCGCCATATCCGGCCGCTGATGAGCCATCGCTACCATCTGCCGCCGAGCGCCCACACCACCTTCCTGTCGGATCGTTTCGTGATCTGCACCTTCGCCCCGCGTCCGTTCGAGACCGATCCGGGCGCGCTGAAAGTGCCGTTCTTCCATAATAATGACGATTATGATGAAGTGCTGTTCTACCATGCCGGTGACTTCTTCAGCCGCGACAATATCGATGCGGGCATGATGACCTTCCACCCGGCGGGCTTCACCCATGGCCCGCACCCCAAGGCGCTGGCCAACATGCTGGAACAAAAAAAGCCCGCGACTGACGAATACGCCGTGATGATCGACACCCGCGACCCGCTCGATGTGGGCGAGGGCGCATCACGCGTCGAGAACCTCGATTATGTGAACAGCTGGAAGCCGAAAGCGAAATAGGTTTCGCTTTCTTTTGCCGGCCCCCAATCAAGTTGAGGATAAACTCCGGCCGGGACCCAGTGATGCAAGCGCCCGGGGCCTGATGGCCCTGGGCCCCGGCCTGCGCCGGGGAAGAGACAGATCAAATAACAAGAAGGCTTTCCCCCATGAAACTCGCCACGCTGAACAATGGAAAACGCGACGGTCGCCTGGTGGTGGTCTCCCGCGATCTCGCCTGGTGCGCAGACGCCAGCCATATCGCGCCCACCTTGCAGGCGGCGCTCGATGACTGGGAGACGACTGAGCCGGCGCTGCGCAGCCTGTCTGACGAGCTGGAGCGCGAATCCATTCCGCGCGAGCGCTTCCATGAGCGTGAGGCCCTGTCGCCCCTGCCGCGGGCGTTCCAGTGGGCAGACGGTTCGGCCTATGTCAATCACGTGGAGCTGGTGCGCAAGGCGCGCGGCGCGGAGCTGCCGGACAGCTTCTGGACCGATCCGCTGATGTATCAGGGCGGGTCCGACAAGTTCCTCGCCCCCCGTCAGGACATTCCGCTGGGCGATGACAGCTGGGGCTGCGATTTCGAAGCGGAAGTCGCCGTGATCACCGGCGACGGCCCGTCAGGTCTCAGCGTGGATGACGCGGCCAAGGAAATCCGTCTGGTCATGCTGGTCAATGACGTGTCGTTCCGCGGCCTGATCCCCGGCGAGCTGGCCAAGGGCTTTGGCTTTTTCCAGTCCAAACCACCGAGCGCGTTCTCGCCTGTGGCCGTGACGCCGGACGAGCTGGGCGATGCGTGGGATGGCCGCAAGCTGCATCTGCCGCTGCAGTCCTGGCTGAACGGATCGAAATTCGGCGAGCCTGAATGCGCCGTCGACATGACGTTCGACTTTGCTCAGCTGGTCGCGCACGCCGCCAAGACTCGTCCTTTGTCCGCGGGCTCGATCATCGGCTCGGGCACCATCTCCAACAAGCTTGATGACGGCCCTGGCAAGCCGGTGGCGGAAGGCGGCAAGGGCTATTCCTGCATCGCCGAAATCCGCATGATCGAGACGATCTATGACGGCGCGCCCAAAACCCCGTTCATGACGCCGGGCGACACGGTGCGCATCGAAATGCTGGACAAGGACGGCAAGTCCATCTTCGGCGCCATCGAGCAAAACGTCGTGCGCTACGAAGGCTAAAGCACGCGTCAGTTTCGCTGACGATTTCAAAACGCCCGGATCAATGATCCGGGTGTTTTTGTGCGCGCTAGTTCTGGACGAAGCCGCCGGACTTCAGCGCATAGCGCTGGCCGTCAAAACCTTCGAAGATGTCCACCGTATCAGGATGGCCCACGGCGCCGTTCTCGGCGTCAGGCAGCAGATTGCCTTCAGAGACATAGGCCTCGTAATGGCCGTCCTCGTTCTCGGCGAGCAGATGATAGAAGGGCTGGTCCTTGTCCGGCCGCATGGATTCGGGAATGGACAGCCACCAGTCCTCGGTGTTCGCGAACACCGGATCCACGTCAAAAATCACCCCCCGGAACGGGAAGAGGCGATGGCGCACGACGTCGCCGATTGTGAACTTGGCCTCACGCAAGGCGGACACTCCTGGATTCGGACCGACATATGTAGCTGTCATCATATGCAATTCCAGTGCCTGACGCTGCAACAGCCGGGTTCGGTGCTTTCACAAGCGTGAAAGGCGAGCTATCCTTAACGTCAAACTGAAGTATCGCCCGCGGCCGGTTGCCGGCTTGCGCCGAAGAAACGGCGCGCCGCCAGTCTTTGCGGGCGCGATGAGGACGAACACCATGGCGAAGGACGCCGCCGGCCCCGAGCCTGCGCGCCAGCGCCCGAATCGAGGCCGGAAATCCGCCCGCCAGGACCCGATCTACGGGGCTATCGATCTGGGCACGAACAATTGCCGCATGCTTCTGGCGCGGCGCACGCGGGAGGGTTTCCGCGTGGTCGACGCCTATTCGCGCATCGTCCGTCTGGGCGAGGGCATTACTGCGTCCGGCGAACTCTCTGAGGCCGCCATGGAGCGCGCGGTGGAGGCGTTGGCGGTCTGCGCGGACCGGATCAAGCGCCGCAATGTCACCAAGCTGCGCGCCATCGCCACAGAAGCCTGCCGCCGCGCCCATAATGGGAAAAGTTTCGTCGAACGGGTCAAGGCGCAGACCGGCCTGGAGATGGAGATCATCGGCCCGGAAGAAGAGGCGCGCCTGGCGGTGCAGGGCAGTCTGGACCTGCTGGATGAAGCCATGGACGCCGCTGTCGTGGTCGACATCGGCGGCGGCTCGACCGAGCTGTGCTGGGTGGATCTCGAGGAATGGCGCAATCGCGGCGGCTATGACAGCGGCGGACGGCCGCCCTTGCGCGGATGGTCCTCCATGCCGCTGGGCGTCGTCACCCTGTCCGAGCGCTTTCCGGAGCCCAAGAAGAGCGGCGATGAGGCGAGAGCGGCCTGGTATGCCGAGATGAAGGCGCATGCCGTCAAACATCTCAAGGCGCCCAAGGGCGCGCGCCGTTTGCGGCCGATCTTTGAGGCGGGCCGCGCCCATATGGTCGGCACATCGGGGACGGTGACTTCGGTCGCCGGGGTGCATCTCAACCTGACCCGCTATATGCGTGACAAGGTGGACGGCATGTGGATGACGTCTGTAGACGCGCACGCCGCCTGCCAGCGTCTGGCCAGCCAGGATCGCAACGGGCGGGCGCGTGAAGGCTGTATCGGCCATGATCGCGCAGATCTGGTGCTGGCGGGCTGCGCCATATACGAAGCTGTGATGGAAGCCTGGCCCACCGAGAAGGTCCGGGTCGGCGATCGCGGCTTGCGTGAGGGCATGTTGCTCAACCTGATGCGCCCCAAACGTCGGCGCGGACGGCGCGGAGCCGGCAAGCGCGCTGACACCCATGAAGCCCAGGGCCAGGCGTCCGAGGCAGAAAAGAGAGACGGCCATGAGCAAGGATGACGATAACGGCGAAGGGACGGGTGAACCCGAACGCCGTCGCCGCCGGTCCGGCCCCGTCACGGCGGGCGGGGACGCCCGTTCGGCCAAGCAATTCCGCACGCGAGTGAAAACCGCACGAGGCCGCAAATACTCGTCCAAGCTCTGGCTCGAACGCCAGCTGAACGATCCCTATGTGGCGCGCGCCAAACAGGATGGCTATCGCTCGCGCGCGGCCTACAAGCTGATCGAGCTCGATGACAAGTTCGGCCTGATCAAGCCGGGCATGCGGGTGGCCGATCTTGGCTCGGCGCCCGGCGGCTGGACCCAGGTTGCGCTCAAGCGCGGGGCCGCGCATGTGGCCGGCATCGACCTTCTGGAGGTCGAGCCCATCGCCGGCGCGATCCAGCTGGAGCTCGATTTCACCGAAGAAGGCGCCGAAGACACCCTCAAGGAAGCCTTGGGCGGGCCAGCCGATCTGGTGATCTCGGACCTGGCGCCATGGACGACCGGGCATAAATCCACCGACCACTTGCGTATTGTGGCGCTGGTGGAGGCGGCGGCGTATTTCGCGCTGGACGTGCTCAAGCCGGGTGGCGGATTCGTCGCAAAGGTCTTTCAGGGCGGCGCCACAGGCGAATTGCTGGACCTTTTGAAGGCTCGATTTGAAAAAGTACGCCATTACAAACCGCCCGCCAGCCGGTCGGAGAGTGCGGAGACTTTCCTGATCGCGACCGGGTTTCGACCTGAGGGGTGAGTGGCGCACTCTGGCGGTAAACGCTGTTCACTTTTAACTTGGCGTTTCCATTCAATTGTGGATACTCCCATACAGAGCGGCATGAGCAAGACCGCCGGGAGGACAGTCATGACCGAGCAGCACGCAGCCTGCCCACCCTATCCGTGGGAACCGTTCAACCCGATTCGCGCCTGGAATGCGTTCTGGGGGCTGGTCGGCGATCGCGACGACACGCGCTATGTGTTCGAGTTCTTCCGCGCTGTGAACGGGCAGAGCATGGGCGGCATTCTAGGCCGGTTCGTCAATTCCGAGTTCGGGCGCAACCAGATCGAGGACCGCACGCGCTTTGCGAACAAGCTGCTCGATCGCGAGACCTTGAAATCTTACGGTCGCGGCACCTTCGCTGCGGCGTATCTGCACTATCTGGATACCGAAAATCTCGACCCTCTGGGCGTGCATGTGGCCGCTGTGGAGAACGCGCCCGAGCTGTATGCGCAGCTCGAACGCGAGTATCCCGAGTTTGCGGCCATGACCTATACCTTCCATCTGGCCCATGACCTGCACCACGTGCTCACCGGGTATGGTCGCGATCCGCTGGGAGAGGCCTTGCTGCTGACGTATAATGGTAATCAGAGCGGTACGCGGGGTTCGCGCTTGCTGGGCATGTTCGCGGGCCTGCGCATCCGCTCGGAGATCTGGCAATGGCCTGTGGGCCGCATGATGGCGAATGCGCGCAAGATGGCGCGCGAGAGCACGGACATGGTTGTCACGGATCTGACCGAACTGCTGCCCCTGCCGCTGGAAGAGGCGCGTCAGCGTCTGAATATCCAGCCGGATCCGCTCTATCGTGAAGTCCGCGATAGCTGGACCGGGCCAGAGCCGGTCAGCGCCAAAGCCTAAAGCCCCGGCGCCGGCCGACCATTGAGCAGGTATTCCATGACCTCAGGGTCCTGGATGTCGAGCTTCTCGTAAGGTCCGAGAAGCCGCAGTCGGCTTTTGGGCTTGCCTGGTCCCAGGCGGCGAGCGGTCAGCATCACGACGGTGCCGTCAAATCCGCATTCGTCCAGCACCGGCAGGCTTTCTCCATAATCGCTATGGGGCGGCACGCGGCGATCGAGAAAGACGAGATCATACTCGGACGCTTTCGGGTCTTCGCAGAAAGCATTCACTGAATTGTAATGGTCAAATTGAAACGAGCCGGGAACATGCTCGGCAAGGCCTGACAGAATTGTCATCTCGACCGGGTCGTCATCAATCACCGCAACGAGTCTCATGCATAATTTCCTTATACCTGTCAGGGGAATACGCGTATTACGCGCACAGGTTGGTTTACCATAACGATGTAGGCTAAACGGGGCAATCCGTCGACCCGCGCGGCTAAACGGCCTTGCGCTCACGCTGAAACCTGCTAAAGCGGCCCCGCAAGAGACAAGGAGGCCTCCCCATGCAGATTCGCGAGGGGCTTACCTTTGACGACGTGCTCTTGCAGCCCGGTTCGTCTGAGGTTTTGCCCGCTGACGCTTTGGTGCGGACACGGCTCACGCCGTCGATCACCCTGAACATTCCCATTCTGTCGGCCGCCATGGATACGGTGACCGAAGCCGGTCTGGCGATCGCCATGGCCCAGGATGGCGGTCTGGGCGTCATCCACCGAAATCTGACGATTGAAGAGCAGGCTGAAGAAGTCCGCCGCGTCAAACGTTATGAGAGCGGCATGGTGGTCAACCCGATCACCATCTCGCCCAACTCGACGCTGGCCGAGCTCCTGGCTCTGATGAACCATCACAAGATCTCTGGCATTCCGGTCGTGGAAGGTGGAGAGGGCGTGAACGGCAAGCTGGTCGGGATCATCACCAATCGCGATGTCCGCTTCGCCGACGACTTGAACCAGTCTGTGGCGTCGCTGATGACCCGTGAGAACCTGGTGACGGTCAAACCTGGTGTGGATCAGGCCGAAGCGCGGCGTCTGTTGCACAAGCACCGCATTGAGCGGCTGCTGGTTGTCGACGATGAGGGCCATTGCGTCGGCCTGATGACGGTCAAGGACATGGTCAAGGCCGAAGCCTATCCTAACGCCGCCAAGGACGAACACGGTCGCCTGCGCGTCGCCGCCGCCTCCACTGTGGGCGACGCCGGGTTTGAACGCGCGCAAGCGCTGATTGATGCAGGCGTGGATACGGTCGTCATCGACACCGCGCACGGCATGTCCGCTTCAGTGCTCGAGCAGGTCAAACGCATCAAGGCCGCCTCCAATTCGACCCAGGTGATCGCCGGCAATGTGGCGACCTATGATGGCGCGCGCGCCTTGTTTGATGTCGGCGCAGACACCGTGAAAGTCGGCATCGGGCCGGGCTCGATCTGCACCACGCGCATTGTGGCGGGCGTGGGTGTTCCCCAGCTGACCGCCATTATGGATTGCCGACGCGCCGCGGACGGCTTTAACGGCTCCATCATTGCGGACGGCGGGATCAAGTATTCCGGCGATCTCGCCAAGGCCATCGCGGCCGGAGCGGATTGCGTGATGATGGGCTCGATGCTGTCGGGCACTGAAGAAGCGCCGGGCGAGACGTTCCTCTACAAAGGCCGGGCCTATAAGTCCTATCGCGGCATGGGCTCTGTCGGCGCCATGGCGCGCGGCTCCGCCGACCGGTATTTCCAGAAGGAAGTCACCGACCGGATGAAGCTGGTGCCTGAAGGGATCGAGGGCCAGGTGCCTTACAAAGGACCGGTCGCGCCGATCCTGCACCAGATGGTGGGCGGATTACGCGCCGCCATGGGCTATACCGGCGCCAAGACGATCAAGGAATTCCAGGAAAAGGCCGAATTCGTGCGCATCACCAGCGCGGGCCTGAAAGAAAGCCACGTCCATGACGTGACGATCACCCGCGAAGCGCCGAACTATCCGACCCCGTCGTAGACAGGGGTGAGCCTTGAATGAGAACGCCCGGCGATGAATGTCGCCGGGCGTTTTTCGTTTCAGAGCGTCAACGCCTCACGCGAGCAATTGGTCAGCATCTCCATGGCGGACAGATAGGGCGCCGGGCCGAAGCTGATGCGGCGCGCGCCGGCCTGTTTCATGATCTTGAGCTGTTCGACATCGGGAACCATCACATTGATGGGCGCTCCGATCTCCTCCACCAGTCTCGCCACCAGATCAGGGTCCTTGAGGCCGGGGAAGAAAATCCCGTCTGCGCCGGCGTCCACATAGGCGTGGGCGCGCTCCACCGCATGGCCCATGCGCTCGGTAGGGTGACTGGGATCCTCGGGGTCAAAGAACACGTCGCTGCGCGCATTGATGAACAGCGGCTCGCCTTCAGACTTCTGGGCGCTCGAGATGGCGCGCAGTTTGAGGACGTGCTTCGCCAGTGGAACAGGGCTTGCGGTCTTGCGGTCGCGATCCTCGATATTGATGCCTACGGCGCCCGTATTGCGGATGCGCAAGGCGTGATCAGCGACTTCGGCAGGGTCCTCAGAATAGCCGGTCTCGATATCCACCGTCAGCGGCACGGAAATGGATTTGGCGATCCGGCGGGTGATCCGCTCCAGCCAGTCCAGAGGCAGGGATTCTCCGTCCTCAAATCCCAAGGCGGCGGCGACCGCCCAGCTGGAGGTGGCGATGGCCTTGGCGCCTGAGCGTTCAATGGCGAGCGCGCTGCCGGCATCCCAGGCGTTAAACAGCACCAAGGGAGTCCCAGGGGCGTGCAGTGAAGCAAAATGATCGTACATCAGCGTCATTCCTCTAGGGTAGAGGCGCGGCTTGCCGTTCAAGATCAAGCAAGGCGCGCTTGCGATGAAGCCCGCCGCCATACCCGGTCAATGATCCGTCGGCGCCGATCACCCGATGACACGGGATGATCAAAGCGAGCTGATTATCGCCATTGGCGCGGGCGACCGCGCGAACGGCGGAAGGTCGGCCCATTTGTGCGGCGAGTTGGCTGTAACTGCGGGTCTGCCCCATGGGGATCGCCTGCAGTTCACGCCAGACAGCTTGCGTGAACGGGCTGCCGTGAAATTTCACGGGAACCTGAAATTCTCGCAGCCTGCCGTTAAAATAGTCCTCCAGATCATTTGCAACCATGGCGTGTGTCTTTGTGCGTCCGAAGCCGAGCCCGCCCGGCGTCCGCTCTGACAAGCGTTTAAGCTCTGTGGGCAAGGCTTTGCGATCCATGAACTCCAAGAGATGCAGGGCGTGGTCATCCGCGACGGCGATCATCGGCCCCAAGGGTGTGGAGACCGGCGCGCAGCGCAGCAGGGCGTCATCGCGAAAGGCGCCGGGCGCGAGGCCCAACAATTTGCTGACGGCGGACCGGAAGCCGCTGGCGGAGTCGTAATTGGCGGTCAGCTGGGCCTCGATCACGCGCTCGCCGCCGCCCAGGGCCGCAAAGCCTTCCTGCAGGCGCCGCAAGCGCGCCAGTTCCAGAAAGGTCACGCCCAGCTGGCGCTTGAACGCGCGCCGCACGGTGGAGGGGTCCAGGCCGAGCGCCGTCAGATCGTCTTCGCGCCAGCGCCGCCCCGGATCGGCGTTAAGCTTCGCAGACAGGTCCGCGACCAGCGGCTCCATGCCGTGTTCCAGCGGTTTGCAGCGTTTGCAGGGGCGGAAGCCCGCATCAAGGCACTCCGCCGCCGTCTCGTGAAAGCGGCAATTGTCTGCTTTGGGCTTTCTCGCAGGGCAGCTGAGGCGACAGAAAATGCCGGTGGAGGTGACGCCCACAAACATTCGGCCGTCCCAAGCGGAGTCCCGGTTCAGAAGGGCGCTATAGAGCGCGGTGTCGGAAGGGCGTGAAAACAACATGCAGACTGTGTATCAGAGGGCGCGAGACGGTGACGCCGATTTTCGGGCGTTAATTGATTTTGACTGCAGAGCCGAACACCCTCTGTGATCAGCCACCCCGGAGCTTTGCTCCGCATGCGCATAGCGCGCCCGCTAAACGGCGGACCCTCAGCCCGCAAGGGTGAACAACCATCGGAGCTTTGCTCCCAAAGCGCAAAGCGCGCCCGCCGAATGGCGGAACATCAGCCCGTAAGGGCGAACGAAAAAGAAAGACCTTTCCCATGCGCGACGCAGGACGGATCGCCGGCGCCATTGAAGTGCTCGACGCGGTGATGAACCGGCATCAACCGGTGAAGGACGCCTTGCGCGACTGGGGCAAGGCGCATCGGTTCGCCGGATCGGGGGATCGCGCCTGGATATCGGGTCTGGTGCTGGACTCGCTGCGTCGCCGCGGCGCGCTGCGTCATGTGATGGGCGAGGACACGCCGCGCGCGCTGGTGCTGGGGGCGTTGTCCTATGCGTGGGACATGGATGCGACCGCCATCAGCGCGACATTCGAAGGCGATGAGCATGCGCCTGAGCCCCTGACAGAGGCCGAGATTGAGGCGTTATCCAAAGGTCTCGATGCGTCGGCGCCGCTTCATGTGCGGGCGGACGTGCCCGAATGGCTGGCGCCGAGCTTTGAGCGCGCTTATGGCGAAACCGCCGAAGCGGAAGGTCAGGCCATGGCGGGCCGGGCGCCGGTGGATCTGCGCGTGAACCGTCTGAAAGCCGAGCCGGAAAAGGCGTTCGGCGCGGTCGCCCCCAAGATCAAGAATATCGAGGTCTCTGACCTGATCCTGGATGGCCTGCGCATTCCCGAAACCGATCCGCGCGCCAAGGCGCCGGGGGCTGACAGCATTCCCGCCTTCGGCAAGGGCTGGGTCGAGGTGCAGGATATCGGCTCGCAACTGGCCGCATTGGCGGCGGGCGACATCAAGGGCGGCCAGGTGCTGGATTATTGCGCCGGGGCGGGCGGCAAGACTTTGGCGCTGTCGGCGCTGATGGAGAACACCGGCCAGCTGTACGCCTGGGATTATGACGGCCGCCGCTTGCGCGCGATCTGGCCACGCCTGCAACGCTCGGGCGCGCGCAATGTGCAGGTGCGCGACGGCAAGGAAGCGGAAACGCTGGGTGATCTCGAGGGCAAGCTTGATTGCGTCTTCATGGATGCGCCGTGCTCGGGCGCGGGCACCTGGCGGCGCCGTCCCGACAGCAAATGGCGTCTGAAGGAAGAGGCGTTCAAGCGCCGTCAGTCTGAACAGGATGAAGTGCTGTCCAAGGCCTGGCGCTTCGTCAAACCGGGCGGGCGGCTCGTTTATGTGACCTGCTCGATCCTGCCGGAAGAGAACGAAGACCGGGTCGCGCACTTTCTTGAAACGCACCCTGATTTCACGCCCATGCCGGCCAGCGAAGCCATGGCCCAGTCAGGCCGCCTCGCCGAGGGCGCGCAGGAGCGTCTGAAAGCCATTGAGGGCCGTTTCGGCGCAATCCAGCTCAGCCCGCACCGCACCGGCACGGACGGGTTTTATGTCTGTGTGATGGAGCGCACGGCATAGGATCTGATCGCTCAAGAAAAAGGCCCCGGCGCTGCCGGGGCCTTTTGCGTTAGAACCAGAGGCGCACCCCCGCGAGGAGGGCGGTTTCCTCCACCTCGTCGCCCAAAGAGCGGGCGATCGTGGCGGTCTCGCCCAGCTTGCGCTCCCAGCTGACGCCCACATAGGGGGCGAACTGGCGGCGGATTTCATAGCGCAGGCGCAAACCGGCCTCGACATCGGTAAAGCCCGTGCCCTGATCGAGCGAGGGGGCGTCACCGAACGCAAACCGGGTCTCGACGACCGGCTGCAGGATCAGGCGCTGGGTGAAGAGGATTTCGTACTCCACCTCCGCCTCGATGGCGGCGCCGGAATCCCCGCCCAGATAGGTGTGGGCGTTCACCTCGAACCAGTAGGGCGCCAAGCCCTCAACCCCGATCACACCTTGCGTTTCGTCGGGGCCGAACTCATGGCGCAGGCCGGTCTGGACGTTGAAATAGCGGGTCGCGGCGCGGCTGTATAAAAGCTCGACTTCGCCGCCCTCAAAGCTGTCCTCGTCGGGCAGATAGGCGCCCTTGAAGTTCATGACGAGGCGGTTGATGTCGCCGCCGGTCCAGACGCCGCCCTCCCATTTGAGGGCGGTTTCGCCATCCGCATCCTGCCATTCAAAGCGGTCGATCATCACCATGGAATGCTGCGTGGCGCCCGAATGGTGCAGCACGTCATGACGCGCCCGGTCCATCACATCGGCGTCGAAATACCGGTCCGCGGCGTTCCAAAGCGGTTCGGCGTGGTCGCCTTCATGGCTTTGCGCGAAAGCCGGTGCGGCGATCAGGGCGCAGGTCGCGCCCAGGAGCAATGAGCGGATCATGATGCGCCGCCTCCGTGGTGACCGGAGTGGTGGTTATGGTGCGCGGGCGCCGGTTCAGGCTCTGGCGCAGGGGCGTGATGACCGTGATGACCGCCGCCATGGCCGGAATGGTTTGAATGGCTCGAATGGTCCATCGGCGCGGGTTCAGGCTGATGATGACCCTCATGGCCTTGATGACCGGAATGAGCGGAGTGGTCCATGGGGCCGGGGCGCACCGAGACGACCTGCATCATCCCCGCATGCATGTGATAGAGCAGGTGGCAGTGGAAGGCCCAGTCGCCCGGCTCGTCCGCCGTGACGTCAAAGGCCAGACGCTCGCCCGGTTTGACGATCACGGTGTGTTTCCGCGGCTTGTGATCGCCGCCGCCGTTCACCAGTTCAAAGAACATGCCGTGAAGGTGAATGGGGTGGGGCATCATGGTGTCGTTCACCAATGTGACCCGCAGCCGCTCGCCTTCATGAAAGACGATGGGCGCGTCGATCTCGGTGAAGCGCACGCCGTCAAACGACCACATATAGCGCTCCATGTTGGAGGTGAGATGGATTTGCATCTCACGTCCCGGCGCGCGCACATCAGGATTGCGATCCAGGCTGCGCAACTGGGAATAGGTGAGCACGCGATGGTTCACATCCTCCAGCCCGATCCCCGGTTCATCCAGACGACTGATCGGCGCCATATTGAGATTGGCGACGCCGGGGCCTTCGGAATGGTTGTGGGTGACGGGCGCGTCGTCCTGCATCGCCCCGGAATGCCCGGAATGCCCGGAATGATCCATGGAGCCATGGTCCATCGAACCGTGATCCATCTGGCCCTGAGCCATTGACCCATGATCCATTCCGCCGTGCCCCATGGCGCCGTGATCCATGCCCATGTCGCGCATGGTCAGAAGCGGGGTGGGGCGCAGCTCGGGAACCGGCGCCGTCATGCCCTCGCGCGGCGCCAATGTGGCGCGGGCGTAGCCCAGGCGCTCAATGCTTTCCGCCATGATGGTGAAGGCGCGATCCTCGCGCGGGGTGACCACCACGTCATAGGTTTCCGCCACACCGATTTGCAGCTCGTCCGTCTCGACGGGGGCCACGTTCTGCCCGTCCGCCTGCACGACCTGCAGCGGCAGTCCGGGGATGCGCAGATTGAAGATCGTCATGGCCGAGGCGTTGATGATGCGCAGGCGCACCCGCTCGCCGGGCTCAAACAGGCCCGTCCAGTTGCTGCCCGGTCCCTGGCCATTGATCAGATAGGTATAGGTTTCACCGCCCACATCTGAGATGTCGGTGGGCTTCATGCGCATCTGGCCCCACATGGCGCGGTCTGACAGCGCGGCGCGCGCGCCGTCCTCGCCCATGTCGCGGACCAGATCACCCAAAGTGCGGTGATTGTAGTTGAGGCTTTCCGGGTTTGTTTTCAGCTGGTTGAACAGCGCTTCAGGCGACATGAAGGTCCAGTCGCTCAACACCAGCACGTGCTCGCGGTCATAGACGACCGGATCGTGATGGGCCGGATCGACGATGATCGGGCCATAAAGGCCTTCCTGCTCCTGCAGCCCGGAATGGCTGTGATACCAGTAGGTGCCCGACTGGCGCAGCCGGAAACGGTAGGTGAAGGTCTCGCCGGGGCGAATGCCGGGGAAGCTCACGCCCGGAACGCCATCCATCTGGAAGGGCAGCAGAATGCCGTGCCAGTGGATGGAGCTGTCCACGTCCAGATGGTTGGTGACGTTGAGCGTCACTTCATCGCCCTCGCGCCAGCGCAAGAGCGGCGCAGGCACGGTTCCGTTCACCGTGAGCGCGCTGTCGCGGCGGCCATCCACGCGGAAGGGCGTGCGGGCGATATCCAGATTGAACTGCGTGCCGGTCAGGGCGTCGGGCGCGCGCTGGGTGAGGGCGCGGGCGCCATAGGCCCAGTTCGGGGTCAGGCTGGCGGCGGCCAGCGCGCTGGCGCCGGTCAGCCAGGATCGTCTCGTAAGCATGATTTCGGTCTTTCAACAGAGTTCGTCAGACAGGGCGAAGCCCGCGCAAGGCGCGGATCAGCATGTCTGGCGTCCTAGTTGAGCTGGACCGAATGAAGCTGGACGGGAGTTGGGCGCGGCGGCGGTCTGGGCCGCAGCGGATCATAAACGGGGGCCTGGACCGCGGTGCGGCGCAACTGAGCAAGGTCCGGTCGCGGCGCGGTCGGCAAGACCGCCGGGGCGTCGATTTGGGGCGCATCGCTGAGCACCAGCGCCGCGCCGCACAGCGCATTGTCGTCGCAATGGGGATCGGCCTGGTCTTTTGCGGCGGCGTGATGGGCGTGCCCCGCCATCTGGTGATCAGTGACGGCTGGCGCGTGCGCGACGCCGTTAGCGTGTTCATGACCGGCGGGTTCAATCGGCTGGGCGCACACCTGCACGGTCCAGCACGCGATGAAGATCATCGCGGTCAGGATTTTGGGCAGGGAGGCGGCGAACCGTTGAATCATGGATGCAACATAGCGCTCCCGCAGCCGGAGGAAAACCATTTGCATCCGGATGTGGCGCTGGCGTGCGCTTACCCTCTGGCGAAACGCGTCCGTCTGCGCTATGCGCAGCCATGACCGAGATTCAGGCCCATCATGAAAAAGTGCTGGTGATCGACTTTGGCAGTCAGGTCACCCAGCTGATCGCTCGCCGGCTCCGCGAAAGCGGCGTGTATTGCGAGGTTCACCCCTTCAACCGTGTCGATGACGCCTTCCTGGACGTCTATGCGCCCCAGGCGATCATCCTGTCGGGCGGACCCAATTCCGTCCACGGTGAAGGCACGCCGCGCGCCACGCAAAGCGTTTTCGAACGCGGCTTGCCGGTGCTGGGCATCTGCTATGGCGAGCAGACCATGTGCGCCCAGCTGGGCGGCAGTGTGGAAGCGGCGGAAGAACGTGAGTTCGGTCGCGCCGATATCGAGATCGTCGCCGACAGCCCGCTGTTTGAGGGGCTGGGCGCAGTGGGCCATCTCGAACGCGTCTGGATGAGCCATGGCGACCGCGTCAACGCGATCCCGCAAGGCTTTCACCCCATCGCCGCCAGCGAAAACGCCCCCTTCGCCGCCATTGCGGACGAGGGCCGTCGCTTTTACGGCGTGCAATTCCACCCTGAAGTGGTCAATACCCCGCGCGGCGCGCTGATCCTGCGCAACTTCACCCACAATATTGCGGGGCTGAAGGGCGACTGGACCATGGCCGCCTTCAAGGAAGAGGCCATCGCCAAGATCCGCGAACAGGTCGGCTCGGGCCGGGTGATCTGTGGTTTGTCCGGCGGCGTGGACAGCTCGGTCGCCGCCGTGCTCATCCACGAAGCCATCGGCGATCAGCTGACCTGCGTGTTCGTGGATACGGGCCTGATGCGCACCGGCGAGGCCGATCAGGTCGTCTCGCTGTTCCGCGAGCACTACAACATCCCGCTGGTCGCCGCCGACGAGGAAGAGCGTTTCCTGTCTGCGCTCGCGGGCGAAAGCGATCCGGAAAAGAAGCGCAAGACCATCGGCAAGCTCTTCATCGACGTGTTTGAAGACAAGGCCAAGGGCGTGGGCGGCGCGGACTTCCTCGCTCAGGGCACGCTCTATCCGGATGTGATTGAGAGCGTCAGCTTTGACGGCGGTCCTTCCGTGACCATCAAATCGCACCACAATGTGGGCGGTCTGCCTGAGCGCATGAACATGAAGCTCGTCGAACCGCTGCGCGAATTGTTCAAGGACGAGGTCCGCGCGCTGGGTCGTGAGCTGGGCCTGCCCGAAAGCTTTATCGGTCGCCACCCCTTCCCGGGGCCGGGCCTCGCCATCCGTATTCCGGGCGAAGTGACCAAGGACAAGGCTGACATCCTGCGCAAGGCCGATGCGATCTATATCGAGGAGATCCGCAAGGCGGGGCTCTATGACAGCATCTGGCAAGCGTTCGCCGTGCTGCTGCCCGTGCAAACGGTTGGCGTGATGGGCGATGCGCGCACCTATGACAATGTGCTGGCCCTGCGCGCGGTGACCTCGACGGATGGCATGACGGCGGATTATTTCCCCTTCGATCATGACTTCCTGGGCCGCACCGCCACCCGCATCATCAATGAAGTGCGCGGCGTGAACCGGGTCGTCTACGACGTCACCTCCAAACCGCCCGGCACCATTGAGTGGGAGTAGGGCGGTCAATCTGACCGGAGCTGCAGATGAGACTGATCAAGCCAGAGAGCTATACAGGTGAACGCGCCTGGGACGCCTTGGACATTGAGCGCTTTGATGCGGCGACGGTTCGGATGCACTGGACCGACCAGCCCTATAAGTGGCACGTCAATGACGGGCCGGAAGTGTTTGTCTTGCTCAAGGGCAAGCTCGACATGCACGTCAAGGACGCCGCCGGTGAGGTCTCTATTCTGCCGATGGAAGAGGGCGATGTGTTTCACGCTCAGTCCGGGGATGCGCATGTGGCCCACCCGCAGGGCGCTGCCCGCGTGCTTGTGATTGAAACGCCAGGAAGCGTGTGATGAGTTCTGACCGCCTCGACCAGCTTGAAATCCACGTCGCCGAGCAGCAGCAAATGCTCGATGATCTGTCCGAGGTTCTGACCCGTCAGACTAAAGAGATCGAGGCGCTGAAGGCGCGGTTGAGCCAGTCTGACGGGCGGATCGCCGAGCTGGAGGCGGGCCTGCCCGCGCCCGTCAATGAAAAGCCGCCGCATTACTGAAGCGCGCAAATGGGGCGGTGTTTGCAGCGCAGCTCTCATGACACATGTCACCGTCCTGACATGACAGGCTTCCCTGATGGTGCCCTCGGTCCTGGGTCATAGTGTGCCTCAGATCACTCCTTGAGGGTGACGGACACGGCGCGCCGCTGAAAGGCGCGTCAGGCACAGGAGACCTGATCCATGGACGGCTTTGTTTCACTTTTCAGCGCGTATTGGTGGCTTCTGTTTCCGCTCGGCTTCTTTATCGCCGCCGGGTGGAGCAGCCTGATGCGGTTCAAGAACACACAGGCCCGGCTCGAGCTTCTCAAAACCTATGCCGCCTCCGGTCAGGAGCCGCCTGAGGCCTTGCTCACCGATATTGATGCGCCCTTGGCGACATATGAAACCACGCAACCGCGGGCGAATGGCGCGACGGGGTTTCTGGTGACGCTGTTCGCCGGTCTGGCGGGCGTGTTCGCGATCCTGGGATATACCGGCGCGCTGGGCAGTTATGACGCCGAGTTCTATGTGGTCGCGGCCATTCTGGGCGTGTTGGCGCTGGCCTTTCTGGTCTCCGGCGTTGCCACGGGCGGCCGCGCCCCTCGCGCCTGAGCGCACTAAAAAGCCCCCGTGCGGACAGGTCCGCCGGGGGCTTTCTGGAAGGGCGGTCGCTTAGCCGATCTTGAGCTGTGCCATCAGCGCTTCGGCGACCGGCTTGGACGAGGCCGGGTTCTGGCCGGTGATCAGGCGATGATCGGAAACCGCGAACGGCGCCCAGTCCTCCCCCTTGTGATAATCACCGCCTTTTTCCTTCAAGGCGTCTTCCAGAAGGTGGGGCACCACATTCGTCAGGCCCACAGCCTCTTCTTCTGAATTGGTGAAGCCGGAGACCTTGCGGCCCTTTACCAGCGGATGGCCATGCTCATCCTTCGCGTTCAGAAGAACGCTCGGGGCGTGGCAGACCGCAGCGACCGGCTTGTCAGCGTTCCAGAACGCCTCGATCAACGCCACGCTGTCATCATCATTGGTCAGATCCCAGAGCGGGCCGTGGCCGCCGGGATAGAACACGGCGTCAAAATCCTCCGCGCTCACCGTTGAGAGCTTCACCGTATTGGCGAGCGCTTTTTGCGAGTCTTCGTCGCTTTTGAAGCGTTTTGTGTCTTCGGTCTGGGCGTCTTCGCTGTCGCTTTTGGGATCCAGCGGCGGCTGGCCGCCCTTGGGCGAGGCGAGGGTGAGCTTCGCGCCGCCATCCTTGAACGCGTAATAGGGCGCGGCGAATTCTTCGAGCCAGAAACCGGTCTTCTCGCCGGTGTCGCCAAGTTGATCGTGTGAGGTCAGGACCATCAGGATATTCATGGGGGGAGCTCCTATCGGGGGTGTGCCGCTAGAGGTAAGGGGCTGTGGGCGGCTTACAAGCACGCGTCCTCAGCCATCGGGGTCTCTTTGCTAACGTCCGGGGCTTGGACACGTTCCGCTCAAACGGCGATCGTTGCAGCGGAGGCTGCGCCTGCCTGCGACAATGCGGTTTTCACACGGGGCATGATCCTGCGACTGACGGGGACTTCGATCTCTCCGGTCATCACCAGCCGTCCCCCGCCGCCCGGCTCACGCTCCAGCCGCTCCACATGGGCGGTGTTGACGATGTGTGAGCGGTGCACTCGCAGGAATGTGGGCGGCAGAAGCTGTTCGAGCGCCGTCAGCGTCAGCGTGTAGAGAACGGTGCGGCCATCGGCATAGACCAGGTCCACATAATCGCCCGCGCCTTGAATGCGGATGATCTCTTCAGTGCGGACATAATCGGTGCGCCCTGCGCTCTCGAGCGTCAGCACGGCGGGTTCAGACGCTTGTTGCGCAAGAGCGAGAGCAGCGTCCAGGGCTTCGGCGCGGCGGGTTTCGGCGCGGCGGCGCGCCTGTTCCCGGATCAGGGTCAGCGCCTGCCGGACGAACAACGCGATCAGAAACAGCGCCCCCAGCCAGTACAGGTGCAAGTCGATGAAATGGCTTTGGGTGAAGACCGCCAGGACCATTGCGAAGCTGAACCCGACAACGTTGGGCCAGACATCTCGCCGCCCCTTCCATGCCGCATATCCTGCGATGAGTGCAACGAGACCGAACGCCAGAGCAAGCGTGGTCCAGGTCTTGCCGTCAAACCCGCGGGCCAGAGCGACCGGCGCCAGCAGCAACACAGCGGCGCCTGCCAGGCCCGACAGGCGGCGCTTGAGGCTGAGAGGGGAGAATTCCTTCAAGCCATAGGCGATCAGGCTGAGCGAGAAGAGATAGGCGCCCAGAACAATGCCGATCAACCGCGCATCATGCAGCGGGTAGGGATAGGCGACGAGCCCGCGGGACGTCTCGATCAGGAGCTGCGCGCCCAGGCTGGCGCTCATCACGGCGAGAATAATCGGCGTTTCCCGATCTTCCGCCCTGGCGGCCATGGCCAGAAACACGAGAACGCCCAGAATGAACACGCCGAGCATGATCAGTCCGGGCCAGTAATAGCTCAGAATATCAGCTGTGGGAGAGCCGTACTCGTCCAGAAACAGGCCTTGCATCGGCGCTCTCAGGGTCAGAAAGCCGTGATGGCTGGACAGGTGCAGATCCAGCGTGTTCTCGCCCGCCACAAATAGGTCGCGCGGGGCGTGGGCGGCGTAATCGATGCGTCCGGGACGTTCTGACGCCCGGTCTGGTCCGGGCTGGCCGTTGGCGCCGATCTTCACCCCGTTCAGATGCAATTCGCTGGCGGCGAGGCCTGAAATGAAGACGCCTTTGGGCCCGGAGGTGTCGATCCAGTCCTGATCGACGGTGAAAGTCAGTCGCGCCCAGAGGTCCCGGCCTTGCGGATCAAGGGCGTAAAACCGGCCGGGTTCGCACGTGGACGCATCGAAAGTCGGCGGCGAGGCTTGTTGAGCTTCGACAGGGCAGACCACCATGGGAAGGCCGCTGAGATTGATGGCCTGGCGTGCGTGCGCGCCAGACGGCAGGGCGAGCCCAATCAGCAGCGCCAATGCAAGGGGGAGCAGGGTGTGCGCTTGGATCTTCAACTGGGCTCTCTCCGGGCGCCGTTCACCGATCAGGCCGCGCCGCTGACCGAAGCGCGCCTGACACAGGGCGCTGATCAGACCAACCATGCTCCTTGCCCCGCCGCAAGAGCGGGATGATGGCATAATGGAGAAACACATGCGGTCAGGCTTGTTTGCAATCGTTTCCGCTCTGGCGCTGACAGGCGCCGCTCAGGCGGAAGATCCCATAACCTTCACCAGTAATGCCGGCGACAGCGTCGAGGCGTATCAAGGCGCGTTCCAGGCGCCCGAAAACCGCAATGATCCGGACAGCCGGATGATCGAGATCGGTTATGTGCGCTTCCCGGCGCTGGAGGGCGCGAATGGTCCGCCCATCGTCTACCTCGCCGGCGGGCCGGGCGGCTCGGGAACCGGGACGGCGCGCGCGCAGCGTTTCGAGCTGTTCATGCAGATGCGTCAGCATGGCGATGTGATCGCCTTTGATCAGCGCGGCACGGGCCTGTCGAGCAATGACCTGCCCCGTTGCGTGTCCCACGTGGCCGTGCCGGACACCGAACCCACAACCGACGCCGAGTTTGCGGAGGCCTATCGTCAGGCCGCGCTGGAATGCCGGATGTTCTGGCATGAGCAAGGTGTGGAGATCGACGGCTACACCACGGCGCAAAGCGTCGCGGATATTTCCGATCTGCGCGCCCATCTGGGCGCAGAGCAGGTGACGCTGTGGGGTATTTCCTATGGCACGCATCTGGCCATGGCGGCGCTCAAAACGATACCCGACGAAATTGATCGCGCCATCCTGGCCAGTGCGGAAGGTCTCGACCAGACCGTGAAAATGCCATCACAGACAGAGGCTTACATTGAAAGGCTACAATCAGCCGTGAACACGCAGCCAGCGGCGGCCGCGGCCTATCCGGATATTGCGGGCCTGATGGCGCGGGTGCACGCCAAGCTCGAGGCCGAGCCCATGATGATCCAGGTGCAGACCCGTGACGGCGTGCATCCGTTCTTGCTGCAACGTCGGGACTTGCAACAGATGACCTCGGGCCTGATCGCGGACCCCGGTTCGGCGGCCATCGCGCTGGCGATGTATGCAGAGCTCGATCAGGCGGGTAGTGCAAACCTCGCCGCGGCTCTGATCGGCCGGTATTATGATCTGGGCGAACCGATCAGCCTCAGCCCGATGTCGACTGCGATGGACCTGGCGTCCGGCATCACCGATGCGCGGCTGGCGCAGGTGGAGGCAGAAGCGCAAACCGCGCTTCTGGGCGCGTATCTGAATTTTCCCATGCCGCAGCTGAACCGCCTCTGGGACGGGCTGGATCTGGGCGACGGGTTTCGCGCCGCGCCGCAGGGCGATACGCCGATCCTGCTGCTGTCCGGCACGCTGGATGGCCGCACCTATCCGGACAGTCAACGCGCCGCTCTGGCGGGCATGAGCGATTTGGACTGGGTGATCGTCGAGAACGCAGGCCACAACCTCTACATGACGACGCCTGAGGTTCATGCGGTCATGCACGCCTTCATGGCGGGCGAGGATGTGGATGGCGCACGGATCACGGCGCCGTTGCCGGACCTGACCGAACTGCCGTTCTAGGGGAGCGGAAACAAAAACGGGCGGCTCGTTGAGCCGCCCGCCTTGTCTTGTCGTAAGGGTAAGAGGCTTATTCGCCCTCTCCCTCTTCGCCCGGAACCGGGAAGCCCCGGTCACGCATCAGCGGCTCGACGGTGGCGTCGCGGCCGCGGAACTGGCGATAGGCCTCGGCCGGATCAATCGAGTTGCGCGGTGCGAACAGGTACTGAACCATGCGTTCGGCGACTTCGGCGTCGTAGAATCCGCCCGGCGCTTCGGCGAAGGCTTCCGCCGCGTCAGAGGTCAGAACGTCCGCCCACATATAGCCGTAATAACCCGCCGAATAGCCTTCGCCGGAGAAGATGTGGCCGAAGTGCGGGGTGCGGTGACGCATGGGCAGCTCGTCGGGCATGCCCAGACGCTCCAGCGTTTCCCGCTCGAACGCGTCAGGGTCGATGCCTTCAGGGTCGGCGGTGTGGAAGTACATGTCCACAAGCGCCGAGGCGAGATACTCGGTGGTCGCAAAGCCCTGGTTGAAGGTCGAGGCGGCGCGGATGCGAGCCACCAGATCATCAGGCATCGGCTCGCCGGTTTCGGCGTGACGCAGATAGTTCTCGATCACCGGCTCGGTCAGCACCCAGCGCTCCAGAAGCTGGGACTGGAACTCGGTATAGTCGCGCACGCCGCCATTCAGCGACGGATAGGCGACATTCGAGGACAGGGCGTGCAGCGCGTGACCCATTTCGTGGAAGAAGGTCGTCGCATCGTCAAAGCTGATCAGCACAGGCTCGCCGGGCGCGCCCTGGATGAAGTTTGAGTTGTTCGACGACAGCACGGTTTCTTCACCGTCAAACGTGGTGTGACCGCGATAGCTGGTCGCCCAGGCGCCCGAGCGCTTGCCTTGGCGGGCGTACGGATCGAGATACCACAGGCCGATATGATCGCCGCTTTCATTGTCGGTCACTTCCCAGACGCGCACATCGGGGTGGAAGACCGGCACGGAGCCGTCAGTGATCTCTTCAAAGGCGAAGCCGAACAGCTCGCCCGACACGTAGAACATGGCTTCGCGCAGGTTCTCAATGTTGAAGTACTGCTTCACTTCCTCGGAGTTCAGGTCGTATTCGGCCTGACGCACCTTTTCCATGTAGTAGCGGTAATCCCACGGCTCGATGGTGATGTCGTCGCCGCGCTCATCGGCCAGCGCCTGCATCTGGGCGACTTCTTCCTCGACGCGGGCGATGGCGGCCGGCCAGACGGTCTCCATCAGCTCCAGCGCGTTCTCCGGATTGCCCGCCATGCGGTTTTCCAGACGCCATTGGGCGTAATTGTCATAGCCCAGAAGCCCGACGCGCTCGTCGCGCAGCTGCAGGATTTCGGCGATGATGGCGTTGTTGTCGTACTCATCGCCATTGTCGCCACGATTGTAATAGGTGCGCCAGACTTCCTCGCGCAGATCGCGCTCGTCGGAATAGGTCAGGAACGGATCCATCGAGGAGCGCGTGTTCAGGACGGCGTACTCGCCTTCATGATCGCGCTGGGCGGCCAGATTGGCGGCGGCGGTGACGAAGCTTTCCGGCAGGCCGGACAGCTGATCGTCATTGAGATAGGTGACGTAGTTTTCTTCATCCGCCAGCACATTGTTGGCGAAACGGGTGTGCAGTTCGGCCAGACGCGACTGAATGGCGGCGTAGCGCTCGGCTTCGGCGCCTTCCAGAGTCGCGCCATTGCGGGCGAAGCTGTCATAGGTGAGCTGGACAAGGCGCTGCTGGTCGGGGCGCAGCGTCGCCATTTCCTCGCCTTCATAGACGGCGCGGATGCGCGCAAACAGCGCCTCGTTCTGGGTGATTTCCGACGAGAAGGCCGACAGGACCGGCGCCATCTCGCGCTGGATCTCGCGGAACTCGGGCGAGCTCATATTGGACGACCAGATGCCGTAATAGACGAACACGCGGTCCAGGGCGTCGCCGGTGCGCTCCATGGCGACAATGGTGTTCTCAAAGGTCGGCGCGTCGGGATTGTTGGCGATGGCTTCGATCTCGGCGCGGGAGCGGTCCATGCCGATCTCCAGCGCGTCACGCAGATCAGACAGCTCCATCTGGTCAAAGGCGGGCACGCCGCCGAACGGGCCGTCCCATTCCGCGATCAGCGGGTTTGTCGCCTCAGCCTGATCGGTCATGGACGCATCCTGCATTTGCTGTGCGGCCTGGGTGTCGGTGCTCGATGCGGCGCCGGCGTCAGATGAGGTGTCAGCCGGTTGGCTGCAGGCGGCGAGCGCCAGCCCGCTGGCGGCGGCGAGAAGAAGTGAACGCATGAGATATCCCCTCCCAAAGGATGTTGGCTCGATTGCGCGCACCATAGGGCATCGCCCCCTTGCGATGAAACAGTCCACGCAGCGGCCGCGCATTACGAAAGAGTCAGATGGGAAAGGCGATCAGTCTTCGCCAGCCCCATCGTCAGCATCATCAGACGCTCCATCGCCGGGCGGGTTGTACATCACCGCGATGCCCATCTGCAGGCTGGCGAATGTGGAACCGATAAAGAAAGCCAGAAGCAGCCGGACGCCGAGGCCAGTCAGACTGCCTTCGGTCAGGCGTCTGAGATGACCGACATCCAGAACCAGGAGCACCGCTGTGAAGGCGATGCCGATCGCCATGCCCAGAATGGCGTGACGCAGTAAGAACCGCAGCAGATCAGTCATGGAGCCTCCGCAAATCCTTTTTCAGTCTGGTCTCTTTCGGAGCGGGGGCAATTAGACGTGGCGCCGCAGACCGACACTTCCACTCGCCAGCAGGGCGAGAGTCGGTCTAGGTTTGCATGGCTCAAGGGGAGGGCTGTTTATGGGCGTGCTGATCACAGGCCTGATCTTTTTTATCGGGGTTCACCTGACGCGAGTTCTGGGGATCAAGGCGCTGGTGGTCAAAGTGACCGGCGAAGCGCTGTTTGCGATCTTCTATTCCGTGCTCAGCACGATCGGTCTGACCTTGATCATCTATGGCCAGATTCTGGCCCACCCGTCGGTCAATATCTGGTGGCCGCCCGCTTGGACGCGCACATTGGCGCTGGTGGCGGTGCCGCTGTCGCTGATCCTGATCATCGCCACCTATCTGCCCAGCCATATCCGTTCGATCACGCGCCACCCGATGACGCTGGGCGTCTTTCTGTGGTCGGGATCTCACCTCCTGGCCAATGGCGAGCTGGCGTCCATCGTTTTGTTCGGCGCGTTCGCGGGCTGGTCTGCGATCTTGCTGGTGGAGGGTTATTGGAGCGGCGGGCACTTTGCGCGGCCCGGTCAATTGTGGGCGGATCTCACCGCTGTGCTTATTGGCTTGCTGGCGTCCGCCTTGATCGCTTATTTCCACATGCAGCTTTTTGGCGTCGCCGTCGTCGAGTTTGCATCCAATCGCACCGCACCCGGCATCTAAGCAGTACAGGACGCCTTGAGCGCGTCCCAAATCTGGAGGTTGATTATGGAAGAAGTTCTGATTCCGCTGGGCTTGTTCACGATGGTCGTGGCGATCGTGGCGCTGAATGTGATCGGGTCGGCATCACGGCGGAAAGCCGTGCTTGAGACGGTCCGCGAAGCGGTGCGCAGCGGTCAGCAATTGAGCCCCGAGACCATCAAGGCGCTGGGTGTTCAGGAAAAGCCGAAAGGCGGCGATCTGAAAGCCGGCGCGATCCTCATCGCTATTGCAGCCGCATTGATCGTGTTGGGAGTCGCGATCGGCACGGTTGAGGGCGACAATCAAGTTGTGACGATTATGGTCGCCGTTTCCGCCTTTCCTGGCTTTATCGGCGTGGTTCTGATGCTGTTCGGGCTGTTCTCGCGCAAGAAAGATCAGGACTGATCCGGTCTTGTCAGGGGGAGCTGTGGCATGACGCCCAGTGATGGCGAACTGATAGCGATGGTGATCGCGGGCAAGGACCAGAGGGCGTTCTCCTCTCTGGTCACCCGCTACCAGTCCGCTGTGCGCGCCGTGCTGATGCGATTATGCCGCAACGCCGCCCTGGCCGATGATCTGGCGCAGGAGACGTTCATCAAGGCCTATAACAAGATCTCCGCCTATTCAGGCGCAGGATCATTCAAGGCCTGGCTGTGCCGGATCGCCTACAACGAATTCCTGATGAGCGCGCGAAAGCGCAAGGCGATCGACAAGACGATGGAAAAGCTCAAGGCCCAACCCATGGAGACCCACCAGGCGCCTAGCGATGGCGGCGCGCGGGTGGATCTCGACCGGGCGCTCGCCACATTGGGTGAGGAAGAGCGGGTCTGTGTCGTACTATGTTATGCGTCAGGATTGTCGCATTCTGACGCAGCGGAGGTTACAGGCCTTCCGCTCGGCACGGTGAAGAGCCATGTCAATCGCGGCAAGGGCAAGTTGAAAGCCTGGTTCGAACGCAAGGAGGCGGCGGCATGACGGACGAACATGATCATCTGAACGACGACGCCTTTGATGCGGACCTGACGGCGATGTTCGCCGAGGTGGCGCCGCCGCAGGACGACCCGGTTTTTGTGGAGCATGTCGCCAAGCGTCTCGCCAATCCCGACCGGGTGCGCTTTCTGGCGCTGGGCGGCGCCGGGGCGACTGGCTCTGCGGTGGCGGGCAGCCAGCTGGAAAACCTTGTCTCGCTGGCGCCTGTGGATCAGGTCAATGGGGTGATGGGGCAGGCCTTGTCCTTTTTCGGTCCGGAAGCCCTGGTGACGGCCATCCTGGCTCTTGTAGCGCTGGGCTTCGCCTGGGTGCTGCCCGGCGTGCGCAGCTATATCTGATCCCTACACGATACAGTGACGCCAGCTGACTTGTGCGCCTGCGAAAGCGCGATAGTCTGCCGGGCTCTGATTGTTAGGGAGTCCCCTCCATGTCCGCTCAAACCCAGGCGCCGATCAAGCGGCTCACCCCGCCCGACATCCGCGCTCGCAAGGGCGGTGAGCCCATAGTCTCTCTGACGGCTTATGACGCGCCGATGGCCGCTGTAATGGATCCGCACACAGATCTGATTCTGGTGGGCGATTCGGTGGGCATGGTGGTGCATGGCCTGCCCAACACCATCTCCGTGACGCTGGAGATGATGATCCTGCACGGTCAGGCGGTGATGCGCGGCTCCAAGCAGGCGTTGGTGGTCGTGGACATGCCGTTTGGCAGCTATGAGCAATCCAAAGAGCAGGCCTTCGCTAATTGCGTGCGCGTGTTGCAGGAGACCGGCGCTGGCGCGGTGAAGCTCGAGACCAGCGTGCAGATGGCGGACACGGTGCGCTATCTGGTGGATCGCGCCGTTCCGGTGGTGGCTCATGTGGGGTTGCGGCCCCAGGCGGCGCTGGCGGATGGCGGCTTCAAGGCCAAGGGCCGCGATGACGACAGCCGCGCCAAAGTGCTGGCCGAAGCGCGCGCCATGGACGAGGCGGGCGCTTTCACCATTGTGGTGGAAGGCGTGGCCGAAGACCTGGCGCGTGAAGTGACGCAGATGGTGTCAGTGCCCACAATTGGCATTGGCGCGTCATCGGCGTGCGATGGTCAGGTGCTGGTGATGCAGGACATGCTGGGCCTGTTCGATTGGACGCCGAAATTTGTCAAAAAATACGGCAACTTACGTGAATTATCCGAGGCGGCGTTCAAGGCCTACGCCAGCGAAGTTCGTTCGCGCGCCTTTCCGGGCCCCGATCATGTCTACAGCGCCAAGAAGCGCTGATACCGCAAGCGCGTATTGCCCGTCGCGATGCACGCGGCTAGGGTCCGCCGCACAGAGATTTGAAACAAGTGGAGCGCCCCGGTGGTCGACGTTTTCGACGAAGTTGAAGAAGAGCTGCGCCAGGAACGGTACAAAGCCCTTCTCAAGCAATGGGGCCCGTGGGTTGGCGGCGGTGTCGCTGCGATCGTGCTGGGCGTGGGGGCGTATCAATTCATTGAATGGTCCACCAAGCAGCGCGCCGACAGCGCCTCAGACGCCTTCCAGGCGGCGGCCGAGCTGTATGAAGCCGGCAACGTCATGCAGGCCGACAGCCAGTTCCAGGCGCTTACCGAGTCTGCGCCGCGCGGATATGAAACCCTGGCGCTGATGCGTCGCGGCGACATTGCCCTGTCCCAGGGCAATCGCGATGATGCGGCGCGCCTGTTCGCTCGGGCTGCTGAACTCAGCCCCGAGCCGATGATCCGGGATCTGGCCCGGTATCAGGCGGCGCTCGCCCAGTTTGACGCGCTGTCCTATGACGATCTCGCCAACCGGCTCGAACCGCTGACCGAAGGCGCAGCACCTGTCGGGCTGCTGGCGCGTGAGCTGATGGCCGCTGCGGCCTTGCGCGACGAACGCTGGGACGAAGCGCGTCAGCGTTATCAATTGCTGTCGATCGCGCTCGATATGCCTGAGGGGATGAGCCAGCGCGTGGTGGAGGCGCAGTCCTATCTCAATCAACGCGCCCCCGTAGCGGCGCCGGTTGAGATGACCGCGCAGCCCGCAGTCGAGCCTGCTGCGGACACTCAGGAGCCGGCGCAAGCGCCAGCTGAGACTGCGGGTCAGACCGCCGAGCAAGAGGAGGACGGGCAGTGACCCTGTCTCGCACCCTGCCGCTTTACGCCCTGATGGCCGCCAGCCTTGTGCTGACGGGCTGCGGCGCCGGCGAACGTCTGAGCAATCTGAACCCGTTTCAGGACGAAGAGACCGATGATCCCAACGCGCCGCCCGCCGCCGAACGCCGGTCTGTGCTGGAGCTGGGCGATACGTTGCGCGTGGATGAGGCGGGCGTCGTCTCCTTGCCGCGGGCTTATGTGAATACGGCCTGGCCGCAAGCGGACGGCTATCCGACCCACGCCATGCAGCACACCCAGGCCAGCGGCGATCTCAACATCGTCTGGCGCTCTCGCATCGGCGACGGCTCCAGCCGCAATGCGCGCATCAACGCCCGCCCTGTGGTGTCTGACGGCGTGACCTATGTCATCGACGCTGGCGGTCGCATCTCGGCGCTGAACCTGTCTGACGGGGAAGAGATCTGGCGCACGCGCCTGGACGATCCCAGCCTGCATGAAGCGGAAGGCGACGGCTTCCTGCCTTTCTTCCGGGGCGGCGATCAGGTTCTGACCTTTGGCGGTGGTCTGTCTTTTGACAGCGGCCGCATCTACGCCCATTCGGGCGGCGGCTTCTTTGTGGCGCTGGACGCCGCAACGGGCGACGAAATCTGGCGCGCCCATTCGCTGACCCCGTTCCATTCCTCGCCCACCGTGGCCGACGGCCGGGTGTTCGTGTCCACCGATGATAACGAATTGCTGGCGCTGGATGCGAATACGGGCGACGTGTTGTGGACCCACCGCTCCATCGCCGAGACGGCTCGCATCCTGACCTCGCCGAGCCCGGCTGTGCTGGGTGAAGTGGTCATCGCGCCGTATTCCTCTGGCGAGCTTGTGGCCCTTCGCGCGCAGAACGGCACCGTGCTGTGGTCAGATTCCCTGACCCGCGCAGGTGGTCTGACCCCGCTCTCCACCATCAACGACATCGCCGCCAGCCCCGTCATTCTGGGCGATGCGGTCTACGCCATGAGCCATTCAGGATCGATGGCGGCGTTTGACATTCGCAGCGGTGAGCGCATCTGGGAGCAGCCGGCGGGCGGCCTGAATGCGCCGACCATCGCAGGCGACTTCCTGTTCCTGACCACGGTGAATGCCGAGCTGGTCGCGATTGAGCGCAATACCGGCGCTGTGCGCTGGCTGACCCAGCTGCAGCAGTTCCGCAATGAGCGCAAACGCAAGCACCGCGTCTCCTGGGCGGGGCCGATTTTGGCAGGGAACCGCCTTGTGGTGGCGTCCTCGGAGGGCCATTTACGGATCTATGACCCGGCGACGGGCGCGCAGATGGGTGATCGCGATCTGGGAGATTCGGTTTACATTGCGCCTGTGATCGCAGATGAAACGGTGCTCGTGCTGACCGATGAAGGCCGCCTGATCGCTTTACGCTGATTTCAGGGGGCTCTGGAGCCATTCTTTGAAATCGACCCTGCCTGCTCTCGCCATTGTGGGACGGCCCAATGTGGGCAAGTCCACGCTGTTTAATCGTCTCGCCGGCAAGCCGCTAGCGATCGTGGACGACCGTCCGGGCGTGACGCGCGACCGGCGCGAAGCCCGTGGCCGTATCGGCGACCTTGAACTGCGTCTGGTGGACACCGCCGGCTATGAAGACAACAAGGCCGGAATCGAGGCGCGCATGCGCGCCCAGACCGAAGCCGCCCTTGATGAAGCCGATGTCTGCATCTTCCTGATCGACGGGCGTGAAGGCGTCACGGCGATGGATGAGCGCTTCGCCGATATTCTGCGCCGCCATCACATCCCCGTCATTCTCGCCGTCAACAAGTGCGAAGGCTCCAAGGGCGAATACGGCGCCATGGAAGCGTGGAAGCTGGGTATGGACGAGCCTGTCCCCATTTCCGCTGCGCATGGCGAGGGCATGGGGGATCTGTATTCGCGGCTGACCGGCGCGCTCAAGCAAGTTCGCGCGCGCATCCGGTCGGAACTGGAAGCGCAGGGCCTGACCGGAGAGGAAGATGAAGAGGGCGCGCCCTTGCGCCTAGCCGTCGCCGGCCGACCGAATGTGGGCAAATCCACGCTCATCAACGCGCTGATCGGCGAAGACCGTCTGATCACCGGGCCCGAAGCCGGACTGACCCGGGACGCCATCGCCGTCCAGTGGGAATGGGATGGCCGCCGCGTGCGTCTGCATGATACGGCGGGCTTGCGAAAACGCGGCAAGGTGGATGACCGGCTGGAGCGGATGAGCGCGGCGGATACGCTGCGCGCCATCAAATTCGCCGAGATCGTCTTGCTGCTGGTGGACGCCGAACGCCCGTTCGAGAAACAGGACCTGACCATCGCCGACAAGGTGGTGACCGAGGGCCGGGGCCTGATCGTCTTGATCACCAAATGGGATCTGATTGAGGACAAACAGGCCAAGCTGGTTGAGTTGCGTGAAGAGTTCGAACGTCTTTTGCCGCAGATCAAGGGCGCGCCGCTGATCCCGATCTCCTCGATTTCAGGCCGCGGGCTCGACAAGATCATGCCGGCCGTTTCCGAGCTGCACAAGAACTGGGACGTGAAGGTGAAAACCCGCGATCTCAATGACTGGCTCGCCGAAATGGTCCAGCGTCACCCGCCGCCCGCCGTGGACGGCCGCCGGGTCAAACCGCGTTATCTGAGCCAGACCAAGGCGCGACCGCCGACCTTCGTTCTGATGGCCAGCCGGGCGTCGCAATTGCCTGACAGCTATAAACGCTATCTGATGAATGGTCTGCGAGAGGCGTTTGACCTGCCGGGCGTGCCGATCCGCCTGATCGTGAAGGGGCAGAAAAACCCCTACGCCAAGGACAAATAAAAAAGGCGGCCCGCGGGCCGCCTTTTTCGTGTTTGTGACAAAGCGTGCGAGGCCTAGCCTTGCGCGCTGACAATCTCGCCATTGCGGGTTTCGCTCGGCAGGCACAGCTCGACGACTTTCGGCGCGATCTCTTCAGGTGTCGGCAGGGTTTCGGGGTCTTCGCCGGGCGCCGCCTTGGCGCGCATGCGGGTCCGCGTCGCGCCGGGATTGAGCAGGTTTGCGCGCAGCGGCGTATCAATCAGCTCTTCCGCCCAGGACTGAACCAGATTGTCGAGCCCGGCCTTGGACGCGCCATAGGCGGCCCAATAGGCCTTGGCGCGGCTGCTGCCGACGCCGGAGGTCATGAAGACGGCCCGGCCTGCGTCAGAGGCTTTCAGAAGCCCCTCAAAGGCGCGGATCATGCGCGCCGGGGCGATCAGATTGGTCGCCAGAACCTCGTTCCACACCTTGGAGGGAATTTGCGCGGCGGGCGTCAACGTGCCCAGAACGCCGGCGTTCGCCACCATGATGTCGAGTTTTTTCCAGCGGCCCGCCACAGCTTCGGCCAGCTTTTCGATGCCGTCAGCCGAGTTCAGATCAAGCGGGACCAGGGTGGCCTTGCCGCCCATCGCCTTGATCGCGTCGTCAAGCTCTTCCAGGCCAGCCTGGGTGCGGGCGGTGGCGATGATTTCGGCGCCAGCCTCAGCCAGTTTCAGGGCAATGGCGTAGCCCAGCCCGCGCGAAGCGCCGGTCACCAGCGCCACGCGGCCTGCAAGCGGTTTTGTATCGGTCATGCGTCAACCAGAAGCGAGAGTTGTTCATCCTTGGAAGACGCAGCGCGATCGTGGTCCACAAGGCGAGTGGGGTAATCCCCGGTGAAATAATGGTCGGCGAGCTGGGGGCTTTCGGGATTGCGGGCTTCGCCGTGAATGGCCCAGTAGAGCCCTTCCACGGAGAGGAAGCCCAGCGAGTCGCATTCCAGCATCTCGATCATCTTGTCGGGCTCATGGCTGGCGGCCATCAGCTCTTCGCGCATCGGCATGTCGATGCCGTAAAAATCGGGATGGGTGATCGGCGGGCAGGCGGAGCGGAAATGCACTTCCGTCGCGCCGGCCTCGCGCACCATGCGTACGATCTTTTTCGACGTGGTGCCGCGCACGATGGAGTCGTCGACCAGCAGGACGCGCTTGCCGCGCAGCACCGAGACATTGGCCGAGTGCTTGCGCCGCACGCCCAGATCGCGCTTGGCCTGGGTGGGCTGAATGAAGGTCCGGCCGGCGAAGTGCGCGCGGATGATCCCCAGGTCAAACGGTCGGCCGATCTCTTCTGAGAAGCCCAAAGCCGCAGCCATGCCGGAATCGGGCACCGGCACCACCACATCAATGTCAGCCGGGCATTCCTGGGCGAGGCGAATGCCCATGCGCTTGCGCGCCTCGTAAACGGAAATGCCGTCGATCACTGAGTCCGGGCGCGCAAAATAGATGTATTCGAACGCACAGGTTTTCGCGGGGCGGGCCGGGGCGTAGCGTCGGGTCTCGAGTCCGTCGTCAGAGACAATCACCACTTCGCCCGGTTCAATGTCGCGAATATAGCGCGCGCCGATCATGTCCAGCGCGCAGGTCTCGGACGCGAAGATCGTCGCGCCGTCCAGCACGCCCATCACCAGCGGGCGAATGCCCAGCGGGTCACGCGCGCCGATCAGCAGATCATTGGTCATCGCCACCAGGGCGAAGGCGCCTTCGATCTGGGTGAAGGCGGAAATCAGACGCTCAACGGAGTCAGGCTGTTTGGACCGCGCGGCGAGCTGCAGGATCACTTCGGAATCCGAGGTGGACTGGAAGATGGCGCCGCCGGCGACCAGCTCTTCACGCAGCTTGCGGGCGTTGGTCAGATTGCCGTTGTGCGCCAGCGCGATGCCGCCGCCGCGCACATCGGCATAGAGCGGCTGCACATTGCGCATGCCCGACCCGCCGGAGGTGGAATAGCGCACATGGCCGATCGCCATGTCGCCCGTCAGGCGCTCGAGCCGCTTGGGTTCGGTGAAGTGCTCGCCTACCAGCCCCAGATGGCGCTCGGTGGTGAAGCGGCCTTTTTCACGGTCATAGCTGGTGATGCCGCAGGCCTCTTGCCCGCGATGCTGCAGGGCGTGAAGGCCGAAGGCGGCCAGGACCGACGCATCGGCCACGCGACGCACGCCGAACACGCCGCATTCTTCCTGCGGCCGGTCGGTGGCGGGATCATAGGTCAGGCTGGGAAAGCTCATCCGTCCTCGTCCTCGTTTGTGCGCTCGATAAGCCGACCGATCGGGTCTTCGTCAACGCTCTGTTGCGGTTGATCTGCAGCCTTCTTGGCGTTGACCCAGCTGGATTCAGGGGCAAGCGACTGCAAAAGATTGGCGCTGGCCTCGGCCAGCGGATAGACGCGAGAGCCCGTCAGCCAGTTGGGCGTGGCGCCGGGCAGGGTGTTCTTGAACACCAGAACCAGAAGGCCCAGCAGCACCAGGCCGCGCGCCAGACCGAAAACAAACCCCAAAGCCCGGTCCAGAACAGGGACGTCCTCGCCCTGTTTGACGTTATGGGTCAACGGTCCGGTGACAAAACTGACCGCCAGATAGACCAGCAAGAACACGATGCCCATTGAAATCAGGTTGGCGAAGAGCGCCGATCCGATCACAGATTGGGTCAACGGCGCGAAGACAGGCCGGGTCCAGAGCGCGGCGAGGGCGGCGGCCACAAGGGCGGTCACGGTCAAGGCTTCACGCACAAAGCCGCGCATCAGCGCCATGATCCCGGATGCAAACAGGATGACGAGGGCGAAGAGATCAAATCCGGCGAGTGCTGCGTTCATCTTGTCCCTTTCCTGCCTCTGTTGCGCGCCTTAAACGGCGTCTTGGCCCAATCGGCGCACGAGCGCCTGAACAGTGGAGACGCTGTCCACCTGCACGCCTGCGCCTTCAACGCCTTCTGGGGCGAGGGCGCGGTTGAACCCCAGTTTTGCGGCTTCTTTCAGGCGCGCATCCGCGCGGCCGACCGGGCGCACATCGCCAGACAGGGAAATCTCGCCAAACGCCACGCCCTCGGCGGGCAGGGGAGTATCCAGGAACGAAGAGATCAAGGCTGCAGCCACCGCCAAATCTGCGGCGGGTTCGTTGATCTTCAACCCGCCTGCGACGTTCAAATAAACGTCACGCCCGCCGAATCCAAGGCCGCATCTCGCCTCAAGCACCGCCAGCACCATAGCCAGGCGACCTGAATCCCAGCCCACAACCGCACGTCGCGGCGTGCCGAACGCGGCGGGCGCTACAAGCGCCTGAATTTCCGTCAGAACCGGGCGCGTGCCTTCCATGCCGGCGAAAACGGCCGCGCCGGAAGCGGCTTCACCGCGTCCATCCAGAAAAAGTGCGGACGGGTTCGCCACTTCCTGCAAACCGGCGTCGACCATTTCGAACACGCCGATTTCATCGGTCGGGCCGAAGCGGTTCTTCACCGCGCGCAGGATGCGGAACTGGTGGCTGCGCTCGCCTTCAAAATACAACACCGCGTCCACCATATGCTCGACCACGCGCGGGCCAGCGATCTGGCCGTCCTTGGTGACGTGACCGACCAGAATGATGATGGTGTTCTTCTTCTTGGCGAACCGGACCAGCTCCTGCGCGCAGGCGCGCACCTGGGCGACCGTGCCTGGCGCCGCCGCCAATTGATCCGACCACAGGGTCTGCACCGAATCGATGACGGCGATGTCGGGCGTTTCTTTTTTCAGCCCGTCGAGAATGACCTCAAGACTGGTCTCCGCAGCCAGCGCCACTGGCGTGTCGGCGAGGCCGAGCCGCCGGGCGCGACGGCGCACCTGATCGGCGGCTTCCTCTCCAGAGATGTAAACCGCTTTCGCGCCCGCCTTGGCCAGAAGCGCGACCGCCTGCAGCAGCAGCGTGGATTTGCCGATCCCCGGATCGCCGCCCACCAGCACGGCCGAGCCGGGCACCAGCCCGCCGCCGGCGACGCGGTCAAGCTCGCGCAATCCGGTTTCAAAGCGCTTGGGGTCTTCGGTGGCGCTGCCCAGATCCACCAGCTCCAGCCGCGAGCGGCGGGTGGAGCGGCTGGGCGCCTTGGCGCCGGAGCCCAGAGGCGCGCTGGCGCCGCTTTCCTCCACCAGCGTGTTCCAGGACCCGCAGGCATCACACCGTCCCGCCCATTTGGCGTGCACGCCGCCACAGGACTGGCAGACATAGACGGTGTCGGAACGGGCCATGCGGGCTCCTTACAGAAGGCGAGGGCGAACTATAGCCTAAACGCGGCGATTCGGCTGGCGCCGGAACAGGCGCAGACGATCACTCTTCCGAGCTTTCGCCGCGCACGAAGCGGCACACCTCGTCATTGGCGCAGCTTTCCACGCCCTCAAGCGCGCCGCGCCACAGGATCTGGCCGTCTTTGACCATGGCCACATCATCGGCGATATGGCGCATCGAGGTCATGTCGTGGGTGATCGAGACCGCCGTGGCGCCGAGATTTTTCACCTGACGCACGATCAGCTTGTTGATGACGTCCGCGGTCACGGGATCAAGGCCTGTGGTGGGTTCGTCAAAGAACAGGATTTTCGGCCGGGCGACGATGGCGCGGGCCAGCGCGGCGCGTTTCAGCATGCCGCCGGACAGCGAGCCGGGGCGCTGGTCAGCCACATGGGCGTCCAGATCCACCTGTTCCAGCGCCTCGATGGCGCGGGTGCGCGCTTCATCGGCGTTCACATGCTCGGCGTGCAGCAGACGGAAGGCGACGTTCTTCCAGATCGGCAGGGAATCAAACAGGGCGCCGGACTGAAACAACATGCCGATCTGGGCGACGCCGGGATCATCTTCATGGCCGGCGCGCACGGCGACGCCGTCGATCTCGACCGTGCCGGACTGCGGCCGGATCAGCCCCAGGGCCGTCTTGATGGTGACGGACTTGCCTGTGCCAGAGCCGCCGATGATCACCAGCGAGCGGCCTTCATGGGCTTGGAGGTTGAGGTCCTTGAGCACCGGCTTGCGGCCGTCAAAGCCCACCGTGATGTTCTTCCAGGCGATTTTAACGCGCTCGGTCATGACGATCACACAAACAGGGAGGTGAGCAGATAATTGGCGGCGAAGATCAGCACCGCCGCGGCGACGACGGCGTTGGTGGCGGCCCGGCCCACCCCTTGGGCGCCGCCCTGGGCGTAATAGCCGTGATAGCACCCCATCAAGGTGAGGATGAAGCCGAACACCGCGGCCTTGATCAGGCCGGAGATGATGTCCCAGTTCTCCAGGAAGTCCCAGGTGTTGCGCACATAGATGGTCGGGTTGAAATCAAGCGAGTGCACGCTGACCAGATAGCCGCCGTAAATGCCGATGATGTCGGCCGTTGCGACCAAGATGGGCAGCACCAGAACGCCCGCCAGCACCCGCGGCGCGATCAGATAGCGCATGGGGTCTGTGGCCAGGGTATGCAGCGCGTCGATCTGTTCGGTGGCGCGCATGGCGCCGATTTCAGCCGCGATGCCCGATGACACCCGGCCCGCCAGCATCAAGGAGGCGATGACCGGGCCCAGCTCGCGCACAATGCCCATGGCGACGATGTTCGGCACGAAGCTTTCCGCGTTAAAGCGCGTGCCGCCGGTATAGATGTTGAGCGCCAGCGCCGCGCCTGTGAACAGCGCCGTCAGTCCGACCACCGGCAGGGAGAGAAAGCCGATCTTGATGATCTGCTGGACCAGCTGACCGCCGAAATAGGGGGGACGGACCATGGCCGCCAGCGCATGACCGGCGAACAGGGCGACAGCGCCCGCCGAGCGCAATAGCGCGAGCAGGCCGGCTCCGATGGCGCGTAACGGGTTCATGGCGCTCCCTTGTAAATGCGCTCGGCCCGGGCGCCGAGCCCGGTCAGGATTTCATAGGGCAAGGTGCCGTCCAGCGCCGCCGCCTGATACAGGTCCGGTCCGAAAAATTCAGGCACGGCGCCCTGGGCGATGTCGTGTTCCAGACCGGTGACGTCGATCATGGTCAGATCCATGCTGAGTTTTCCAACGATAGGCGCGCGCAATCCATTGATGCGGGCGCATCCTGACCCCCACAGCGCGCGGGGCAAGCCATCGGCGTAGCCTGCGGCCACAGTCGCGATCAGGCGTGGCGAATGCGCCACATAGGTTGCGCCATAACCGACCGTGTCGCCGGCGTCGATTTCGCGCAATTGCAGGATCGGCGCTTGAAGGGTCATGGCAGGCTCAAATGGATTGTCAGCGTTCAGGTCAGCCGTCGCGCCATAAAGCCCGATGCCGGGCCGGGTCAGATCGAAATGATAGCGTTCGTCCAGCAGGACGCCGCCGGTATTGGCCAGGCTCAACCGGGTTTCAGGCAGGGCGTTGGTCAGCGCCGTAAAGCGCTCCAGCTGGCGAATGTTCTGGGCTGACGCCGTCTCTTCAGAACAGGCGAGATGGCTCATCACCATGGAGACGTCGAGCGCCTGCAACGCCGTCAGCAAGCCGCTGATATCGCCTGCGCCATAGCCAAGCCGCGCCATCCCGGTGTCGATATGGACCGCACACGGCCCCACTGGGTCGGCGCGAAATTGCGCGGTCTCGCCCGGCTGGTTCAGCACAGCGCCCAGTCGGTGTTTGGCGTAGAGCGGACGGTCTTTGGCGCGATAGCCAGAAAACACCCAGATGTCCGGCGTAGCGTCGCCCAGGGCTTCACGCACTTCGACGCCTTCTTCCACAGTGGCGACGAAGAAGGTCCGCGCGCCCTCTTTCATCAGCCGCCGCGCCACAGGCCCGGCGCCCAGCCCATAGGCGTTCGCCTTGACCACGGCGCTGGTCTCAGCGTTCGGGCTGAGCTTTTGCAAGACTTTGAAATTGCGCGACACCGCGTCCAGATCAACGATCAGGCGCGCGCGGGTATTGTCAGCAGAAGGCGTAGCGAGAACAGACATCTGACGCTCTATGTGGCTGCGCTCGCGCCTGGGAGCAAGCGTTAGGGCGCAGCGCCGCGCCCTTACTCGTGATCCTGACGGCCAGAGTAATCGAGATCGGAGAATTTCGTACGATCTGGATCGAACGCCACTTTCACCGAACCGATCGGGCCGTGACGCTGTTTGCCGATGATGACGTCCGCCTGGTTGCGGATCTCGCGCATCTCGTCTTCCCATGCCAGATGCTGCTCTGTGCCTTCCTTGGGCTCCAGGCGTTCGAGATAATAGCTCTCGCGATACACAAACAGCACCACGTCGGCGTCCTGCTCGATCGAGCCCGATTCACGAAGGTCGGACAGCTGGGGCTTCTTGTCTTCGCGCTGCTCCACCTGACGGCTCAGCTGGGACAGGGCGATCACGGGCACGGACAGTTCCTTCGCCAGCGCTTTCAAAGCCTGGGTGACTTCGGAGATTTCCTGCACCCGGTTCTCGCCCGAGCTTTTCGAACCCGTGACCAGCTGCAGGTAGTCCACCACCACCATATCAAGCCCGATGGTGCGCTTCAGGCGCCGGCACCGCGCCATCAGCGAGCCGATGGGCAGGCCGCCCGTGTCGTCGATGTAGAGCGGGATGCCGGCGATCTCGTGCACGCCGTCGCGAATGTCTTCAAACTGGGCGGCGTCGATCTTGCCCTGACGGATCAGATAGCCGGAAATGCCGGTGTAGTCCGCCACCAGACGGGTGGCGAGCTGATCAGACGACATCTCCAGCGAGAAGAAGGCGACGATGCCGCCATTGGTGGTCTTGCGGGTGCCGTCGGGCTGTTCTTCCGCCTGATAATTGCGCGCCACCGAGAAGGCGATATTGGTGGCCAGCGCGGTTTTGCCCATGGAGGGGCGCCCGGCGAGGATCACCAGGTCAGACGGGTGCAGGCCGCCCATCTTGGCGTCCAGCGATTTCAGCCCCGAGGAGATGCCCGACAGGCCGCCGCCGCGCTTATAGGCCGCCGAGGCGATCTCCAGTGATTTATGGACCGCCAGATGAAACGGTTCGAGCGCCTTGGACGTGCCGCCCTGTTCGGCCAGCGCGAACAGGCGACGCTCGGCGCCTTGCAGAATGTCTTCCGCGCTGTCATCGGGCTCAGGCGCATTGGCGGCGTGGGAGACTTCATCGCCGAACCGGATCAGCTCGCGCCGCATGGCCAGATCATAGATCAGACGGCCATACTCGCCGGCGGAGGCGGGTTCGGGCGCTTCGCGCATCAGATCGGCGAGATAGACCGCGCCGCCCACTTCCTTCATGCCCGGATCGCGTTCGAACCGGGTTTTCAGCACTACGGCATCCGCCAGCGCGCCAGAAATGATCAGCTGGCTCGCCGCTTCATAGATGCGGCCATGCAGCGGATCATAGAAATGATCAGGTTTCAGCCAGTCGCCGACGCGGTGATACACCTCGTTATCAAACAGCAAGGCGCCCAGAAGGGCCTGTTCCGCCTCGATATTATGAGGCGGGGCGTGGCTTTCCAGCGGGGCGGGGGTGTGGTCGTAGGATTCTGCTGTCATGGTCTGCAATCCTTAACCCGGATTGATCGTGCAATACACGTCTTGAAGTTTTCCGGGAGTGATTCCCGGTCATCCACAGGCGGCTGTGGACAAGTCCGAAAGCCTCGCCGGAACAGTCGTAAAGCCATTGATCCGCGCGGGAAGGGGGATGTGCTGGGAAAAAGTGTTTGTGTCAATGAACCCGATTGGCTCCCCGTCGCACCTTGTCTCCTGAACGAAAGGACAGGGCATGAGCCAGGATCTTGAACGCGCACTGGACGGCTATCTCGCCGCCTCCGCCCGCACCGGCGACCGCCGGGCGCTCGGCGCGCTGGCGAGCCGCTGGACGCCGCGCCTGTCCGCCTTCGCCTGGCGCCTGATGGGCGATGCGGATGGCGTGGAGGAGGCGGTGCAGGATTCCTGGGTTGAGATCCTCAAAGATCTGCCGCGCTTAAGGGATGTGGACGCCTTTCCGGCGTTCGCGTTTCGCATTGTCCAGCGCCGTTGCGCGCGCCTGATCCGTCAGCGCCAGTCCGGCCGCCGCCTGAAAGCGGACGCCCAAGCTGAACCGCCGCCTGAATCCCATGATCCGGACCGGGCGGTGGACGCCTTGCGCATCCGTGAGGCCATGCGTGATTTGCCGCCTGAGCAGCACGCGGCGCTCTGGCTGTATCACATCCAGGGTTTGAACGTGGCGGAGATCGCCGCCGCGCTCGACGTCCCGACGGGCACGATCAAGACCCGTCTCATGCATGCGCGCCGGAAAATCGCCGCGCAACTCCAAGGAGGATCCGATGAGTGATCTCGACCGCATGATTGAAGACAGCCTGCGAGAGGCTGACGGCCGCTCGCCCCAGCTCGATCTCGAGCCGGGCTATTTCGCCCAGGCGCTCAGCCTGTTCACCGGCCGCACCGCTTGGGTGCACTGGACGATCATGATCGCTCAGGCGCTGATGTTCATCGGCGGGGCATTCTGCGCGGTGAAATTCTACCAGGCGGGCGCCGTGATGGAGGCGCTGCGCTGGGGGCTGCCCTCTGTGGTGCTTCTGGTGTTTTCCGCCATCTTCAAGAGCACGCTGGCGCCCAAGATGGAGACCAATCGGCTCCTGATGGAGATCCGCCGCGTGGAATTGCGCATCGAGCGGATGCGGTCCGAGCGGGAGGGCTAGACCATGCGCCTTTTGGTCGGAATGTGTGCAGTTCTCATCACCCTCGGCGCGGCGTTCGATCTGTTGATCGTGATAGATCTGATCAACCGCGACAGTTTGAGGCTGAGCGTCGGGACTTATCTGAGCCAGGGCCCGGAGTTTGTACGCTGGGTTCGCGAGGTGCTCGGCATGGCCTTTTCAGAGGCAGTCGTCTCGCCAGTCTTCGCTTTGCCTGCAGGATGGTTTTTCGGGCTTCGCGCCACTGCATTCACACTCTTGGCGACCCTGATCTTCGCCAGCCTTAAACTTCGGTCGGTCTAGCCCAAACGAAAACGGGCGGCTCTGTGTGAGAGCCGCCCGTCGTCAGATCAGAAGAGTTGAAAGCCCTAGCTTTCGGTTTCTTCAGTCTCTTCGGCGTCCGCATCGTTGGAGCCGTAATCATCGTCGTCGCCTTCGACGCCGGACTCTGCGAGTTCGACGGCCTGGGCTTCGGCCAGAGCGCGGTCTTCATCAGCGGCGGACGCGATCACGTCCTCGCCTTTGGCCTGACGCTCGGCTTCGTCCTCGGTGCGGGCGATGTTGATGGTGATCGTGGTGTCCACATCCGCGTGCAGAACCAGGCGCACTTCGTGCAGACCCAGCGTCTTGATCGCGGTGTTCAGGTCCACCATGCCGCGGGTGACCGCGAATTCCGGCGTGGAGGCTGCGTCGGCGATGTCACGGGTGGACACCGAACCGTACAGCTGGCCGGATTCAGACGCCTGGCGGATCAGCACGAAGGTCGCGCCGTCCAGGTGAGAGCCTTCCTCGCGGGCCTTGGCGGCGCGCTCGGCGTTCAGCTTCTCGATTGCTTCGCGCTCGCGCTCGAAGCGTTCCATGTTGGCGTTGGTGGCGCGCAGCGCTTTGGCTTGCGGCAGCAGGAAGTTGCGGGCGTAACCCGGCTTCACCGTCACCACGTCGCCGATGGCGCCGAGCTTTTCGACACGTTCAAGCAGAACAACTTGCATGGTCTTAAGCTCCCTTAATCGACGGCGTACGGCAGAAGGGCCAGAACACGAGCGCGCTTGATGGCGCGGGCGAGTTCACGCTGCTTCTTGGCCGACACGGCGGTGATGCGAGACGGCACGATCTTGCCGCGTTCGGACATGTAACGCTGAAGCAGCTTGATGTCCTTGTAGTCGATCTTCGGCGCATTTTCGCCGGAGAACGGGCAAACCTTGCGGCGGCGCTGGAACGCGCGGCGAGCAGGGACGTTGGAGATGGAGATCTCAGCCATGTTCCGGGACTCCCTAGCGGCGTTCGCGGCGCTTGCGGTCTTCGCCTTTGCGAAGCACAGCGCTCGGTTCTTCGTTCAGTTCGTCGACGCGGCAGGTCATGTAGCGCATGACGTCGTCGGCGAAGCGCTGGCGGTAATCGAGAGCTTCAAGCACCTCGTTGCCAGCTTCCATGTCCAGATAGCCGTAATGGCCTTTCCGGTTTTTGTTCATGCGATAAGCCAGCGTGCGCAGACCCCAGTATTCGGTCTTGTGCACCTTGCCGCCTTTTTCCTCGATCAGAGCCTTGAGCTCTTCGATCGAAGATTCCATCTGCGTCGGAGAAACATCCGGGCGCGCGATGAACACGTGTTCGTATTTGTTCATAAGACGTTGTCGTCCCTTCTGAAGGGCCGCGGCGCAAGCAACATCCGAAGGGCCGGATGGTCTCACGTCGGCTCCCCTGGTCCCGCCCGACACACAATGCCGAGACGGACCACGACCAGAGGACCGCAGCCGGTGAAGCCGCGGTGTATAAGCGAAGGCGGACGCGGGCGCAAGCGGGTCGAGACCTTGCCACTCAAGCTGCGCCCGGCTATCCCGCGTGCAATCAGAGTTGCGAGGGAGGACGCCGCATGGCGCTTGCATTCACTTTTCCCGGACAGGGCAGCCAGGCCGTCGGCATGGGCAAGGCGCTGGCGGACAGCTTCGCGTCGGCGCGCGCCGTCTTTGACGAGGTGGACGAGGCCCTGGGCCAGAACCTGTCCGAGCTGATGTGGGACGGGCCGATTGAAGAGATCACCCTGACCGAGAACGCCCAGCCCGCCATCATGGCGGTGTCGCTGGCGGCGATGGCGGCGCTGAAATCCGATTTCGACGTGGATGTGACGGCGGCGAAATTCGTGGCCGGTCACTCGCTGGGCGAATATTCCGCCCTGTGCGCCGCGGGCGCGCTGTCGGTTTCGGACGCGGCGAAGCTGCTGAAGCTGCGCGGCCAGTCCATGCAGAAAGCCGTGCCGGTCGGGCAGGGCGCCATGGCGGCGCTGCTGGGCGCCGAGATGGACCAGGCTGAGCAGGCGATCACTCAGGCCGCAACGAGCGGCATCGTGACCATCGCCAATGACAACGCCCCCGGTCAGATCGTGATCTCGGGCGACAAGGCGGCCGTGGACGCCGCGATTGCCGCGATCAAGGAGATGGGCGTGCGCAAGGCGATGCTGCTGCCGGTCTCCGCGCCGTTCCACTGCCCGCTGATGCAGCCTGCCGCCGACGCCATGGCGGAGGCGCTGAAAGACGCGCAGATGTCCAATCCGTCGGTACCGGTCGTCACCAATGTCAGCGCCGGGCCGGTGTCGGATGCAGAAACCCTGCGCGCCCAGCTGGTTGAACAGGTCACCGGCAAAGTGCGCTGGCGCGAGAGCGTCGATGCGATGCATGCTGCCGGCGTGGAGCAATTCGTGGAGGCGGGCGCCAAGGTGCTCACCACCATGCTCAAGCGGCATATCAAAGAGGCGCAGGGCACAGCGCTTGTGACCGCCGAAGATCTGGAAGCCTTCGCAGCTTCTCTGAAGGGATAGATTTACATGTTTGATCTGACTGGGAAAAAAGCGCTCGTCACGGGCGCGACCGGCGGCCTGGGCTCTGCGATTGCGCGCTCACTGCATGCGGCAGGCGCCTCGGTGGCGCTGTCGGGCACGCGTGAGGCAGTGCTGAAAGAGCTGGCGGATGAGCTGGGCGAGCGCACGGCGGTCTGTCCGGCGAACCTGTCGGACGCTGACAGCGTCGACGCCCTGCCCAAGCAGGCGTCTGAAGCGCTCGATGGCCTGGACATCCTGATCTCCAACGCCGGCGTTACCCGCGATCAGCTGCTGATGCGGATGAAGGACGAGGACTGGGACACGGTCATCAAGGTCAATCTGGAAGCCCATTACCGCCTGTCCAAGGCCGCAATGCGGGGCATGATGAAGCAGCGTTTCGGCCGCATCATCGGCATCACCTCCATCGTCGGCGTCACCGGTAATGCGGGTCAGACCAATTACGCAGCGTCCAAGGCCGGCATGATCGGTTTCACGAAAGCGTTGGCCCAGGAAGTCGCGTCGCGCGGCGTGACGGCCAATTGCGTGGCGCCGGGATTCATCGAATCGCCGATGACCGACGCGCTGACCGATGACCAGAAGGCGGCGATTCTCTCCACGATTCCGGCTGGCAAGCTGGGTCAGGGATCAGATATTGCAGCTGCGTGCGTGTATCTCGCCAGTGCGGAAGCCGGTTATGTCACCGGTCAGACCTTGCACGTGAACGGCGGTATGGCGATGATCTAGGCTTGATTGGTCCGGGCGCCCGGACCGACTTGCCAGACAGTGTGCGGCTGGCGTACGAGTTTTCGGCGTGTTATCAGCCCGCACGCTTCACGGGGGAAGGACTTGAACCTTCCTTGCGTAAACAACACCTAGGAAGCGCGACGCCCGCCGGGATGTCCGCAAAACAGAATTTGAAAAGGGACCGACATGTCCGACGTTCTTGAGCGCGTTAAAAAGATCGTTGTCGAGCATCTCGACGTTGAAGCCGAAAAAGTGACCGAGAAGGCTTCCTTCATCGATGATCTGGGCGCTGACTCTCTCGACAATGTCGAGCTGGTCATGGCGTTCGAAGAAGAATTTGATATCGAAATCCCCGACGATGCCGCTGAGCACATCCAGACGGTCGGTGATGCGGTGAAATTCATCTCCGAAAAGCTCGGCTAAGCCGGAGCATATCTCATGTCGAAGCGTCGCGTCGTCGTGACCGGGTTGGGGCTTGTGTCCCCGCTCGGCTGCGGAACTGAACATGTCTGGTCCCGGATTATCGCCGGGGAGTCAGGCTTGGCGAAGATCGAACACTTTGATGTGTCCGATCTGTCCAGTCACGTGGCGGGTATCATCCCGCGCGTCGACGGGCGCAACGGCGGGGGCGAAGGCGTCCCCGGGTCGTTTGACCCTGATGCGGTGATGCCCGCGCGAGATCGCAAGCGCATCGACGAATTTATCCTTTACGGCATCGCCGCCGCCGACGAGGCGCTCGCTCATTCCGGCTGGAAAGCGGAGAGTGAAGAGGCCAAGGAACGCGCAGGCGTTCTGATCGGGTCTGGCATTGGCGGTCTTCAGACCATCTATGACGCCTCGGTCACGCTGCACGAGCGCGGTCCGCGCAAACTCAGCCCGTTTGTGATTCCGGCCATGCTGATCAACCTCGCCTCCGGCCAGGTTTCGATCCGTCATGGCCTCAAAGGCCCGAACCACGCCGTGGTGACGGCGTGCTCCACCGGCGCCCACGCCATTGGCGACGCCGCCCGTCTGATCGCCTATGGCGATGCGGACATGATGGTGGCGGGCGGTGCGGAAAGCGCCATCACCCGTCTGGGCTATGGCGGCTTCGGCGCAGCGCGCGCCCTGTCCACCGGCTTCAATGACAATCCCAAGGCGGCTTCGCGTCCCTGGGACAAGGACCGCGACGGCTTCGTCATGGGCGAGGGCGCAGGCGTTGTCATTCTTGAAGAATACGAAGCGGCGAAAGCCCGCGGCGCGACGATTTACGCTGAAGTGCGCGGCTATGGCCTGTCCGGTGACGCCCACCACATCACGGCCCCGGCCGATGATGGCGATGGCGGTTTCCGCGCCATGAAAGCTGCGCTCAAGAGCGCCGGGCTGACGCCTGCGGACATCGGTTATGTGAATGCGCACGGCACCTCGACGCCCAAGGGCGACGAGATCGAGCTGGGCGCGGTGGAGCGTCTGTTCGGTGACGCCGCCTCTGATCTGGTGATGAGCTCGACGAAATCGGCCATCGGCCACCTTCTGGGCGCCGCCGGCGCTGTTGAGGCCGTGTTCTCCATCCTCGCCATGCGCGACGGCATTTGCCCGCCGACGCTCAACCTGGACAATCCGTCTGTTGAGACGCCGATCAATCTGGCGGCCAAGGGTGCGGTGAAGAAAGAGCTTTCGGCGGTTCTGTCGAACTCCTTCGGCTTTGGCGGCACCAACGCCTCGGTCGTCTTCGCCAAAGCTGACTAGCGTCAGGATTGGTGATGGGCGAGACGCAGACCCCCGCCACGAAACCTGAAAAGACGCGCGGGGGACTTGCGCGCCTGTTGCTCTGGCTCGCCGGAATTCTGGTTGTGCTGGCGCTCATCGCGGCGGGCGCGGCCTATGGCGGCTGGGTCTGGATCAACCAGCAGTTCGTCGCGCCGGGGCCGGCTGCGGCCAATGAAACCGTGCTGTTGCCGCGCGGCGCCGGTCTGATCGCCATCGCTAACCAGCTGGAGCGCGAAGACCTGGTCGAGGACGCCCGGTTGTTTCGCGTCATGGTGATGATTGACGGCGGCGACCGTGATTTGCGGGCCGGCGAGTTCGCCATCCCGGAAGCCGCCTCCATGGTCGAGATCTACGACATTCTGCGCTCGGGCCAGACCATCCAGTATCCGGTGACGGCGGCGGAAGGCCTGACCACGGCGATGATCGCGCGCGTGGTTGAGGCTGCAGACGTTCTGACCGGTGAGATCGAGCGCTTGCCGGCCGAAGGCGCGCTGCTGCCTGAAACCTATCTGGTGAGCCGCGGCGACACGCGCCAGGGCGTGATCGACCGCATGCAGGCGGCTCAGGACGCGCTCATCGAAGAACTGTGGCCGAACCGGGCTGACGATCTTCCTTTCGACACCCCGGAAGAAGCGATCATCCTCGCCTCGGTGGTGGAAAAAGAGACCGGCATCGCCCATGAGCGACCCATGGTGGCCTCGGTCTTCGTGAACCGGCTACGACGCGGCATGCGCCTTCAGAGCGACCCGACGATCATTTACGGCATTACACAGGGCGAGCCCCTGGGCCGCGGCATTCGCCGGTCCGAGCTCGACAGCACGTCCAATCCCTACAACACCTATCAGATTGACGGTCTGCCGCCGACGCCGATCGCCAATCCGGGCCGGGACGCGATCGCCGCGGTCCTGAACCCGCCTGAGGGCGAGTATTATTACTTCGTGGCGGACGGCACTGGCGGGCATGCGTTTGCATCCAGCCTGGCCGAGCATAATCGCAATGTGGCGCGCTGGCGCCGGATTGAACGCGAACGCGCCCAAGGGGGCTAGCGGGAGGCTATCGCAATGACGCTGTCTGGCATGACAGGCTTCGCCCGGACTGAACGCTCGGGCGCTTACGGCGCCGTTTCCGTCGAGGCGCGGTCGGTCAACGGCAAGGGGCTGGATGTGCGCCTGCGCCTTCCCCAAGGGCTCGATGCGCTCGAAAATCCGATCCGCGAGCTGGCCAAGGCGCGTTTCACTCGAGGATCTATTTCACTCAATGTGACGCTGACGGCGCCGGACGCTGCGGGCGAAACCAGCATCGACCAGGCCCGGCTTCAGGCCTATGTGGACGCCACCGCTCATCTGGTGGATCGCGGCGGCGCCCGGGCTCCCTCCGTGGGTGAGCTGTTGGCGCTGAAGGGTGTGATCACCTCTGAAGACGCTGTGCTCAGCGAAGACCAGATTGACGCGCGCAACGCCGCCATTCTGGAGGCGGTCGAGGCCGCGTTTGACGGTCTGAAAGCGGCGCGGCTGGAAGAGGGCGCAGCGCTGAAAGGCATGCTCGACGCCCATCTGGGCGAGATCGCCGAGTTGCGCACCCAGGCCGCCGCGTGCGACAGCGCCATGCCGCAAGCCATCAAGGCGCGGCTTCAGGCCAAGCTTGAAGACCTGCTTGACGGGACGGTCGATCCGGACCGTCTGGCGCAGGAAGCGGCCATGATGGCTGTGAAAGCGGATGTGCGCGAAGAGCTCGATCGGCTTAAAGCCCATATCGACAGCGCGCACGGGCTCATCGACGGGGGCTCGCCTTGCGGCCGGAAACTTGATTTCCTGTCTCAGGAATTCAATCGCGAAGCCAATACGCTGTGCTCGAAATCGAGCGACACTCAGCTGACCAATATCGGACTGGCGCTCAAGGCGACGGTCGATCGCCTGCGTGAGCAGGTTCAGAATGTGGAGTAGGCGCCATGCACGGTGATCATCTGTCCGGCCCGGTGTTTCGCGGCCAGCGGCGCGGCTTCATGCTGGTGCTGTCCAGCCCGTCGGGCGCAGGCAAGACGACCCTGTCCAAGCGGCTTCTGACCCAGAACCCCGATCTGGTGCTGTCTGTATCTGCGACGACGCGTGAGCCTCGGCCGGGCGAAAAGCACGGCGAAGACTATTATTTCATGGAGCAGGGCGAGTTTATCGCCAAGACCAAGTCCAACGAATTCTATGAATGGGCGAAGGTGTTTGACCATTATTACGGCACCCCGAAAGGCCCTGTGGAAGAGGCGCTGGACGAAGGCCGTGACGTCATCTTCGACATTGACTGGCAAGGCGCCCAGGCGTTGGCTGAAAGCGCGCCTGAAGACGTCGTGCGCGTCTTCATCCTGCCGCCCTCGCTGAAGCTGCTTCGCGACCGCTTGCACAAGCGCGCCCAGGACAGCGACGAGGTGATCGAGGGGCGGATGAACCGCGCCAAGGCGGAAATCGAGCACTGGGCCGAGTATGATTATGTCGTGATCAATGACGACTTCTCGCGCGCGCTCGAAAAGCTCAGCCAGATCCTGCACGCCGAACGCCTGAAACGCTCCCGCCACCTCTGGCTTGAAGGCTTTGTCGACGCGCTGATGGAGGAATAGGGAACCGGACGCGCAGTTCAGGCGTTTCTGCTTATTGAAAGTTTCTGCGCAGAAAGACCCTTCATGCTCTCCAGGGCCGAGTTTCTCGTCAATCGCGTGCTTCGGTCCATCTGGTTGCGTCCCGCCGCTTATGCGGCTGGCGCGGCGCTGGTCGTGCTGATCACGCCGCTGATCGACCCCTTCCTGCCATTTGAGTGGAAAGAGCTGGTCTCGACTGAGACCAACGAAGCGGTGCTCACCATTCTCGCCTCCAGCCTTCTGGCGGTGGCGATTTTCTCGCTCTCCACCATGGTGGCGGCGTTGCGCTCCGCCTCCAGCTCGGCAACGCCGCGCGCCCGCGCCTTGTTGGTCGAAGACGCCGCGGCGCAGAACGCCATCTCCACTTTTATCGGCGCGTTCCTGTTCAGCCTGCTTGGGGTGATCGGCAGCTTGCTGGGGCTGTATTCCGGATCCGGGCGCGTGATCCTGTTCGCCCTGACCGTGCTGCTGGTGCTGATCGTTGTGGCGACTTTGATCCGCTGGCTCGACCGATTGTCAAAGCTGGGCGACGTCACCGAAGCCATCCGCCGGGTGGAGGCTGTGGCCCAGACGGCCTTTGATCATGCGCCCGTGGCGCGCGATGTGGATGAAGCGCCAACCTTTGAAAGCGGCGTGGATTTACATCCCAAGGCGCCGGGCTTTGTGCAGAATGTGGCGCTCGAAAATCTCAGGGCGCTATGTGACCGTCTGGACTTGCAACTGGTCGTCAAAGCGCCGCCCGGCGCGTTTACAGACGCTGGCGCGCCCTTGGCCCGTTTGTCGAAACCGGTCGAGGCCGCTGACGAGGACGCGCTGTGCGCCTGCTTCAATCTGGGTTCCGATCGCGATTTCCGTTCTGATCCGTGCTTTGGGCTGATTGTCCTGTCGGAGATTGCGTCCAAGGCGCTCTCGCCGGGCGTGAATGACCCCGGCACCGCCATTCACACCATTCGCGCGATCCAGCGCGTGCTGCACAAATGGTCAGTCACCTTGGCTGAAAAGGCCGATGAGGACACAGACCCAAAGGATCAGACGCAGCGCGTTTTCTTGCCCGGCATCTCAGTGCGGCACGCGCTGGAATGCGGCTTTGACCCAATCTCGTTTGACGGCGCCAACCGGCCCGTCATCACCCGCACCTTGCTCAGCGCCCTGTCCGGCCTGAAAGCGCAGGATGAGGCGCTGTTCAGCGCTCAGGCGGATGAGTTGGCGCAGGCCATGCTCGCGAGGGCCCGGTCTGCGATCCCCCATGACGCCGACAAGCAGGCGCTGGTTGCGGCCGCCGAGCGGCTGGGGTTCGGACCTGAGGACGCCGGCGAGAGCCTTTAGGTTGGGGCGCTTCGCCTAAGTGTTGACGCGTGTTAACCTCTCTCCCGATGAAACCCAGGGGAGGGAATCCATGACCTTTAAAACCAGCCTGCTGATTGTCTCGAGCCTGTGTGTGCTAGCCGCCTGCGGTCCGGCCTCCACCGGCCCCGTCACCGTCAGCGCCTCTGAAGCGACCACCGCCACGGCGGTCTCTGTTCAGTCAGAGCCGGAGCTGGGCCATTCGGCCGAAGTGTTCTTCAACACCACCTCTTACGGCATGGGCGCGAGCTCAGGATACGCCTTCTCCAGCGAGACGGGCGAAATCCTGATTTCGTCTGATGAAACCGGGGTGATCAACGCCTATGCGCTTGACCCTGAGAGCGGCGATAAACGTGCGCTGACGGCGTCAGACACCAACGCCACCTATGCGCTGTCCTGGTTTCCCGAAGATGACCGCATCCTGGTGACCGCTGATGGCGGCGGGGACGAGCTCAATCATATTTATGTGCGTGAAGCCGATGGCGCCCTGCGCGACCTGACGCCGGGTGAGAACGTCAAGGCGAGCTTTATGGGCTGGTCCGCGGACGGCTCGCAGATCTGGATCAGCACCAATGAGCGCGATCCGGCCGCGTTCGACCTTTATGCCTATGACGCGGAGACCTACGAACGCAGCCTTGTCTTTGAGAATGCCGATGCCTTGTCCATGTCGGCGATCAGTCCGGACGGGCGCTGGCTGGCGCTGGACCGGCCACGCACCTCGGCGGACAGCGATATCTTGCTGGCGGATCTGACCTCGGATGAAGCGCCTGTTCTGATCACCGAGCACGAAGGCAATATCGCCTATGGCGCCTATGACTTCACCGCGGATTCCACCGCTTTGGTCTACGCGACCAACGAGTATGGCGAGTGGAACCAGGCCTGGACCTATGATCTGGCCACCGGCGATCGCGCCCCGCTTATCGAAGCGGACTGGGACGTGATGTATGTGGGCTATTCGCCCAGCGGCCAGTACCGGGTCAGCGCCGTCAATAATGACGGCTTCACCGATGTGACCGTGCTCGACACGGCGACCGGCGAGACGGTCAGCCTGCCTGACAGCGTGCCTGCCGGTGATCTGGCCGGCGTCCGCTTCAATGAAGATGAAACCCAGATGGCGTTTGGCGTGACCTCATCGGTGGCGCCCAACAATATCCACTGGGTTGATCTTCAGACCGGAACGCATCGCCAGCTCACCGAAGCGCTCAACCCCGAGCTGAAGCCCGAAGACCTGGTGGAAGCCGAGGTCGTCCGCTTTGACAGTTTTGACGGCGTGACCGTGCCCGGCATCATGTACCGCCCGCACAATGCCAGCGCGGATAGGCCTGTGCCGGCGCTGGTCTGGGTGCATGGCGGGCCGGGCGGGCAAAGCCGGGCCGGCTATAGCGCCGCGATCCAGCACCTCGTGAACAATGGCTACGCCGTCTACGCCGCCAATAATCGCGGCTCTTCGGGCTATGGCAAAACCTTCTTCCATATGGATGACCGTCGTCATGGCGAGGAAGACCTGCAGGACATCGTGGCGGCGGGCGATTATCTGCGCTCGCTCGACTGGGTGCGCGATGACGCCGTGGGCGTGATCGGCGGTTCTTATGGCGGCTATATCACTGCCGCCGCTTTGACCTTCCACCCGGAAGCTTTTGACGTGGGCATCAATATTTTCGGCGTCACCAACTGGGTGCGGACGCTGGAATCCATCCCGCCCTGGTGGGAAAGCTTCCGCGAAGCGCTGTACGACGAGATGGGCGATCCGGCGACGGACGCCGAGCGTCACCGGGCGATCTCTCCGCTTTTCCACGCCGACCAGATCGTCAAACCCATGCTGGTGATCCAGGGCGCCAATGATCCGCGGGTGCTGCAGGTGGAAAGCGATGAGCTGGTCGCCGCGGCCCGCGAGAACGGCGCCATTGTGGAGTATGTGCTCTTCCCCGATGAAGGGCATGGGTTCCGCCGCCGCGAAAACCGCATCACGGCGTCAGACGCCTATCTGAACTTCCTGGGTGAGTATCTGGCGGGTGAAACGCCGGAAGGCGACAGCGAGTAAAACGCCCAGTCGTGCGGCCTGGGCCTAGCCCCGGGCCGCGCGCCAGGCTTTGGCAAGCTTGAAAAAGCCTTCGGGCGGAATGGTTTCCGCGCGCGCGCCGGGGTCTATCCCGGCGTCCTCGAGCAGCGCCTCTGCGCTTTTGCCCGTCTGGCTCGCCGCCGGGCCGAGTGATTTGCGCAAGGTCTTGCGGCGTTGGCCGAAAGCGCTTTCCGTTACGGTTGAGAGCGCCTTGAGGTCTGAAAAACGCTGATCCTCGGGCAGGGGCTCAAGCACTACGACCGCGCTGTCCACCTTGGGCGGCGGGGTGAAGGCGCGGGCCGGAACGGTGAAGGCATGGCGAGATTTGGCCACGGCGGCGGTCAGAATGGCGAGCCGCCCGTATTGCTTGTCGCTGGCTGTGGCGACCACGCGTTCGGCCACTTCCTTTTGAAACATCAAGACAAGCCGCGTCCACCAGATCGGATCGGCCTGCAGCCATTTGATCAACAGAGCTGTCCCCACATTATAGGGCAGGTTGGACGCCAGAATCCGCTCGCCTTCAAAGGGCAGGGCGGCTTCATCCACTTTCAGCGCATCCGCTTCAATGATGGAGAAGCAGCCCGGCGCAGCTTCGCCGATTTGTTCCAGCGCCGGCACGAAGCGGCGGTCCTTTTCGATCACCGTCACGCGCGCGGCGCCTTCGCTGAACAGCGCGCGCGTCAGCCCGCCGGGACCGGGGCCGACTTCCATGACGGTGGCGCCGCTCATATCCCCGCACAGCCGGGCGATCTTGGCGGTCAGATTGAGATCGAGCAGGTAATGCTGGCCGAAGCGCTTGTCCGCGTTGAGCCCGTGTTCGGCGATCACCGCGCGCAGCGGCGGCAACTGATCCATGCTCATGACGCAGCCTCTCGGTTGCGCGTCATCAGATCCGCCTGACGCAGGGCGGCGATCAGGCTGTCAGGCCGCGCCACGCCCTGTCCGGCGATGTCAAAGGCGGTGCCGTGATCGGGGCTGGTGCGGATGACCGGAAGCCCCAGCGTGATATTCACGCCGCCATGAAAATCGAGGGTTTTCACCGGGATCAGCCCCTGATCATGATACAGGCAGATCGCGGCGTCATAGCCTGCGCGCGCCTCTTCATGAAACATGGTGTCTGGCGGCAAGGGGCCGACGATATCCACGCCGTCACCGTGCAGTTGATCCAGAGCGGGGGCGAGGATGTCGATCTCCTCACGCCCCAGGGCGCCGTTTTCGCCTGCATGGGGGTTCAATCCAGCGAGCGCCAGACGAGGTTCGGCGAGCGCGAAATCGCGCTTCAGCGCATCGCGCACCACATGTGCGGTCTTCACCACAGCCTCAGCCGTCAATGTCTGGATCGCTGTCAGAAGCGGCGTGTGGATTGAGACGAGCGCCGTGCGCAGGCCGCCGCCTGACAGCATCATCACCGGGCCGCGCGCGCCGTGCATCGGCAGGTCTTCAGTGAGGTGTGCGATAAACTCGGTATGGCCGGGAAACTTGAACCCGATCTCATACAGCCGCGCCTTGGAGACAGGATTGGTGACGATAGCGCTCGCTTCGCCTGAGCGGACAGCGTCTACCGCCGCCTCTATGGAGCGCACGGCGGCTTCAGCCTCGGTCTCAGACGCTTCAAGTGCGATCACCGGCAGGAAGTTCGAGAACACCTTGCGCGCTTCGTCCGCGTCCGAGACACGCTCAGGACGGGGCAGGTCAAGCAGCTCCGCAGCCGCCAGCAGGGGCGCCGGGTCGCCATAGACCACAAAGCACGCATCTTCATCGCGCAGGGCGCGCCAGGCTTTCAGGCAAAGTTCAGGGCCGACCCCTGCAGGATCCCCAAGGGTCAGAGCCAGAGGCGCGCGGATCACCGGATTTCGATGGTGGCGTCACGGCGCAGATCGCGCAGCCAGCGGCGCGACAGCAGGGACAATTGCTGATTGACCAGCTGGTTTTCGATCTGCTCCGGGCTCGGCACGCCCGGACCGGTCAGCGCCTTGTCGCACAGCACGAACACCTGAGCGCCCGCCGCCGTGTCCAGCACTGGCGTGGCGGAAACCGGCTCAAGCCCGCTCAAAGCGTCACGAATGGTCGGCACAAGCGCGTTTGCGCCCACATCGCCCAGATTGGTGACAAAAACGCCGTCGATGCCGCTGACAGCCTCTTCGAGCGCGTCGCAGCTATTGATTGCGCTCGCCGCCTCAGACAGCGCTGCGCGCTTCTCATCGGTCAGCTGAGAGCGGGGCAGGGTGATCTGGGTCAGGGTCAGCTGTTCGACCACCTGGCCATCGCGGCTGTCGATCAGGGCGACCATCTGGAAGCCGCCAGGCACGCGGATCGGATTGGAAATTTGACCTGGCTGCATCTGTTCCACGACTTCAGCCACTTGGGGACGCAGACCCGACAGGGGCAGATAGCCCGTATCGCCGCCTGCGCTGGCGCTGGCCGCGTCAGAGAATTGCTGGGCGACCGCCTGGAAAGGCGCGCCCTGACGCAGCTGGTCATAAATGGTCTGAACGACGCCGACCGCCCGCTCTTCGCCGCCATCGGGGGTGATCTGCACGAAAATCTCGCCCAGACGATATTGCGGTTGGGAGGCGGACTGAATGAACCGGTCCAGCGCTGTCTCGATCTGCTGATCGGAGATTCGAATGCGCGAGCGATAGCGGCCGCTGACCAGAATTTGCCAGGCGATTTCCGCTTTCACCTGCTGGCGCAGCGTATTGATGTCGATGCCGCTGGCGGTGAGGTCGGCTTCCACCTCTTCAACGGTTGCGCCGGAGCGCGCCGCGATGTCGCCGATGGCGTCATCCACTTCCGCTTCGTCCACTTCGAGTTCGAACTCGCGCGCCTGTTGAAGCTGAAGCGTTTCATCCACCAGACCGCGGATGGCCTGATCCTGGATGCGCGCCAGCATCTCTTCAGTGGGCTGGACGCCCGCCGAGGAAATGATCAGCCGCATGCGATCGCGCACATCCAGCGTGGTGATCGGCTGGTCGTTGACGACAGCTGCAATGCCTTCCACCTGCTGGGCGGAGGCTGTGGGCGCAGCGGTCATCATTGCGATGCCGGCGAGGATAGTCAGCGCGAGTCGGAACGCCATGTAAGAACCATAAGGTTAGAGGTGTTCGGGCAAGATACCGATACCACAGACTGACGCAATCGCCCGACTGCGTGTCAGACGTTAATCATCACTCAGGCCGCCCAGTGTGAACAGCACGATCTCAAGTTTGACGGAGTCGCTGGGGCCCAGATTGGCCACATCGATATTATCGCGCTCCCAAAGAATACGCAGGCTGGTGCATTCATCGCGATATTGCAGTCCCGCGCGCTGGCGGCGGATTTCGTTCTCTTCAAGGTCAATCACGCCGTCATAGACCACAGACCAGTCCTCGGTGATTGCGAAACCGGCGCTGGCCGTCACCTCCTCCAGCTGTCGGGTGGAGGCGGCGTCGGTGCGGCGGGTGTATCGCGTGTTCATCGAAACCCGCCAGGCGTCAAAACCGGCGGTCAGGTCCAGACGATTGATTTCCTGGCTTTCAGAATCGATCCGGGCGCGGGCGTCGAGGTCAAACTGGCCCAGATCAAGCTCGATCTGCCCGATCCAGTCCGAATCATCGTCGGCCAGACCGCTGGAAGCCGGGAAGCGCTGATCGCCGTCTAGACGGAAGCTGCGGCCTGCGAACACTTCCAGCTCGCCAGGCAGGGCGCCGCGCCAGTCTGCGGCGACGGTCAGGCCCACATCCAGGCGGGCGCCGTCTTCCCACAAATCATAGCCATTGGCGCGGGCGGCGTCGAACAACTGGCTTTGCTGAAACTCGATCGACAGGCTGTCGACATTGACCGGCGTGCTGTCGGCGTTGTCGCTGCTGGCGATGATCGCGGCCATGCGCGGCGCAATCAGCCAGTTCACGCTCTCGCCCGGCCGAACGAAGGGCAGGCTGAGATCGAGGCCCGCCGCGCCGAGTGAGCGGGTCAGATTGGTGCTGTCTATCTCGTTGCCCGACGCGTCGGTCTCATTGAAGGCATATGCGTCAGCGCGCGCCAGAGCGAACGCCTCAGCCCGCAATCCGCCGGGCAGGATGGTCGGTCGGGTCCAGTCCAGCGCCAGGCTGGCGCGCGTATAATCATCACCGGCGTTTCGCTGCAGATTGGCGGTGTTGAAGCTGAAATCCAGATCGCCCGCCCATCTCGGCATCGGCAATTCAGCGCCGAACCGGATCAGGGGCGAAATCAGCGGCAGGGTGTCGTCATCGACGTTTTCCTGCAGCTTGTTGAAATGGATCACCGTGGCGTCGCCATGGAAATGTTCGCCATCACCGATGAAGAACACCTGGTTGAGCAGCATGCGCTGATCGCGAATCTCGAACAGGCCGTCAGCGCGGTCCGGGGATTCCTCGAATCCGTAGCGGCGCAGATACAGATCGCCGCTCACCGCCTCGACGCCAAAGCCCCATCGGAAATTCTGGTTGAAGCGGAACAGCCCGTCCGCGAACACATGGCCGCGCAGCTCTTCGTCGCCGAATTTGCCGTCCTGATCGAACTCCTGCTCATAGGTGAAGCTGGTCTGGACGTTCATCTCGCCGGAATAGAAACGGCGGCTCCAGTCCAGCTGCAGAAGCGGGTTCACCTTGCCCATATAGCGCGGTGAAACGATCAATTCCTGGGACGGTCCAATGGCCCACAAATACGGCTGCTGATAGCTGAAGCCCAGACGATTGGAGCTGTTCAGAACCGGGAACAGAAAGCCTGACTGGCGCGCGGCGGACGGGTCGGCATGGGCGAAAACCGGAGAGTAAAGGATCGGTCGGCCCAGCACTTCCAGCCGCACATTGCGGTAATAGATCACCTTGTTCTGGGTGTCTCGCACCACCCGGCTCGCCCGCAGGCGCCAGGTGGGTTCGTCCTCGCCGCTCTCGCACAGCTCGCAAGCGGTATAATAGGCGTTCGACAGCTCCACCGAGCCGTCCGGGCGGCGCAGGGCTGCGCCCGCAGCGGCGCGGCCATTGTTTTCAAGCAAGGTTGCAAAGCCGCGCGCCACGCCTTCGCGCAGATCATCGCTCAGCTCGACTTCCTCGGCGAATTGCGCGGGTTCGCTGCCGTCAAAGATCTGCACGCCGCCGCTGGCGACCACGCGATTGAGGGCGGGGTTGTAGATCAGTTCTTGCGCGAACAGCACTCGCTCGCCCGATTGCAGCCGGACATCGCCCCGCGCAATATACAGGCCCTGCTGCTGATCCTGGATCAGCTCGTCCGCGTCCAGATACACTCGATCATTGCTGACAGTCTGCGCCATCGCTGCAGGGCTTGCCGCCGCCAACAGGGCGGCCAGTGCCGCAGATCGGTACAACGCGTTCATGATCAGTGTTCAGTCCCTTGGCCTATGCCCAGCTAACCCTGTATCGGATTGGGGCGCCAGCGTCCACGCATCAGCCGTCTTCGGTGGCTGCGATAAAGAATAAACCGGCCAGTGAGAACAGGGCGGGTGTCGTCCAGGCGGCGGTGGGCGGGGTGATCGCCCCGGACGCCCCAAGGCCCAGCATCAGTTCCTGGCTGAAATAGAGAATGAACCCCGCTGTCGCGCCAGCCACCGCGAAGGCGGCTGCACCGCCCAGGCGATGCAGGCGCAAGGTGGCGGCGATGCCCATCAGCGCCGCCGCGACCAGCATGAGCGGCTGAGCCAGAAGCCCGTGCCAGCGCAGCTCATACGCCAGCGATGACAAACCGGCGTCACGCGCGGAATTGATGACGGCGGGCAATTGCCAGAACGACACGGCGCCGGGCGAGCGGGCGCGTTCAAACAGAGCCTGTCGCCCCACATTGGTGGGAAGCGCCACATCGCCCAGAGCCACGGCCTGGCCGCCCGGCGCGTACTCCACCGCGTTCAGAAGGCTCCAGAAGCCGCCATTGAGCTCGGCTTCATCGGCGGTGATGCGTCGATCCAGTGTCGGCGCGCCAGTCTCTGACAGAACATATTGGCGAAACACCGGCTGGGTCAGCGAGGCGTCGTCCGCGCCTTGCTGCTGGGCGGTGATCATGGTGTAGCCGGTCGCCGTCGTCTCACGCAGCCAGACCGGGCCGGACTGGTCCGCGCCGCTGGACTGGCCTTCGCCTTCAAACAGGGCTTCACGCGTGGCTTCGAACCGGGCGTTGGACGCGGCGCCCAGCGGATTGAGCGCCAGCGTGCTGACGGCCCCTGTCAGCGCCGCCAGGATCGCCACCGGCGCCAGAATGCGCCAGGCGGAATACCCTGAGGCGCGCATGACGATCAGTTCAGACCGGCGGTTGAGCCGGAAGAAGGTGAACAACACCCCGAACAGCACGATGAAGGGCAGGGTGTCCTGCACCAGCAGCGGCACTTTCAGCATCGACAGGTGCAGCGCCTGAAAGGCGGAAATGCCGACCCGCGTGCCGATATCGCGGGAGGTTTCGACAAAGTCGATCAGCATGATCACGGCGGTGATGATCAACGCTGCGCCGATCAGCCCGATCAGGGTCTGGATGAAGATATAGCGCCAGAGACGTCCGAACATGCTCAGGCCTCCGCCAGTGTGGCCGGCGAAGGCGCGGGCCGGGGCGCCCGGCGACGCGGGCGCCCGATGATTGCGATCGCAACCGCAATGCCCAGGAGCGGCACGAGGTATTGCACGGCGTTCATGCCGTCATCGGATTCCGCCGCCGCCTGTACGCCAAAGCCCACAAGGCGCAAGATCACGGCGCTCGCGCCGGCGATGATCAGATTGCGCCCATAGCCGATCCGGCGATGTTCGCCGGACATGTAGGCCGCTAGCGCGATCAGCGCGAAGGCCAGGCTGTAAAGCGGAGCGGAGAGCCGGTAATGCCCTTCGGCCAGCAGCCGGTCCTTGCCGCCGGCGCGGGCGATGTCCGCAGGGGTGGGGCGCAACAGCTCGGAGAGGAATTTGTCGCTCTCCTTGAAGAACAGCGAGGCCGTGTTGTCCACGAACACGGTGAGCTCGACCTTGGTGCTGTCAAAACTGAGATTGGTCAGAACGCCCGACTGGTCGATCTGGGTGCGCACCCCGTCTTCGAGCAGCATGACCGGGCCGCGTTCTGTCGCGGCGATCCGGCCGCGCCGGGCGGCGTAGGCGGCGGACTGGCCGGTGCGCCGGTCGACGATGAAGACGTCATTGAGCACGCTGTCATCACTGATCTCGCGCACATAAAAGGTCACCTGATCGCCCAGCGGCACAAACTCGCCCTCGCGCATAAAGCTGGCGGCGAGGTCGGTGCGAATCTCGAACAATTGCTGGCGCATCTCGCGAAAGCTCGCCGGCTGGACGAACAGATTGATCACCAGATTGACCAGGACCACATAGATGGCGAGGCGCAGGAAGGGGCTGACGCGCTGGAACCGGCTCATGCCCGCCGCCGCCGCGACCGTCAGTTCAGAATCGCTCGTTAGCCGGTTGAGAGAAATCGCCACGGCCAGAAACACCGCGATCGGCAGCAGGAGCGCGATCACCTGCGGCATGGCCAGCACGGTGATGTAGATCAGAACCAGCGCCGTTTCACCGCGTTCCGCCATCAGATCGAGATTGGAAAGCGACTGGGTCAGGACCGCCAGACCGGTCAGCGCCGCCATGGCGCCCAGGAAGGGCCAGAGCGCCTGTCTGAAAGTATAGCGTTGAAACAGGGTCATTCGGCGCCAATGTGTGAACGGACGAGCAGTCAGTATCCATGAAGACCGCATCTTCTAACGCGGGTTGGGATGCGATACCACTGCCCGCATGGAGTTCTCCAACGGGCCGCGCGGTCCTCGCGCGCCGTAATCTTGCAGATACTAGAAAGGCTTGCCATGAAAATCCTGTTTGCCGCCTCAGCGTCTGGCGATGCAGTTGCAGCGCCGGTTTACGCCGACCGCAAATTGTCGGACGCCGCGAAGGCGCTTGATTCGGCGACCTCCGGCGCAGTGACCCGCGCGATTGAAGCGTCTCGTTTCAAGGGCGGCGCCGGCGATCTTCTGGAAATTGCAGCGCCGGCGGGCGTGGATGCGACTCGCATCGTGCTGTTCGGTCTGGGCGAGAAATCCAAGCTCGACGGCAATGGCGCCGAGAAAGCCGTGGCGGGCGTGATCAAGTCGGTCCTGACGTCTGGCGCCAAGGCGGTGTCCGTGCATCTGGACGGCGACGCTGATCAGCTGTGCCGCGGCGCGCTGGGCGCGACCCTGGCGAGCTACCGGTTCGACACCTATCGCACCAAGCTGTCAGAGGACAAAAAGCCCTCCGTCACCAGCGTCGAGATGGTGTCCAGCCACGCCTCCGCAGCTGAAAAGCTCTGGGCTCAATGGGGTCCGGTCGCCGACGGCGTGACCCTGGCGCGTGACCTCGTCAACGAAACCCCGAACGCGCTCTATCCCGAAAGCTATGCCGAGAAGGTCAAGGAACTCAGCAAGCTGGGCCTTGAAATTGAAGTCTTCGGTGAAGAGGAGATGGAGAAATACGGCATGCACGCCCTGCTGGGTGTGGGCCAGGGTTCGGTGCGCGAATCCAAAATGGTCGTGATGAAGTGGAATGGCGGCAAGTCCGGCGACAAGCCGCTCGCCTTCATCGGCAAGGGCGTCACCTTTGACTCCGGCGGCATCTCGCTGAAGCCGGGCCAGGGCATGGACGAAATGAAGGGCGATATGGGCGGCTCCGCCGCTGTGGTCGGCCTGATGGCCGCGCTCGCCGGTCGTAAAGCCAAGGCGAACGTCATCGGCGTGATCGGCCTGGTCGAGAACATGCCGGACGGCAACGCCCAGCGTCCGGGCGACATCGTCAAATCCATGTCCGGCCAGACCATCGAGATCCACAACACCGACGCCGAGGGCCGCCTCGTTCTGGGCGATGTGCTGTGGTACACCCAAGACCGTTTTGATCCGAAATTCATGATCAACCTCGCAACCCTGACCGGCGCCATCCTGATTGCGCTGGGCCATGAGCATGCGGGCGTGTTCTCCAATGACGACGACCTGGTCGCCAAGCTGGAGAAAGCGGGCAAGGCGTCCGACGAAACCGTGTGGCGTCTGCCGATTGGTCCGGAATACGACCGCCAGATCGACACCCCGAACGCAGATATGAAAAACGTGGGCGAGGGCCGTCTGGCCGGCTCGATCACCGCGGCGCAATTCCTCAAGCGTCACGTGAACGAGAAGCCCTGGATCCATATCGACATCGCCGGCACCGGCATGCATGCGGGCTCCAAGGATCCGCGTCAGCCCACCTTCGGCACCGGCTATGGCGTGCGCCTGCTGGACCGTCTGGTGCGTGACAACTTCGAGGGCTAACGCCCTTTCCGCAGCGCCCCCGGCCTCGTGCCGGGGGCGTCGCCATTCAGGACGCAACATGGCTGAGCTGTGGTTCTATCATCTGGAAAACGCCAGCATTGACCAGGCGTTGCCGGAGCTTCTGACCAAGCTGACCGAACGCGGCGGCCGCGCTCTGGTGTGCAGCCAGGAAGAGGCGCGCCTTGATCATCTCGATGCGCATTTGTGGACCTTCCGCGAAGACAGCTTCCTGCCTCATGGCCGCGACAGCGCGCCTCAACCCGAAGACCAGCCGATCCTGCTGTCTGATGGGACGGATAATCTCAACAAAGCTGACATGCTGTTCTGCCTGGACGGCGCCGATCCCGGCGATGTGTCCGCCTGGGAGCGGGTGGTGGTGATGTTTGAAGCGTCCGACGAAACCAGCCTGGCGCGAGCCCGCGCGCTCTGGGCCGCCCAGAAAAAGTCTGATATTGCCATTAGCTATTGGCGGCAGAACGAAATGGGCCGCTGGGAGCGCAAAGCATGATCCGTACACTCACCCTCATCGCCGCTGGTCTGACGCTGACCGCCTGCGCCTCCATGCCGCTGGAAACCGGGCCACAATCGGAGTTCGCGCCGGAGACCGGGGACCAGATGCAACTCTGCGCCGCAGAGGCCTATCAGGTGCTGGTGGGCCAGCCCGTTGGCGGGGTGCACACTGACAGCCTGCCGCGTCCGCACCGGGTGTATGGGCAGGGCGATCCCGTGACCATGGACTACCGCCCCGACCGCCTGAACATCGTCGTCGGCGATGACGGCACGGTGGCCGAAGTGAAGTGCGGTTAGGTTTCGTTTCCCCACATTTGATCCATTGAAGCATACACTCAGCTCATCTGAGTCGGAGGCGTTCATGCTTCATACGGATGACGAGAACGATATATGGCTCGACGCCTTTTCAGCGGTTCTTGCCGAGCCGAGTGCAGACGAAAGGTCGTTCTTTGAAGACCGCCGTCAGCAAGGCTTGGGCGTCGGCCTCGATGAGACAGGCAATTTGATGCACGCGACGAGTGGTCCTTCCACGCCCCCGAGCTTGTCCTCTGATCGCTAGCCCATCTCCCGCGCCCGTTCGCGCAGCATGAATTTCTGGATCTTGCCGGTGGCGGTTTTGGGCAATTCGCCGAACACCACCAGACGCGGCGCCTTGAAGTGCGCCAGATGCTCGCGGGCATAGGCGATGATCGCCTCAGGCGTCACATCGCTTCCGCCCTTTAACTCAATGAAGGCGCACGGGGTTTCGCCCCATTTGGCGTCAGGTTTGGCGACCACGGCGGCCGCCGCCACATCGGGATGGCTGTAGAGCACATCCTCCACCTCGACCGAGGAGATGTTCTCGCCGCCCGAGATGATGATGTCTTTCGACCGGTCCTTGATCTCCACATGGCCGTCGGGATGGGTGACAGCGAGATCGCCGGTGTGAAACCAGCCGCCCGCAAAGCTCTTTTGCGTGGTGGCGGGGTTCTTGAGATACCCTTTCATCACTGCATTGCCGCGGATCATGATCTCCCCAAGGCTTTCCCCGTCCCAGGGCAGCGGCTCCAGGGTTTCCGGGTTCGCCACCATCAGGTCTTCCTGGGTGATGTAGGGCAGGCCCTGACGCGCCTTCAGCCGCGCGCGCTCTTTCAGCGGCAGCTCATCCCATTCCGGCTTCCAGGCGCAGGCGATGGAGGGACCGTAGACTTCCGTGAGGCCGTAGGTGTGCGTCACCGTCACGCCCATCGCCTCCATCCCCGAAATCACGCTGGCGGGCGGGGAGGCGCCGGCGGTCATCATCGCGACGGGGTGATCAAATGTGGGCCGTTCCTTTTCAGGCAGCTGGATCATCATGCTCATCACGATGGGCGCGCCACAGAGGTGTGTGACCTTGTGCTCGGCGATGGCGGACAGGATGGCGAAGGGTTCGACCTTGCGCAGGCAGACATTCACGCCCGCCTTGGCCGCTATGGTCCAGGGGAAGCACCAGCCATTGCAGTGAAACATGGGCAGCGTCCACAGATAGACAGGGAAATGGGGCAGATCCCATTCCATGGCGTTGCCGAGAGCATTGAGATAGGCGCCGCGATGATGGGTGACGACACCCTTGGGATCGCCCGTGGTGCCCGAGGTGTAATTGAGCGCAATGGCGTCCCATTCATCGGTCGGACGATGAAACTCAAAGTCCGGATCGCCCTCTTTCAGGAAGGCCTCGTACTCGATCTCCCCGATCAGATCGCCATGCTCGGCGAGGGGATCGTCGATATCGATGATCAGGGGCTTTGTCTCTAGCGCCTCGACGGCCTGAGCGATGACGGAGGAGAATTCGCGATCCACCAGGATCACCTTGGCTTCGCCATGCTTGAGGATGAAGGCGATCGCCTCTGCGTCGAGCCGGATATTGAGGGCGTTGAGCACGGCGCCGGACATGGGCACGCCGAAATGCGCGTCCACGAAGGCGGGAATGTTCGGCGCCATGACCGCGACCGTATCGCCTCTCTTTACGCCACGCTTTGACAGCGCCGAGGCCAGGCGGACCGAGCGTTCATATACCTCGCCCCAATTGCGGCGGATATCGCCATGGATCACGGCGAGTTTTTCAGGATAGGCGCGGGCGGTGCGCGTCAGAAAGCTGATCGGGCTCAGCGGCACATGGTTCGCCGCGTTGCGATCAAGATCGGTGTCGTAGATAGAGCCCATGTCAAAACACTCCCCGGGATCACGTTCTCAAGACGTTTGATCCGCATTTGGACACGGGGAGTGTCTCTGGACAAGGTGACCGCCGGTCACACGACTTTAGGCTTAGACCGTCGGGGTTTATCCGGCCTGCGCCGCCCGCGTCGCCGCCTCGAGCGCTTCTTCGGCTTCCAGCCACGCCATCTCCGCCTCGTCGATCAGATCCACGCATCTGGAACGTTTCTTGGTCAGCTCGGTTGCGAGGTTGGGGTCCTTCTCCCACAGGCCATCGACCGCGAGCCCGGCGTCGATCTTCTCAAGCACGCCTTTGAGGCGTTCGATCTCTTTCTCGCATTTGGCCGCTTGCGCCCTCAAGGGTTTGAGCTTTTCGCGCGCGGCTGCGGCGTCGCGCCGGTCCTGGGTCTTCTGTCCGCCTAAGGGTTTGGATTTGTCGCGGGGTTTGACTTCGCCCGCCAACAGCTCTCGGCGGTAATCATCCATATCCCCGTCATAGGGCTTTATCGTGCCGTCCGCGGCGAGCCAGAGCCGGTCTACGCAGCTTTCGATCAGATCCCGGTCGTGGGAGATGATGATCACCGCGCCCTCGAAGGCGTTGATGGCGTTTTTCAACGCTTCACGACTGTCGATGTCGAGGTGGTTGGTCGGCTCGTCGAGGATCAGAAGATGCGCGCCGTCAAAGGTGATGAGGTTCATCAGAAGGCGCGCCTTCTCGCCCCCTGACAAATTCTTCGCCGGCGTTTCCTGACGGTTGGCGGGCAGGCCGAAGCGGGCGAGGCGGGCGCGGCGCTCGGCTTCAGTGGCGTCCTCCATGCGCTCGAGCACATGGGTGTAGGCGGAATGATTGGCCGACAGGGCGTCGATCTGATGCTGGGCGAAATGGGCGACCACGGCCTTCTTATGCATGCGCATGGCGCCGTCGGTGACTTTCAGCGCGCCGGTCAGGAGCTTGGCGAAGGTGGATTTGCCCGCGCCATTGCGGCCCAGCAGACCAATGCGGTCATCGGTGTCGATGCGCATGTCCATGTTGCGAAGGATCGGCTTGTCGTCTGAATACCCCGTCGCGCAGGCGTCAAAGCGCACCAGCGGATTGCCCATGCGGCGCTCGGCGTGCGGAAACTCAAACGGCGCGACCGGGTCTTCCACCATGGTGGCGACAGGTTGCATCTTCTCCAGCCGTTTGACGCGCGACTGGGCCTGTTTGGCCTTGCTCGCCTTGGCCTTGAACCGGTCGACGAAGGCTTGCAGGTGACGGCGTTCGTCTTCCTGCTTCTCCACCATCTTCATCTGCAGGCGCTGACGCTCGGCGAGCTGGCGCTGGAACTGGTCATAGCCGCCATCCCAGACCGACAGCTTGAGATCCTTGAGGTGGACGATGGAATGCACGGATGAGTTCAGAAGGTCGCGGTCGTGCGAGATGATCAGCGCGGCGCCGGGAAATTTCTGAAGGTGGGTCTCCAGCCAGACCGCGCCTTCCAGATCGAGATAGTTTGTCGGTTCATCCAGCAGCAACAGGTCGGGCTGGGCGAACAGGGTCGCCGCCATCGCCACGCGCATGCGCCAGCCGCCGGAAAACTCGGCGCAGGCGCGCCCCTGATCGGTCGAGGTGAAGCCCAGACCATTGAGGATCGCGCCCGCGCGCGCCTCAGCCGAGTGCGCGTCAATATCGGCGAGCCGGGTCTGGATGTCCGCGATGCGATGCGGGTCCGTCGCGGTTTCCGCTTCCGCCAGCAGGGCTGTGCGCTCAAGATCAGCGGCCAGAACGAAATCCATCACCGGGGTCTGCCCCGCCGGGGCTTCCTGGGCCACCGTGCCGATACGGGCGCCGGGCTGCAGGCTTACTGAGCCGTCATCGGGGGTGGCGTCGCCCAGGATCAGCCGGAACAGCGTGGATTTGCCCGTGCCGTTGCGCCCCACCAGCCCCATGCGGGTCTTGGCGGGCAGGAACAGCGTCGCCTGGTCAAACAAGAGGCGCCCGTCGATACGGTGGGAGAGGTCATTGATGTGCAACATAAGGCGTGCCGGTTACATCGCCCTGACGCGGCGGGCAAGCCGATTGCGCGGAGGCGAGTGACCCTCAGGCTGTCCAACTTGTCATGGATTGGTAATCCCAGGCCCATGACGGGAGCGTTAGTCATGACGGCATAACATTACAGAACACAGGTTGGTTATGGTCAGAACACTTACGCTCGCCCTCATGCTGGGCGCTTCGGGGGGCACGATGGTCGCGCTTGCCCATCAGCCCGCCGACAGCGTGCAAAGTGCGGTTTCCGTATCGTTTGAAACAGGCTCGGAGCATGACTTCACGGCATCAGAACGCGCGGTGATTTCACGGATTCTCACTGCGGCGCATCAAGCGACGCAGGCGGATTTTCCCGCGCTGCCTGACAGCGTCTCCGTGACGGTCGTGCCGATTCACCGTCCCGGCGTGGACGCGCTGGGCGGGGTGACAGGCCGGGCGCAGCGCCCTGGCGAGCTGGTGATCGAGCTCTCGGTCACCTATCCGGGCGGCGTCGAAGCGGCGGCGCAGGCAGGCCTGATGCGCACCGGGCTGCATGAGATGCACCATCTGGCGCGCGGCTGGACCATCGAAAACAACGCCTTCGGACCGGGAATCGCCATTGCGGCCGCCAATGAGGGCCTCGCCGAGATCTATGCGGAAGCTTATGAAGGACGAGAGACGGCGTATGAGCCGCTCGACGACGACACCTTCCGCGCCTGGGCCGAGGAAATCCGGGCGCTGCCGCGCCGCGCCAATTACGGGCACTGGATGTTCGCCCATCCTGACGGCCGCGAAGCGGTCGGCTATCGCACCGGCGCCGAGCTCGTGCGGCAGGCCATGGCGAACTCGGGACTGGGCATTGTGGAGATCAGCGCACACAGCCCCGATGAAATCTGGCGCATGGCGGGTTTTGAGGGGCTTTAGGGCCATGAGATCAGCGCCAATGGCGGACACGGGTTTTCATACCCGTCCGGCATGGCTATAAGCCGCGGCAAATCCATTCCCCTCTCAATCCTTGAGAGGCCAGACAGGGACTCCGTCACATGGCGATCCAGCGCACCTTCTCCATCATCAAACCCGACGCCACCGCGCGTAACCTCACCGGCGCCATCAACGCCAAGATCGAGGAAGCCGGCCTGCGCATCATCGCTCAGAAGCGCATCCGTCTGAGCAAGGATCAGGCTGAAGGCTTTTACGCCGTGCACAAAGAGCGTCCGTTCTTCGGCGATCTCGTGAGCTTCATGATCTCCGGCCCGGTGGTCGTGCAGGTTCTGGAAGGTGAAGACGCCATCGCGAAATACCGCGAAGTCATGGGCGCCACCAACCCGGAAGACGCTGCGCCCGGCACCATCCGCAAGGAGTTCGCAGAATCCATCGAAGCCAACTCCGTGCACGGGTCTGACGCGCCGGAAACCGCCGCTCAGGAAATCCCGTTCTTCTTCTCCGACGACGAAATCGTCGGCTAATCTGCGCCAGCAGAGCTGAACGCAAAACCCCGGCGGAGCGATCCGCCGGGGTTTTTTGTGTCAGCGCCCCTGACGCTCGATATGAGCGATCGCAGCGTCCAGCATCACATCGCCCTGATCGCCCAGCCTCGGGCCGGGCAAGCGAACATCCGGCTCCAGCGGGTGGGTGTGTGTGTCGCCATTGGGGCGGATGATCAGCGCCTTGGGATAGCCCGCAACAAGGCCAGAATGGGGCAGGGTGAACTGCTCCATGGCGCCCAGCGTGGTGGTCATGTCGGTGCTGGCTTCGCCGATCACAGCGCCAAAGCCATAATCTTGCACAATCGCGCCCACCGAGACGGCGTTGGAAAAACTGCGCCGGTCAACGAGCGCATAAACCGCGCCCTCAAACCGCCGTCCGTCGCGGGGATGGGCGTAGGGCAGCTCAAAGCTCACCGTTTCGCCATTGGGCGCGCTGTCATAAAGGTCAGCGAGCGTCTGGGAGATGCTGGAAACGCCTTCAGACGTGGTGTCGATCCGCGCCTGATTGGAAGCTGTCGTTTGTTCACTGACGCGAATGCGGAACTCTGAGGCGAAGCGGAACGGGCGGTCGGCGAACCAGGAGATAACCGGATCTGACCAGGAATTGTCCCCGCCCGGATTGTCCCGAACATCGAGGATCAGCGCCTGCGCGCCGTGATCGATGAAGCGCTCAAAGGCGTCGTCGATGAAAGCTGTGTAGGCGGCCAGCGCCTCGGGGTCATAGGCCTCTTGCGGGGTCTGGGCGGCCGTATTGTAAAACGGACCGGGACGCAGATACGCGATGTCGCCTGTCAGCATGCGGGCGTCGCGGCCGGACAGATCAATGCGCTCAACGCCCTCGCGGTCAGACAGCGCCGCCATGGGAACGGCGTCGAGCTCGACCTGACGTCTGACGCCCGCCGCGTCTTCAAGCTCGAGCGTGAAGCGCGGGCGCGGGCCGTATTCCAGCCAGATATAATACAGCTCCATGCCCTGCATCTGGCTGTAGGCGAGGGCGGGCGTATCCGCGGAGATGTTGCGGGTCAGGCGCGCCAGCCAGTCCGCATTGGACGCGCCTTCCAGCATCATGATCCGGTCGCCGGGGCGCACGCTGGAACCAGTCGGCGCCTGGGTGACGATCACCTCGCCCTCGCGCACCTCAAAGCCCAAGGGAAAGACCAGAGCTTCATCAGACATATAGTCGAGAAAGCCCGGATTGAATCCCTCAATGCGCGTATGGGCGATTTGGGCATGGGCGGCGAAGCGCTGCAGGGCGCTGTGAAAGGCGACCGGGCTGATCGGACCGTCCTCGAGCCTGTCTTGCAGCTCCTGGTAATACTGGTCAAAGACCGGCTTGGGCGTGTTGACGTAAAGATCGAAATGCGCCGCTTGCAGCCCTTCATAAAGCGCCTGCGCATCTGCTTGCGCGTCGCTGGTGGAGATCATCTCCTGCGCCTGACAGGTGGGCAGCAAGGCGGCGGCGAGCGCGCCGAGCAAAAGGGACCGAAGCATGTGTGTCTTCCTGAACTGTGTGGCGCCCCGAACTGGACGCTCATTCACACAAGATCGACGGGTGCGAGATTGCCATGACCATCGCTTCCTGATTGTCTGACCTTTCCTCCTTTTACCGCGTCAGGACTGAAATGAGAGCTGAAACCGCGTTCCGGATGGGAGCCTGGCGAGTCGATCCGGTGCAGAACCAGCTCACGGGACCTGAAGGCGTCGTGGAGCTGGAGCCGCAGGTGATGGATCTGCTGGTCTATCTGGCTGAAGCGAACGGCGCGGTGCGCTCGAAAGACGAGATCGCCGCTGCGCTCTGGCCAGGCGCCAGCGTCAATGACGACGCTTTGTCGCGTACGGTCTGGAAGCTGCGTCAGGCGCTGGGAGATGACGCGAAATCCCCGCGCTATGTGCAGACAGTGTCCCGGCGCGGCTATCGCCTGCTTGAACCGGTCGAGCCGGTCAAAGACTCGCCCCAGACGCCCCTGGGCAAGGTGGGCGCGCCGGTTCTGGCGGCGTCGGCGGCGGTGTTGATGATCATTCTGGTCGGGGCGAGCCTTTTGTCTCGAAGCGGGGAGGCGCCGCGTCCGGAGCCTTCTATCCAGACAAACGATGAGACCTCGGCGCTGCTTGATCGCGCGGACGGCTTTTACGCCCAGTATACGCGCTCGGACAATGAAGCGGCCTTGCGGCTTTATGAGCGGGTGCTGGCGCAAGATCCGGGCAATGCGGCGGCGCTTGCGGGGCAGGCGAACGCCCTGACCCAGCGGGTGATCCGCTGGGGGCTTGAGGGCGAAGCGAACCGAACCACGCTGACCGAGGCGCTTCAGTCCGGCGAAATGCAGACGCCGCGCGCGCAAGCGGCGCTCTTGCGCGCTGAAGCGCTGGCGCAAGAGGCGACCGAGCTTGACCCCGGACACGCTCGCGCCTGGCGAGCGCTGGGGCTCATCAAGGCGGCGCAATCAGACTTTGACGCCGCACGACGCGCCTATGACCGGGCGCTGGTGATCGACCCTGAGAACTGGGGCGCGATGATCAATTTGTCAGAGCTTGAAGAGCTGACAGGCCATCCCGAGCGGCAGGCGGAGCTTCTGGCGCGCAGTTTTGAAGCCATGTCACGTGATTACGCCGCCAATCCCGTCGCCATCCGGCCCTGGCAAAGCGCCGTGGGCCTGTCGGTGGCGCGCTTGCGGGCCGAGGCAGGCGCGCCGCAACAGGCCGAGCTGTGGTATCGCCGCGTTCTGGCGCTGGATCCGCTGAACGCTGACGCTGTGACTGGTCTTGCTGCAGTATTGCGGGCGGGCGGGGATGTGGCGGGCGCCGACTCGCTGTGCCGCGAGCTGGAAGCGGCGGGCGGAGGGCGCTGTTCAGTTTATTAATAAGAGTGCGCCAGTAATTCACTCCCTGGGAGCAAGGCGCTTGCCTAAAAGGGGAATCCTGTGAAAGTTTGTCTAGACGTTGAGGGCTTCCCGGATGAGTTCGGATGCCAGCTGCCTCGGAGACAAAAATGCAAGATGGATGGAAGCTGAAATATGATGGTGATCTCTCGAGTAAGGGGCTCATGGACCTTTCTCTAGCGGGTGAGTCTCTATCAGGTTTTGGAATCAGTTTTAATAGAGTTATTTATTATTTAGAGCATCAAAAGGTTAGATATAAGGGGCCTTACTCAGAGCAGAATAAAGTTCTGATATCGGCACCTCATAAGGGTAGTGTTGAGTATGATCTAGCTGTCTTGCTAAGTGGGCCGGCTGCGGGTTTAGGGTATAACCTTACATCTAGTTTTGTTTATGATTTCATAAAATCTGTTTTTAGAAGGGCTACTGGGCAAGATTCGCCTGATGAAGTGAAGTCTTGGGAAAGGGTGGCGACAAAAGGGACATTTGACGCTGTCGCTGACTCAGTTGTTGATCCGCTAAAGAGAGCTCATGCACCCATTGGTTATTCTGCGAATAATATTTATATATTTAATGGTCCAGCTTCGGTTCAATTTAATGGCGATACAAAATCCTTTTTAGAGGAAGAGGTTTTTGATCCTGTTTCATTCGAAGATATTGCTGTGGTGAATTCGATGAATGGAAACAATAGGTCTGGAAGGGTTTATCTTTCAGAGGAGGAAAGAGGTGTTTCGTATATTTTAGGAGAGGAGGTAAGCGATCAGACTATTGATGCATTGCTTTGGAGTCATTCGCAATACTATCGCAGAAGGGATGCGAATATTGCTATTTCTTATCGGGCATTTCGTCGACCGGATGGGAAGGTGAAGAGGGTTATTGTGGATGCGGCTGCAATGATTGAGGATTAGTTTTTCCTTTTATTGCTGTTGCGTGTAAGCCCCTCTAATCCATTCTTGGTTTCTGACGCATCGCCTTGGTCTGGCTCTTCTTCGCCTTCTTGTCTTTCTGGCGCTTGATCGAGCTGAGCGAGGGGCGGGATTTGATGCGCGGCTTGGGCTTGCGGCTCGCCTGTTCGATCAGGCGTTTGAGACGGGTGCGCGCCTCGGCGCGATTGCGCTCCTGAGAGCGGTGGTCTTCTACATGCAAGATCAACACGCCGTCCTGGGTCATCCGCGTGCCGGCGAGGCGCACCAGGCGCTGCTTGATCGCGGCGGGCAGGTCGCTGGCGCTGACGTCAAAGCGCAGCTGCACCGCGCTCTCGGTCTTGTTCACATGCTGTCCGCCCGGCCCGGAGGATCGCACGAAGCGCTCGGTGATCAGGCTTTCATCAATGCTGAGATCGTCGGTGATGCGCATATCAGCCAGAAACGGGTTTGAGCGAAACGGCGAGCCCTGCGCCGGCCAGGGCGCTGACGGCCAGTCCGATCATGACCCAGGGACCGCTCAGTTGATAGAGCCCGCCCATGATCAGCCCATAGACCAGCAACAAGACGCCGATCAGGGTGTTGGAGACGGCGGTGTAGCTGGCGCGCGTGTCTTCATCGGCCAGGTCGACCAGATAGGTGGACCGGCCCAGCCGCACGCCCTGATGCCCGAAGGCGAGCACGAACAGAACGCCCGCGTGAAAGAGCATCAGCTCGGACCAGGGCGCAGCCAGCAGAAGGCTCGCCCCGCTTGCCAGGCACGCTGCAGCGCCCGCCAGCCCGCCGGCGGCGAGCACCCAGCGGCTGGATTTGTCCGCCAGTCGCCCCCACGCCCAGCCGCTGACAAAGCCGGCGCTGGCGGACGCCACCAGAAACCCGCCAAGGCCCGCAAGCTCCGCCCCGGTCCGGTTCTGTGCGGCGGACACCAGGAAGGGCGGGGCGATGGAGGTGGCGATCATCAAGGTTCGTGCGGCGACGAACTGACCAAAATCGCGATCCGTCCAGAGCAGACGGATCTGCTTGATCGCCTCAGGAAAGGCGTTCGCGCCGCCCTCGGTCGAACCGGGCGCTTCAGCGAGCTGCAGGTAGATGAAGGCCGCAGTCACCCACAATGCGGCGCCGAGAAACAGGAGGCCCGCAATCACCGGCGCGCCTGTGTCGGGCGAGACCACGAGAAGCGCCCCGAAGACCAGCGCGACCAGGCCGGAAACCGTGGTGGCGTAGCCGCTGACCGCGCCGCGGCGGGTTTTGGAGACGGTCTTGCCCAGCACGTCCTTGTGACTGACCGAGCACAGGCTGCGCGCCACTGCGAACAGAGCGACCATGGCGATCAGCAGCCAACCGGCCAGCGCGCCGTCGAGCGTCAGCGCGATCACGCCCATGATCACCAGCGCCAGCGCCTGACCCAGCGAGCCCGCCGCCCATATATATTTGCGTTTTTCGCGCTGGCGTATCGCGGAGGCGATAAAAAGCTGAGGCAGGAGGGCGCCCGCCTCGCGCGCTGGGGCGAGAAGCCCGACCAGAAAGGCGGGGGCGCCCAAGGCGCCCAGCAGCCAGGTCAGGGTGAGTTTGGGATCGACCAGCGCATCGCCGGTCTTGGTCAGGCTCAGTGAAAGGGTGGAGAAGACCCAGTTGCGCGGCTGATGCTGACAGGCGCTTTCCGGCACGTCCTTGCAGACCCGCGCTTCGTCATCATCGTACAGCGCGGAGTAGACAGTCTCTGAAAGGGTGTCTGCCGGCGTCTCGTTCATCGGTGTCTCCTGTCACGGCCATGCGTGAACGTGAGCTAGACCGCCGGATTGATCAAAACAGTTTCGCTGTCGGGCTCGCTGCCTTCGGAAATGCGGACGCTTTCCGCCGAGACGCGCGCCTTGCCCTCCGCCACCAGTTTCAGGCAGGCGGGGTAGAGCTTGTGTTCCGCTTCCAGCACTCTCGCCGACAGGGCGTCAGGCGTGTCGCCTGCTATCACCGGCACCACGGCCTGACCGATGATCGGGCCGTCATCCATCTCAGCGCGCACGAAATGCACCGTGCAGCCATGCACGCGCACGCCTTTTTCAAGCGCGCGCTCATGGGTGTGCACGCCCTTGAAAGCGGGCAGCAACGAGGGATGAATATTCAAGAGACGGTCGCGCCATTTCTCGACGAACCAGGGTGTGAGAATGCGCATGAATCCAGCCAGGCACACGATCTGGACGCCGGCCTCACGGAGTTTCGCGTCGAGGTCTTTTTCAAAGTCCTCGCGGTCGTCATAGAGGGTGTGGTCGATAAAGCCTGTGGGTACATCCACCTTGCGGGCGCGCTCAAGCCCTTGCGCGCCAGCCTTGTTGGACAGAACAAGCACGACCTCGGCAGGGAAGTCCGGATCCTGGGCCGCGTCGAGCAAGGCCTGAAGGTTTGATCCCCGGCCAGAGACCAAAACGCCGACTTTGGTTTTCGCCATTCTCTAGTTCGCCTTCAACGCGCCGATAACACTGGCGTTCTCGCCTGCTGCGTTTAATACCTCGCAAACCGAGTGCGCCTCGCTGGCGTCGACCGCCAGGATCATGCCGACGCCGCAATTGAAAGTGCGGCGCATTTCGCTCTCGGCCACATCGCCCGCTTCCGCCAGCCATTTGAACACGGCGGGGCGCTCAAAGCTGTCATAATCCACTTCGAACGTCAGATGATCGGGCAGCATGCGCGGCGTGTTTTCCGTGATCCCGCCGCCGGTGATGTGGGCCAGGCCCTTGATGCGGCCGGCGCGGATCAGGGGCATCAGCGCTTTGACATAAATGCGTGTCGGCTCCAGCAGGGCTTCCGCCAGCTTGCGACCCGGCGCAAAGGGCGCGTCGCTATCAAAATCGAGCCCTGCATGGTCGATGATCCGGCGGATCAGGGAATAGCCGTTTGAATGCGGGCCGGAAGAGGCGAGGCCGATCAACGCATCGCCTTCCTTCATCAGGTCATGGCGCGGCAAGAGCGCCCCACGCTCGGCGGCGCCGACCACAAAGCCGGCCAGGTCAAAATCATCGCCTGTGTACATGCCCGGCATTTCAGCGGTTTCGCCGCCGATCAGCGCGCAGCCCGATTGGCGGCAGCCTTCGGCGATGCCCTCGACGACGGCGGCGCCGCGCGTCGGGTCGAGTTTGCCGGTGGCGAAATAATCGAGGAAGTACAAGGGCTCGGCGCCCTGGGCCAGGATGTCGTTGACGCACATGGCCACCAGATCAATCCCGACCGTGTTGACGATGCCGGAGTTGATGGCGAGCTTGAGCTTGGTGCCCACGCCGTCCGTGCCGGACACCAGAACCGGGTCTTGAAAGCCTGCGGCCTTGAGATCGAACGCGCCGCCAAAGCCGCCCAGTCCGGTGTCTGCGCCGGGGCGGGCGGTAGATTTGGCCAGCGGTTTGATGGCCTGCACCAAGGCGTCGCCTGCATCAATGCTGACGCCGGCGTCAGCGTAGGTCAGTCCGGATTTCGGGCTCGGGTCGGAGTGTGACACGTGCGGCTCCCTTGGCCATATCGTCAGTTCAGGCGTGCATAGCGTGCAATTATCAAAAGTGCGAGAGGGCGGGGCGCCGCAACAGGCTTCACCGCAGCGCGCATCCGCGTATAGTCGCGAACAGAAATGACGCATCAGGGGATCACCATGCAAGCGATCAGGCAGGCAGTGCAATGGGCTTTTGCGGGGCTGGCGGCTGGCGTTATGACCGCCTCGGCCCTGGCGGACGGGCCCTTCACCATCGACGGCGTCGCCATTGATGCCCGTGCGGACACAGCCTACGACGCCCAGCGCACGGCCATGGAAGAGGGCCAGACCCAGGGCGCCTTGAGGCTGATCGAGCGCCTGACGCTGCCTGAAGACCGGATGCAATCAGACCTGTTGCTGATCTCGGCGGAGGACGCGGCGTCTCTAATCGCGGGCCTGCAGATTTCTGATGAACAGCGCTCGGCCACCCGTTATCGCGGCGTGCTAAGCCTTGATTTTGATCCCCGCGCCGTGCGCCGCTATCTGTCAGGTCTGGGCGTTCCCTTCGTCGAATCCCAAGCGGCGCCCATGGCCGTCATTCCGGTGACAGAGCTTGGCTCGGGTGAGCGGGTCTTGGGTGGAGACTGGCTGGAGGTCTGGCGAAACAACGGTTTCGAGCATGCGCTGACTCCGGTTCTCGCGGTCGAAGACGATGCGATCTCGGCGAGCGCTGTCGTGTCTTTGAATGTGTCCGCGCTTCGCTCCCTGCTTGATGAGATGGGTCTTGAGCGGGCCATGGTGCTGGTCGCGCGCCAGGAGCCAGGTTCAGTGCGCGCGGGCGGCGTGATCATCAGCTTTGACGGCGAGGGCGGCCTGCAACGTGAAACCGTGGCTCCGATCAGCCTTTCGGGCGGATTCGAGGATGCGGCGCGCGCCATTGTGGAGCGTCGCGAGCAGGACTGGAAACGCGCCAGCGTGGTGCGCGACACGACCGTGGCCGAGCTCGATCTGAGCATTCTTTTTGACAATCTCGCCGAATGGCGAGAGCTGCAACAGGCGGTGACCGGCGCGTCCTTGATCCAGAATGCGCGCCTGGACGCCGTTTCGCGCACGGGCGCCGCGATGACGATCACCCATCGGGGCGCGCGCGAACAGGTCATGGCCGAACTCAGCGCCCGCGGCGCGGTTCTGGCCGAGGATGAAGCTCTGGGGTGGACGGTACGCAGCCGCTAATGAAGCCAGGACAACTTGCGCTCGATCTGGTGCTTGAGCCCGATTACCGGGCCGAAGCCTTTGCGGTCAGTGAAGCCAACGCCGCCGCCCTGGCGCTCGTCAATCGCTGGCCACGCTGGCGGCAGGGCCATCTCTTGCTGGTCGGACCGGCGGGCAGCGGCAAGACCCATCTGTCTCACATGTGGACCGCACGGACGCGCGCCATGCAACTTGACGCCTCTGATCTGACCAAAGGTCTGAAGAGTGTCGGGCGCGGGGCGGCGGTCCTGGTCGAGGATTGCGACAAGGGCGTGGATGAGAACGCCCTGTTTCACCTGTTGAACCGGGCGGCTGGCGATGCCGGCGTGACCGTGTTGATGACGGCGGGCAAAGCGCCGGCGGAATGGCCGGTCTCGTTGCCCGATCTGGCGTCGCGCCTGATCGCGACGGAGACCGCGGTGCTGCATGAGCCTGATGACGCCTTGCTGCGTCAGGTGATGGAAAAACTTTTCCGTGACAAACGCACGCCGCTCTCCCCAGGCGTTCTTGAGTATCTCCTTGACCGCATGGAACGATCTGTGGATTACGCGCGGCGTTTGACGGCCTGGCTCGACCGCGAAGCACTGGCGCGTAAAGGCCCTGTCACTCGCACTCTTGCGCGCGAGGGGCTGTCAGTCCTATCCAGTTGACCCGACGCGCCCTTCGCCTGTTTGGAGCCCCGTGATGACCGACGCCGCGCCTTCATCCTCCGGATCCCCGACCGATGTAGAGGCGCTGATGGCGTCTCCGGATCGGTTCCTCAATCGAGAGCTCTCCTGGCTGCAGTTCAACTGGCGGGTCATCGAGGAAGCGCGCAACCCCCATCATCCTGTGCTGGAGCGCTTGCGCTTCCTGTCGATCTCGGCCAGCAATCTTGATGAGTTCTATATGGTGCGGGTGGCCGGCCTGCGCGCCCAGCTTCGCAACGGCATGGACCGGCCCGGCATGGATGGCTGCACGCCCGGCCAGCAGCTTGACCAGATCAATGAGGCCGCCACGGCGCTGATGTCCGCTCAGCAGGAGACCTGGCGTGAGCTTCAGGACCTTCTGGCCGAGCAGGGCGTGGAGCTGGTGGATGAGCAAAACCTGACAACGAAAGAGCGCGAATGGCTGCGCGATGATTTCCTGGCGCATACGCTGCCGGTGATCACGCCGCTGGCGATCGACCCCGCGCACCCGTTCCCGTTCATCCCCAATCTGGGGTTCGCCCTGATGCTCAAGCTCCGGCGCCAGCGCGACGGCCGGATCATGAATGCGCTTCTGCCCATGCCGGCCGGGGTGAAGCGCTTCATCGAGATCCCCACAGAGCGGGTGGATGAGCAGGGCCGTCCGGTCAAACGCTTCATCGCGCTTGAGACCATCCTCATCCTGTTCATGGATGCGCTGTTTCCCGGTTTTGATCTGGTGGGCAAGGGCGCGTTCCGGATCATTCGCGACAGCGATATCGAGATCGAGGAAGAAGCCGAAGATCTGGTGCGCGAGTTTGAAGCGCTGCTCAAACAACGCCGCCGCGGCGTGCTGGTGCGCCTGAAGATCGAAGCGGGCATGCCCGAAGAGTTGCGCCGTTTCATCACCCAGCAATTGCATGCCGAAAAACAGGATGTGCAGCTGGTGGACGGGCTTCTGGGCATGGCGCAGCTGAGCCAGATGATCCCAGACGAGCGGCCCGAGTTGAAATTTGATCCCTATGAGCCGCGCTTCCCCGAGCGCATCAAGGATCATGGCGGGGACGTGTTCGCGGCCATTCGGGCGAAAGACCTGATCGTCCATCACCCCTATGAAAGTTTTGACGTGGTGGTGGAGTTCCTGCGTCAGGCGGCGCGTGATCCCGATGTCATCACCATCAAACAGACGCTGTATCGCACCTCCAAGGATTCGCCGATCATTGCGGCTCTGATCGAGGCGGCGGAAGCGGGCAAGAACGTGACCGCGCTGGTCGAGCTCAAGGCGCGTTTTGACGAAGAAGCCAATCTGCGCTGGGCGCGCGATCTGGAACGCGCCGGCGTGCAGGTCGTCTATGGCTTCATCGAGTACAAGACCCACGCCAAGATATCGCTGGTGGTGCGCCGTGAAGGCGCGGACCTGCGCAGCTACGCCCATTTCGGCACCGGCAATTACCACCCGATCACGGCGCGCATTTACACCGATCTGTCGCTCTTTACCGCCGACCCCGCCTTTGGCCGGGATGCGGGCCGGATCTTCAACTACGTCACCGGCTATGCCCGGCCGCAGCAGCTGGAAAAGCTGGTGATCAGCCCGATCGGCATGCTCGAATTCATCTGTGAGAAGATTGATCGCGAGATCGAGAACGCCAAGGCGGGCAAGCCCGCCGGCGTCTGGGCGAAGATGAATTCGCTGGTCCATCCGCGCGTCATCGACAAGCTGTATGAAGCCAGCCAGGCCGGGGTCAGGTGCGAGCTGATCATGCGCGGCATCTGCTGCCTGAAACCCGGGGTTCCGGGGTTGTCAGAGAATATCCGCGTCAAATCCATTGTCGGACGCTTCCTGGAGCATTCGCGAATCGCCTGTTTCGCCAATGGCGCGCCCATGCCCAGCCCGCAGGCGGAGATCTATATCTCGTCGGCCGACTGGATGCCGCGCAATCTGGACCGGCGGATCGAGACCCTGTGCCCCATCGAGAACCCGACTGTGCACCGGCAGGTGCTCGATCAGATCATGGTCGCCAATCTCAACGACGAAACCCAGAGCTGGTACATGAACGCCGACGGCTCCTATACGCGCTTTGATACAGAGGGCGTGGACGAGCCGTTCTCGGCGCACGCCTATTTCATGACCAACCCCTCCCTGTCGGGCCGGGGCGAAGCGCTGAAACAGGATCAGCCGCCCGCCTTTCCCCATGTGGGTCCGCGCGACTGATGGGCGTCCGTGACATTTTCGGCTTCGGCAGCGCCGAGCCTCAGCTCAAAGGCCGCGATGTTGCGGTGATTGATGTGGGTTCGAACTCGGTCCGTCTGGTGCAATACCGGGTCGAGGGCCGGATGCTCTGGCCCGTGTTCAATGAAAAGACCATGGCGGGGCTTGGCAGCGGCGCGGCGGAGACGGGACGGCTGAACCCCGAAGGCGTTGAGGCCGCCCTGCGCACGCTCAAGCGCTTCACCCAGCTTCTGGACGCCAAGGGCGTCAGCACGCGCGGCGCCGTGGCGACCGCTGCTGTGCGTGAATGCGAGGACGGGCCGGAGTTCGTCCAGAGGGTTCGTAACGAAACCGGACTGATCATTGACGTGCTCAGTGGTGAGGAAGAAGGACGCTATTCCGCACTGGGCGTGCTGGCGGGCGTGGGTGAAGCCTGGGGCGTCGCGGGCGATCTGGGCGGGTCGAGCCTGGAGCTGACCGGTCTGGACAATCGCACCACGCTGTCCGCGGTCACGCTGCCTTTGGGGCCGCTTGCGGTGAATGCAGCGGGAGCCAAGCCGCAGGCGCTGCGCGCTCATGTGGATGAACAACTGGCCAACGCTGGCGAGGTCCTCAAGGATGCCGGCGACACCTTCTACGCCGTGGGGGGCGCCTGGCGGTCCTTCGCCAACCTCTCGATGACCTTGCGCAATTATCCGCTGCGCCTGCTGCATGAATACGAAATGACGCCAGAACAGGTGCGCAAGGCCGTCGATTTCGCCATGAGCCAGAGCGAAAGCTCGCTGGCCTCCGTGCCGGGCGTGGCCTCCAAACGGGCGGCCACATTGCCCTACGCCGCCATGCTGCTCGACCGGGTGATGAAGGCGGGCGGATTTTCCCGCGTCGTCTTTTCCGCCAACGGCCTGCGCGAAGGCGTGGTGTGCGTCAGCGATCTGAGCCTTGTGGAGGAGGGCGATCCGCTCCTGAGCGGCGCGGAGGCGATGTCCCATTCCGCCTCGCCCGAGCCCGAATTCGGCCTCGCGCTTGCGGACTGGCTGGAGCCCGCCTTTGACGGTGAGGGGGCTGTGTTCTCAGAGGCGCGGGACAAACGCTTGCGCGCTGCGGCGGCCCGTCTGTGCGATATTGGCGCGCGCCTTCACCCCGACCACCGCGGCGACCTGGCGTTCACGCAGGTGCTGTATGCGCCAATCGGTGGGCTGAGCCATGATGAGCGTGCGTTTCTCGCGCTCTGCCTGCACCATCGCTATGAAGGCAAATCCGCCCGCTCTGAAGACTGTGTCTCCAGCCATCTGCTCACCGAAGAACAGCGCGCAGCGGCGGTTCGGGTGGGGCTCGGTCTGCGCTTTGGCGCGGCCTTGTCAGGCCGCACCGCAAAGCTCTTGAAAGCGTTCAGCCTGTCGCGTGAAGCGGGAGAGATGCGCATTACAGCGCGTCCGGACACTGAAGACCTGGTGGTGGAACGGGCCTGGCGGCGCTTCGAGCAGTTCTGCAACGTGATGGACCTCAAGCCGGTCCTGTCACGATAGACCCGCTAGCGGTCGAGGCGGCGGCTGGATAGGGTTGGCGATTGATCACTCAGGGGAAGAATCTTGGAATTGTTTTCTTTTCTCGCCCTGGCGACGGGTATGGTGGTGCTGACCACATCCATTCACCTGGGCGGCCTGGCGGCGTTGATCGCATTGATGCGCTGGCGGGAAGGGCATTCCAACCATGTGACGTCCGCCTGGTGGCAGATGGCGCTCATCCTCGGCGTGGTGCAGGGCTTGTTCTTGCTGCACGCTGTCCAGATCTGGGTGTACGCGGCGCTGTACCGGTTTGGTGGTGTGATCGAAACCTTTGAGGAAGCTTTGTATTTCTCAACCTCGACCTTCACCACGGTGGGCTATGGCGACATTGTGCTTGAGCCGGGCTGGCGGGTGCTGGCGGGCATTGAGAGCGCGAACGGCTTCCTGCTGCTGGGCTGGTCGACCGCCTTCCTGCTGCAGGTTGTGAGCCGGCTGCGCTCGGTGGAGTTTCGCTGGCTGGACCGTCGGGAGGACGAGGCGGAACTGTTTGAAACCCGCAAGGCCAGCCACTCGGACGACACGGATCGGAAGCCCTAGCATCCCGTCCGACTTGCCCCCGTGCTCCGCAGCGCGCTAAACCATCCGCACATTTCAGAAAGTTCGACAGGACCGGGCATGTTCAACAAGATCCTCATCGCCAACCGCGGCGAAATTGCTGTGCGCGTCATCAAGACCTGCAAGCGGTTGGGCATTCCCACCGTGGCGGTCTATTCCGAAGCGGACGCGGATACGCTGGCTGTGGAGATGGCCGATGAGTCCGTGTTCATCGGGCCGCCGGCGCCGGGCGAATCCTATCTCGACATGAACAAGATCATCCAGGCATGCCTGGACACCGGCGCGGACGCCGTCCATCCCGGTTTCGGTTTCCTGTCTGAAAATGCGAAATTCCCCAAGGCGCTGGCCGAGAAGAACATCGCCTGGATCGGTCCGAACCCGCACGCCATTTCGGCCATGGGCGACAAGCTGGAATCCAAGAAACTGGCCGCCGAAGCCGGCGTCAGCACCGTTCCCGGTTTCAAGGGCGAGATCGAGGACGATCAGCAGGCCGTCGAGGTGGCGGGCGATATCGGCTATCCGGTGATGATCAAGGCGTCAGCCGGCGGCGGCGGCAAGGGCATGCGCATCGCGCGCTCAGAATCAGAAGTCCGTGAAGGCTTCAAGGCCGCTCGTAACGAAGCGAAATCCTCGTTCGGCGATGACCGCATCCTGATCGAGAAATTCGTCGAAAAGCCGCGCCATATCGAGATCCAGGTGCTGGGCGACAAGCATGGCAATGTGGTCCATCTCAACGAGCGCGAATGCTCGGTGCAGCGTCGGAACCAGAAAGTGCTGGAAGAGGCGCCGTCGCCGTTCCTTGACCCCGAGACCCGCAAGAAGATGGGCGACCAGGCAGTCGCCCTGTCCAAAGCGGTGGATTATGACAGCGCCGGCACGGTCGAATTCATCGTCGATCCGGATCGCAATTTCTACTTCCTGGAAATGAACACCCGCTTGCAGGTGGAGCATCCGGTCACTGAACTGACCCACGAGATCGACCTTGTTGAGCAGATGATCCGCGTCGCGGCGGGCGAAAAGCTCGGCTTCAAGCAGTCCGACATGCAGATCAAGGGCTGGGCGGTGGAAGCGCGCCTGTACGCCGAAGATCCCTATCGCGGCTTCCTGCCGTCGATCGGCCGTCTCAAGCATTATGTCGAGCCGCTGGAAGGCCCGATCGGACGCGGCGCGCTGCGCATTGATTCCGGCGTTCGCGAGGGCGATGAAATCTCGATGTTCTATGATCCGATGATCGCCAAGGTCATCGGCTATGGCGACAATCGTGACGCGGCCATCGACGCTTTGTCAGAAACCCTCGACCGGCTTTATGTGGACGGGCTGCAGTCCAATGCGCCCTTCCTGTCCGCGGTGCTGGACGAGGCGGATTTCAAGTCCGGCCGGATCCATACCGGCTATATCGACGAGCACTTCCCCGAAGGCTTCAACGGCACCGCGCCGACCGAGTTCCAGCTCAAATCATTGTGTGCGACCGCAGCCTTCATCCACACTGTTTTTGTGGAGCGCGCGGCGCGTGTGTCCGGCCGGATCACGCCGCTGCCTGAAGAGGGCCTCGCCCATGAGTGGGTGGTGATCCTCAATGATCAGCGTTTCCCGGTGGAGCTGCGCATCCCTGAAGGCGCGATGGATCTGGACGAGGCGGGCGCCGAGCTGTGGGCGCCGGGCCTGATCGCGGAGCCGGTGGTTCTGACCACCAGCTGGAAGCCGGGCGATCACATGTTTGAAGGCACGCTGGACGGCCAGGATTTCGCGGTCTTCGTCGCCGACCGCACCGAAGGCTACAAGCTGCGTCATCGCGGCTATCAGGCCGATGCGCTTGTGTGCACGCCGCGCATCGCCGAGCTGCACGCGCGCCTGCCGGAAAAAGAGCCCGTGGACACCGCCAAGCTGGTCACCAGCCCGATGCCGGGCCTTGTGGTTTCCGTTGCTGTTGAGGCGGGTCAGGAGGTCAAGGCCGGCGAAGCCCTGATGGTGGTCGAGGCCATGAAGATGGAGAACGTGCTCCGCGCGGAACTCGACGGCGTGATCAAGTCGGTCAATTGCGACGCGGGTGCTTCAGTCGCCGCCGATGAATTGTTGATCGAATTCGACTAAAGTGTGCATACAGGCTGTTTCAGAAGGCTGCAGTTTTGAAGACTGCAGCCTTTTGTTTTTCAGTGTGCTTGCCCGATAACTTACCCAGACTTCATTTGACGCGAGCCGTGTGGCGCAGGCACACTCAGGGCGTAAAGAAACGGAGTCTTGGATGAATCTCGGACACACCCTGTTCAGCCCCAACGGTCGCAGCACCCAGAATGAGTACTGGTTGGGCATGTTGATCGTCGTTCTTGGCAATCTGTTTCTCGCCCCTTTGCCGGTCGTCGGAGCGATCTTCTGGATCGGCTTGATCTATGTGGGCGCCGTCGTCTCCGCCAAACGGTTGCATGACGCAGGCAAGACCGGCTGGATTCATCTTATTCCTTGGGTCATTTCGCTGTCTCTGATGGGATTTGGCGTTGTGGCTGCAGGCGGCGCCGCGCTTGCGCCTGTTCTGGACATGGTCGGAAAACCGGGGGGCTGGGAGATGCTGGAATCCGGCGATCTCACCCCGCAAGCCACGGCCCAGCTGGTCAGCGGCGGATTGCTGGCGGCGGGCGGCCTGCTGCTCTTCTGGTCGCTCTCTGCGTTGACCTGGGTGGTGTACACCATCTGGGTGGGCGTTCTGAGCCCTGATCAGGACGATAATGTGTATGGGCCCGCGCCGCGTCAGGCTGTGTACGCCCAGGCCGCAACCCGGTCCGCCGGAGCGCCGCCGGCTGAAGGCTGAGCCGGTTTCTCTTGACGCGCGTCGCCGAAACACGAACGCTGGTTCACGTGCATTTCTACTTCAAAGCCTGGGGACATCATGGATATTGGAAATCTGCTGTTCAATCCGAACGGTCGAATCGGCCAGAAAGATTTCTGGATTGGCGTGGCGATCATTTTCGGCGGCAATTTGCTGCTCACCTGGATCCCGTTTCTGGGCACGCTGATCTGGTTGGCGCTGCTCTGGGTTGGCGTCGCGGTCTATGGCAAACGTCTGCATGATGCCGGCAACAGCGCCTGGTTGCATGCCGTGCCATGGGCGGTCTCGATTGTCCTTGGGGTGATTGGCTCCGTCATGTTGGGCGGTGTTTTCATCGCAGCATTGGCCGGCGAGGGCGACGTCAATGTCGGCGCGCTGATCGCTGGCGGCGGCTTGGCCAGCGTCTTCTTCCTGCTCAGCACCTTGGTCTGGATCGCCTACACGATCTGGGTAGGGGTGCTCAAAAGCGATGCAGGCGCCAACGCCTATGGTCCGGCCCCGGTGATCGATGCGACTGCGGCTCCGGTTGAGCCGGCGGCTGCGCCGACCGAGGCGAATCCGGACGAAACCAAAGACTGATATGAAGGTCGGCTAGCCATTGCGGCTGGACGACAGGGGAAGTGACGGAGGGCGACCCGTGAGTTTGATGAGTGTTCTTTTTGCGCCGAACGGGCGCATCAATCCCAGCCAGTTCCAGACTGGCGCTCTGGTGCTGTTGGGGATCGGTTTCGTGCTGGCCCTGGTGCCGCTGACCGGCAATGGCGCGCTGATCGGCGTGCAGACGCTGGTTGGGTTGGCGATGATTTATCCGTGGGTCGTGCTGTGGCGCAAACGCTTGCATGACAGTGGCAAAAGCGGCTGGTTCCTGCTGCTGATCGTGTTGGTCTGGTTCATCATCAGCATGATTGCCAGCCAGATCATCACCATGATGTTCGCCGGCGACATGATGCAGGCCATGGAGGATGTCACCGGTTTCTCGCAGATGATGCAGGCTCAGGCGCAGCTCGCAGAAGCGCTGGCCTTGCCCAATGCGATTTCATCCCTGGTCGTTGGACTGATCGTGGTGTTTGGCGCCAACGCTATTCTCAAGTCCGATCCGGAAGAAAACCGCTATGGCCCGCCTCCTGGCGTTGAAGGCGCTGCGGCTTCGATGGATCCGGCAACGCAAGCGCCCGCTCAAGCGCCAGCCGAGACTCCTGCTGAAGCGCCGACCGAAGATCCGGATCAGAAGACCTGAACTTGATCGCCCTGCGACGCAGGGCGGGCTTGCCATGGACGCGCGCTCCGTTTCATACCGGGGCGCGCGTTTATTTTGTGAGGAGCCGGCGTGACCCAACCCAGTTTTGATCTGAAGACGGCCTTTATGCCGGTCTTTCGCTCCACCGAGGACGAATTCTGGATCGGACTGGGGGTGATTGCGGCGCTGGACGCCTTGCGCATCAGCTTTTCTCCGGCTGCGGGCGTTCTGTCCTGGCTGGTCATCGCCTTTTTCGCCGGCACGGTGTTCATCAACCGCTATCGCGCGCTTGGCAAACCTACGGCGCTGGCCCTGGCGGCGCTGGCTGGCGCCACCGTGATCAAGATCATCACCGGCCTGTTCGGCATGGCGATGCGCGCCTATCCGGAATTCGTCGCCTTTCTTGAAAGCCAGGGCGTGAACATGGACGATCCGGCTGCGGTGCAGGCGGCGGCCTATGACCCCGCGATCCAGCAAGCCTACCAGGAACGGCTGACCTCGGACCCGGAATTCGCCATGGCGATCCTGCATGCGGGCGCCTGGCCGTCCATGTGGGGCTTCTGGCTGGTGCTGGCGGCGGTGGGGTACTGGACCGCGCGCAGCAAGCCGCGCTGAGATGTCAGGCTGAGCAAGGATCGGAATGCGCGGATGACTGTCTGACGCTATCGCTAGGCTTCTGATCACAGGAGCAAAGACATGGCATTTCAGATCACCGGGTTGAACCCTGATCTCTTCAAGCCGCTAATTGACCTCTCCGCCACCGCTCTGGCTGAACGTGGGGTGCAACGCAAAACAGTTGACGCCAAGCCCGGATATCCCTGCCGCATCACGTTGGAAGACGCGCCTGTGGGGGAAACCGTCTTGCTGCTGAACTATGAAAGCCACGCAGTTTCAACGCCGTATCGTCACGCTTTTGCGATCTATGTGCGAGAGCACGCGCACGCCGCGGCGCAGTTTGACAACGCCTTGCCGCCTGTGATGAGCGGGCGTCCCATCGCCCTGCGGTTCTTTGATGCGGACGGCCAGCTGGTCGGCGCCGACATGTTTCTTGATGAAGCGGCCGGCGTTGAGACGATCAAGACTGCGCTCGACCGTCCGGACGTCGCCTATATCCACGCCCATAACGCCAAGCATGGCTGTTTCTCAGCTGAGATTCGTCCGCTCTAGACCGGCGGGTCTTCGCGATGGACGGCGCCGAACACGTCTTCAAAAGCGCGCTTGAGCGCCAGGTCGGCGTCATCCATCGTCACGGGCAGTCCCAGATCCACAAGGCTCGTGACCCCGTAGCGCGGATCAGAGATGCCGCAGGGCGTGATGCCGCCAAAGTGCGACAGATCCGGCTCCACATTCAGCGCGATGCCGTGAAACGACACCCAGCGGCGCAAACGTATGCCGATGGCGGCGATCTTGTCCTCGCGTTCCGGACCGCCGGGCTGGGTGCGGTCCACCCACACGCCCACGCGCCCGCAGCGCCGCTCGCCGGTGACGTTGAAGCTGTCGAGCGTTGAGATGATCCATTGTTCCAGATCGCGGACGAATTTGCGCGCGTCCCGGCCGCGCGTCCTGAGATCCAGCATGACATAGGCCACGCGCTGGCCGGGACCGTGATAGGTGTATTCGCCGCCGCGCCCGGTCTTGTGAACAGGAAAACGCTCAGCGTCTTGCAGGTCTTCAGGCTTGGCGCTGGTGCCGGCGGTGTAAAGCGGGTCGTGTTCGAGCAGCCAGATCAGTTCGCCCGCTTCGCCCCTGGCGATTGCTTCGGCGCGAGCCTCCATGGCGGCCTCGGCGTCGGGGTAGGGGATGCGGGTCTGAGAGACCGCCCAGCCGATGGTCGCGTCTGTCATGATCTTGCAGGCCTTTAACTGTCGAGAAACCGTAGCGGAACATCGTGAGGCTGAACGCGCATGACAAGGGTTATGCGCCACAGAGCAACAGTGATGCACGTTTCATGAGCCAATTAGGCGCCGTTCAGGTCGAAATCTCCGTGCTGTTGGGCCGGTCCAAGCTGCCGATTCACCAATTCCTGCGCATGGGCCGGGGCGCGGTGATTCCCCTGGACGCCGCCGAGCATGACGAAGTGTGGATTCTGGCCAATAACCATCCGATCGCACGCGGTGAAATCATCATTCAGGGCGACCGGGTGGCGGTTTCAATCACTGACGCAGCAGACGTTCACGACTATTTCGCTGCATAAGCACCTCACATAAGGGCTTCACAAGAGGGGCCGGGCTTGGTACACGCCCGCTTCCCGAATTCGCGGCCGTGGCGGAATTGGTAGACGCGCAGCGTTGAGGTCGCTGTGGGGTAAAACCCGTGGAAGTTCGAGTCTTCTCGGCCGCACCATCTTTCGCGCTTTCTGCAAGCGCTGACAGACAAGCCTGACGCTGACGCGTCAGGCTTTTTTGTTTTTTCGCGACAACAGCACGCGCCATCTCGATTTCATCGGCGCCCGCGACTATCGTGTCTTACGCACTGCCCCCCATTCCAGAAAAACGCGAGACGCCATGACGCAACCGGTTGAAGAGCTGCACCGTGACGATGTGACGACCGGTATGGATTTGCCTGAAGGGGTGCTTGTCGAATTGATCGGCGCGATCGCGGATCGCGACCCGACCCTGATCCGGCAATTGCTCGCGCCCCTTCACCCGGCGGACATTGCGGACCTGATCGAGCAGCTCAGCTGGGATCAGCAGCGTCTGCTGGCTGAACTCGACGCGTCGCTGCTGACCGGCGAAGTGCTGGCGGAGATCGGCTACGATACGCGCGCGGGTCTGTTTGACCTGCTGGAGACCCAGCAGATCGTCGACGCGCTGGATGGTCTTGATTCCGATGACAAGACCATGGTCGTCGAGGAGCTCGAGCCGGAGGTGCGCCAAGCGGTTCTGGCCGCCGTATCCGCCGAAGACCGCGAACATCTTGAAGCCTCGCTGGCCTTTGAAGAGGAGACCGCCGGTCGCCTCATGCAGCGCGAGTTCGTCGCGGCGCCGTCATTCTGGACGGTGGGGCACACCATCGACCATATGCGGCTTGCAGGCGAGGAACTGCCGGACCTCTTCTTCGAGGTCTTCATTGTGGATGAAGGCTTCCGTCCCATCGGCGCGGTGCCTGTCAGCCGTCTGATGCGCTCGCAACGCCAGACGCCGCTGTCTGAACTGATGGAAACGGCCAAGATCACGATCCGCCCCGAGGATGATCAGGAAGACGCGGCCTATCTGTTTGAGAAATACCATTTGATCTCGGCGCCCGTGGTTGATGATTCGGGGCGCTTGAAAGGCATGCTGACGGTCGACGACATGGTCGACGTCATCCAGGAAGAGAACAAGGAAGACCTTCTGGCGCTGGCCGGGGTGAATGAAGCCGGTCTGGCCGATACGGTCTGGGAATCGGTGAAGTCTCGCGCGCCCTGGCTGCTGGTCAATCTGGGTACGGCGGTGCTCGCCTCGCTGGTGATCGCGCTGTTTGATCAGGCCATCGCCCAGCTCGTAGCTCTGGCGGTGCTGATGCCGATCGTCGCCTCCATGGGCGGAAACGCCGGCACGCAATCTCTGGCGGTCGCCGTGCGTGCGCTCGCGACGCGCGATCTGACCGGGGCGAACTCGCTCCGGTTCGTCTGGCGTGAAGCGGCGGCAGGCGTTGTGAACGGCGTCATTTTCGCTGTGATCATGGGGATCATCGCCGCTGTGTGGTTCCAGGAACCGGATCTGGGCTGGGTGATCGCGGTCGCCATGGTGATCAACCTCGCCATCGCAGGCCTGGCCGGGGTGCTGGTGCCTCTGGGGCTCAAGCATTTCGGCGCCGACCCGGCTGTCGCGTCCTCGGTTTTTGTGACGACCGTGACCGATGTTGTGGGATTTGTCGTGTTTTTGGGCCTGGGCGCCCTTGTTCTGCTTTAATCTGATCCGACGTTGAGTCAGATGACGATCCTGAGGGAGGCCTTCGCCATGAAACATGCCGCTCTGGCGCTTGTGATCGCACTTGCGGGCGCATCGCCCTTGGCCGCTCAGGATGCGGGGGGGCAAGCGCCGTCCTTTGACAGCGGGTTGCGCCTGTCAGGCCCGTGGGCGATCGGACCGCGTCTGGATCAGGCTCGGGCTGGATTGTCCGCCACGGTGCTGGACGGTCGGATTTACGCCGCTGGCGGCGCCGGCCTCGCAAACCCGCGTGACGCCCTGGAAGTCTATGACCCTGAAAGCGGCGCCTGGCGCGTGCTCAAGCCCCTGCCTGTGGGCCTGGAGCGTTTCGGCATGGCGGTTCTGCACGGCAAGATCTACGTGGCGGGCGGCTATTCGTCCGAAGCCGGCGCGGAGCCGATTGATCAGGTCTGGTCCTATGACCCCGAGACCGATGCATGGAGCGCAGAGACGGCGCTGCCCGGCGCCAAGGCCAGCCTGTCGCTGGTTGCTGTGAATGATCAACTGTACGCTCTGGGCGGCGAGGACGGCGCGCCGGGCCTGTTTGTTTATGATCCCGAGGCGCAGAGCTGGAACGCTGCGGAAGCGCCTGACGAGATCAATCGTCGGGGCGCGGCGGCGGTCGTGCTCGATGATGAAATCTGGCTGATCGGCGGCGCCCGCAACGGGCAGGCGACATCGCGCGTGGATGTTTACCATACACTGTCTCAAACCTGGCGCCGTGGTCCGGATTTGCCTGAACCGCGGGCCGGCCATGCCGCGGCCGCGCTGGACGGCGATCTTCATGTTTTTGGCGGACGCAGCGCTGACATGCGCCGAACTCTGGCCAGCCACATCACGCTCAGCGCCGGTTCCGAGAGCTGGAACAGCCTGTCTGACATGCCCGCCGCCCGTACGGAGGCAGGGGTGGTCAGCGTTAACGGCGCGATCTGGTTAATTGGCGGCGGATCAGGCGCAGGCTTCTTTGCGCCCTTTACCGCTCTGGACGCGGTGGACATTTTCTCAGCCTCAGAGCGCTGACGGTCCTGAGTTTGCATCGCGCTTCTTGACTGAAGATCCAACCGTTTCGAAACGGGACAGCGATGACACCGCGTTTGAAATCGACCCGCGCCGCGCGCGACCTGATCAAGGCTCACGAGCCCTTCCTGGCGGAGGCTGAACGGCGTGGTAAACGCTGGACGGTCGGGTATGGCCATACGGCTTCCGCGAAGGAAGGCGTCACGCTGAAGCCTGAAGACGCCGACCTTCTGCTGATCTATGACGTGATGCGCGCCGAACAGGCCATCGACGCCAGCGTTGGCGCAGAGATGGCGGCGCCGATGCGCGATGCGCTGGTGTCCTTCGCCCTCTCGGTGGGCTTGCGGGCGTTCAAGGTGTCAGACGTCGCGCGTCTGGCGCGAGCCGGTCGTCATCGTGACGCCGCAGCCGCCATCGAGACCTGGGTGCGTGCGGATCAGGATGGCCGGCTGGTCGTATCCGATCGTCTGGTCACCCGCCGCGCCGCTGAAAAGGCGCTCTATCTGTCCGGGCTGGAAGACAGCGCGGCGCATGTGGATGCGCCGTCTGTGGCTTCCGAACCTGAGCCTCAGCCTGAGCCTGAGCCTGAGCCTGCATCCGGTGCGGACTCAGAACACTCGACCGATACGCCTGCTGAAGCGCCGGTTGCTGAACCTGCGCCGTCTCAGCTGGCGGATGAACAGCCCGAGCCCGAGCCCGAGCCTGAGGCCGAGCCTCTTGCCGAAGCGGAAGCCGAATCCGGGCCTGAGCCTGAAGAGCAGGAGGCCTCGTCTGGATGGGTTGAGCTCGATATTGCTTTTGAAACGCCGGACGAGGAAGTGGCGGTTGAGAGCCTTGTAGAGCCTGACTCTGATGCGCCGGACAACGACGCGCAAGCAGACGAGCTGGACGCTGAATCCGAGGCGGTTGGGCCTGAGACGGTTGAGCCTGAGACGGTTGAGGCGGAGGCGTCAGACGCCGAACCTGTTGAAACTCAGGCGCTCAGCGAACCTGCTGAAGAATCCGAGCAGATTGATGCTGCGCCAGACGCGCCTGAGACAATGGACGCGCCTGAGGCTGATGACGCTCAGCCTGATCTGGATGCGGTGAAACAGGCGCAGGACGCCTCCATCGCCGCTGTCATGGCGCGCATGGCCCAGCAGGTTTCCGCCAGCATTGCGCCACCGGCGGCTGAGGCAACGGAGTCCGACGCCTCCGTCAAGTTGGGCTACAGTTTCCTGTCGACAGCGCATGTGGAGCTCGCCGCGCAGTCCGCGCCCCGTATCGCGCCTCAGCCTGCTCAACCCGAGACGCCACAACAAGGCGCGCCGTCAAAACCGCGCAGCCTGTTCAGCAGCCCCGCCGTGCCGATGGGGCCGTATCATGGCGCCTTGCAGGTCTCTTCCATCAAAGTGACCGCGATTGCGCCTGAAGCGCTCCCGCAGGGCTCTGACGCGGAAGACGCTGAAGCCGGCGAGGACGCGCAAAGTGTTCAGGCCGCTGCGCAATTGTCGGATTCAGATGATGTGATTTCGGTTGAAGCGCCCACTGATGAAGAGTCTTCGCCCGAAGCGCTGACAAGCTCACATGAGGCGACGAACGACGCCCAGGTCTTCTCTGCACCGCCGCATCCTGCGCTTGCGCCTGCGTCTGCAGCGGGTCTGTCCGGCGATGTCGAAGGCCCAGATCACCCTGACAAGGGTGATGAAGACCCCCATCACGACCTTCATGAAGACAGCGAAGAGCTCGATCCGACGGTTGTGGCGGGTACGGAAGCGCCTGCGGCGCTCGAAGCCGAGCCGGCGCAGTCCAAGGGCGGGGATGTGATGTTCATCTCCTCGCTGGCTGTGGGCGGCGCCATGGTGGGGCTGGGCGGCTGGGATATAGCCGCGAACATGGACGCGTACATGGAATTGGGGCTGTCCTACTCGCCGTTGGGGCCGATCGTGTTCGGCGCCGGCGTGCTGCTGAGCGCGGCTTCGGCCTGGTTCATTATCGGTCGCCGCAACGAGAAGTAGCGCAACGCGCCTGAACTGGCGAGATTTGTGCGAACTTGACGCGCCGCCCGCGCGTGGTATCTCGCGGTCTATGATTTCGAACCAGTATCCTTCGCTCGAGTTCCCTCTGGGCGACACCGCGGACATGCTGCGCGATACCGTGCAGTCGTTCGCGTCCGATCATATCGCTCCGCGCGCCGCTGAAATTGACGCCAAGGACGAGTTTCCCGCCGACCTCTGGACCAAGATGGGTGAACTGGGCCTGCTGGGCCTGACCGTCGAGGAAGAGTATGGCGGCTCGGGCTTGGGCTATACCGAGCACTGTATCGTCATGGAGGAGATCTCACGGGCCAGCGCGTCTGTGGGCCTCAGCTATGGCGCGCACTCCAATCTGTGCGTCAACCAGATCCGGCTGAACGGGTCTGAAGCGCAAAAGCAGAAATACCTGCCCAAGCTGATCTCCGGCGAGCATGTGGGCGCGCTGGCCATGTCTGAACCCGGCGCGGGCTCTGACGTGGTCTCCATGCGTCTGAAAGCCGTGAAAAAGGGCGATCACTACGTCCTGAACGGCAACAAGATGTGGATCACCAACGGCCCGAGCGCGGATACCCTCGTGGTGTACGCCAAGACCGATCCCGAAGCGGGCTCCAAGGGCATCACCGCCTTCCTGATCGAGAAGGACATGAAGGGCTTCTCTGTCGCCCAGAAGCTCGACAAGCTGGGCATGCGCGGCTCTGAAACCGGCGAGCTGGTGTTTGAAGACTGCGAAGTCCCTGAAGAGAACGTGCTGGGCCAGATCGGCGGCGGCGTGCGCGTTCTGATGAGCGGGCTCGATTATGAGCGCTCGGTGCTGGCGGCGGGCCCTGTGGGCATCATGCAGGCCTGTCTCGACGTGGTCATGCCCTATGTTCACGAGCGCAAACAGTTCGGCCAGCCCATCGGCGAGTTTCAGCTGATCCAGGGCAAAATCGCGGACATGTACACGCGCATGAACGCCAGCCGCGCCTATGTCTATGCGGTGGCCCAGGCGTGCGACGCCAAGAAGACCACCCGTCAGGACGCAGCGGGCGCCATCCTGTTCGCCGCGGAAGCGGCGACCCAGTGCGCGCTCGACGCCATCCAGATCCTGGGCGGCAATGGCTATATCAACGAATATCCGACGGGCCGCCTGCTGCGCGACGCCAAGCTCTACGAGATCGGCGCCGGCACCAGCGAAGTGCGCCGCATGCTGATCGGCCGCGAGCTGTTCAACGCAACCCGCTAAGGGCTGAGCTGTCTTGTCCTGCCCAGGGATACGATGCTCTGCAGTCTATAAAGCCCGCGCTTCGGCGCGGGCTTTTTCTGTTGAACCTGCAGGCGCGCACCGGCTCGACGCTGGATCGCCTTTTCAGTCGCCTCGCATAGGCAAATCGTCCTAGAGTGTCATGAGGTTAGGGCTGGCGGAAATGCGCAGCCGGTCGCCCAGGGGACATTAAAGGATCCGCCATGCTGATTGAAATTCTCGCCCTGACGCTGGCTTTAAGCGCGCAGAAGTCTCCGCCTGTGGAAGCCTCGCCTGACGAAGCGCGCCTGAACGCCTGTCTGGCGCAGGCGGAGTTCGCCGAGAGCTGCATCGGCGCGGTGTCCAACGCCTGTCAGGAAGATCCGGGCGGGTATACGACCTATGGCATGATGGAATGCGAGCGTCGTGAGAACGAGCTGTGGGATCAGCGCCTGAATGCGGCGTACTCCCGGATGCGCGAGGTGATGCTGGAGCGCGAGATGCAGGCCCGGCGAGACGCCTTGCTGGCGGCGCAACGGCTTTGGTTGCAATACCGGGACGCCGAGTGTGAACAGCGTGGGCTGGCCTATGAAGGCGGCACCATGAGGGGCGTGGTTCATAATTCGTGCTTCAGCGGCTTCACGGCGCGCCGCGCTTTGGAGCTGGAAAGCCAGCTTCAAGAGCTGTCGCTCTAGACACAAAAAACCCCGCGCGATGGGCGCGGGGTTTTTCTTGATCTTACTTGTCCCAGTCCGGGGCCCAGTCGGGATCGATCAGACGGCCTTTCGGGCTGCGCAGGGCGTCGATGCGCCCAGTTTCCTCTTCGCTCAGCGTGATCTCCGAGATCTTGAAATTGGACTCGATGTGCGCGTCGCTGGAGCTGCGCGGGATGGCGACGACGCTGTCCTGGTCAACCAGCCAGCGCAAGGCGATCTGGGCGGGCGAGACGCCGTGTTTGCTGGCGATCTGCTTGATCACGTCATCCTCAAACACCTTGCCTTGCCCGATCGGGGAATAGGCGGTCATCGCTATGCCTGCGCTGCGGCAGGCGTTGAGCACGGCGCTCTGGTCGAGGAAGGGATGATATTCCACCTGATTGACCGCAAGCGGCGCCTTGGAATGCGCGCGCGCTTCATCCATCAGGTCCACGGTGAAGTTCGACACGCCGATGTGCTTGACCTGACCTGAGTCCACAACCGCGTTCATCGCCTGCATGGTCTCGATCAGCGGGACTTCCGGCACGGGCCAGTGCAGGAGCAGCAGGTCCACATAATCGGTCTTGAGCCTGTTGAGGCTGTCCCGAACCGAAGCCTGAAGGTCGCCGTCCTTGAAATGGTCGCGCCAGACCTTGGTGGTCAGGAAGATATCCTCGCGCGCCACGCCGGATTGATGAAGCCCGGCGCCGACTTCCGTCTCATTGTCATAAATCTGGGCGGTGTCGATATGCCGGTAACCGGTCTTGAGCGCATGGGCGACAGCGCGTGTGGCGTCCTCGTCTTTCAGCTGCCAGGTGCCGAAACCCAGCTTGGGAATGTCTGCGCCATGGGCTTGGGTCCGCTCGATCATCGTGCGCTCCTTGTTTGCGTGTCCGGGGGACGTCAGCATCAGGAACGCGCAAGGAAGGGCGGAAGTTTCATTCCGGCGCCGTTGTTCGTCAGCTGAGGTCTAGATGAAGCGGCTGGCCAGGGCTGATGGCATTTGCTCGAGCATCTGCTTGGCGCTCTTGTATCCGGCCTCCACCGCCTCATCGAACCGTTTCCAGTCGCGCATGTCGAGATCAAGCTCGGGCAGGACCAGAATATCCGCCGCGCGCCGGGTGAGGGCGTGCTGCTCCAGCGTGCCGGCGGTCGCCGCGCGCATCAGCAGCGATGCGATGGGCGGTGGATCTGACAGGCCGTGGCGCGCCACCCAGCCAGCGAAATTGGGCGGGTCGCGAAAATCGTCGGCGTTGATGGCGTTATTGCGGGTGACGTCCGAGCCGACATTGACGCCCCGGTGATAGGCTTTGAGCTCCTGGATCGGGAAATTGTTGAAGACCGCGCCGTCCACCAGCACGTCGTCGCCGTCCACAATGGGCGGCAACAGGCCCGGGATCGCGATCGAGGCCCGCAGCGCACGCGCCAGTGAGCCGGAACGGTGAATGCACGTCGCGCCGGTCGACAGGTTTGAGGACACGCAAAAGAACGGGCGCGGCAACTCAGCGATATCCACATCGCCGAAATGCTCTTTCAGACGCCGGTCCACGCGCTTGCCGCGCGTGAGGCTGACCACCGGCATCACCCAGTCGCTGAGCGGGTTGGAGGCGACAAAGGCGCGCCGCATCCGGTCCTCCAGCTCTTCATTGTCCCAGCCCAAGGCCGCGCCTGCCGCGATAATGCCACCCATCGAGGCGCCGCCAAAGAAATCAAATTCCACGCCGGCCTCTTTGAAGGCCCGGATCGCGCCTACATGAGCATAGGCGCGTGAACCGCCGCCCGACAGGACCAGTCCCACCGATTTACCCGCCATGGTGCGCGCCATATGGCGGACATCGCTGGCGTTATGCTGGCGCCAGTGAAAACACCGGGCGGCGTCCGCCGCGCTGATCCACTCGGACGGCGCAGCGGCTTTGCGCACGCCTTCATTGTGCACCATCACCACGTCGATCAGTTTCAGTTTGGCGGCCGGCGAAGGATCGTCGGGCATGAGCGGAATGGAGGGGCGGGCGTCGGCGCGCGCCAGCATCCAGATGCGGTCCGCCCGCGCCATGGCGCGACGCGCCCAGTTGGTGTCGCCCAGCCGGGCCTGAAGGATGACGATGTCATGCTCGGCCTCAAGAATATCGAGTTTGGGGCCGGGCCAGTCCGCGCACTCAAGCCCGCAAGCGATCGCGGATACGCCCATCTCCTTGAGCGCTGTCTTCAGAAGATCGCTGCGATATTCGAGATCAATCGTCGGCGAGGTCGAGATCAGCGCGAAGACGCGCGGCTCGGACCGGCGATAGGAATCTCCGGTCCGGATGCGCGACAACATCATCTTGCTCAGCTCGCGCATCAGCGAGGCATGCTTGTTGGTCAGCTTGTCAAAAGCGGCCTTGGGCAGGCGCACCAGCTCTGAATCGCGCAGGGCGTAGACGCTGGCTGAATGGGGGCGGTCCTCGACCAGCGCCATCTCGCCAATCGGCTCGCCGGCCCGGATATGCCCGACCAGTTCGGGACGGGCGTCGGCGCCGGTGCGAAAGGCGGCGAGGGCGCCGGAGCGGACCAGATAGAAGGAATCCGCGACCTCGCCCTCTTCAAACAGGGTCTGGCCGGCGGGCAGGCAGAACCATTCCACCTCCGCCTCCACAGCGGACAGCGCGGCTTTTTCAACGCGGTTGAAAAATGGAAGAAAGCGCAGTCCCAAAGCCATGGTCCGTGATCCTTCTTTCAAGCCCTCCTAGGGTTAAGACTGCCCCATGCGCCTGACCGGCGTCAAAGCCTGGAACTGACCCTCACGCTTTTCACCACGGGCGGTGATCGCCTCCATGATGTCTTCAGGACACCAGAGCGAGGCCTGAAGCGTCATGGCGTGCTCGAGGCTGTCAGCCACGGTGTGATCGCGCGCATAGAGGAAGGAGCGTTTGACGCCGGAGATCGTCAGCGGCGCCTTGCTGGCGATTTTTTCAGCCACTGCGTCCACATGGGCCTTCAGCGCTTCAGGGCTTTCAAGGACTTCATTGTACAGCCCCAGCTTTTCAGCGCGCTCAGCGCTCAGGGTTTCACCGGTATAGGCCAGCTCCCGCGCCACGCCTTCGGGGATCAGGCCCGGCAGGCGTTGCAGCGTGCCCACATCGGCGAACATGCCGATATTGGTCTCTTCAATCCGCATCCAGGCGTCTTGCGTGCCATAGCGCATGTCCGCCGCGCAGATCATGTCGACGCCGCCGCCCACGCACGGGCCCTGAATGGCGGCGATCACCGGAAAGCGCGCTTTTTCAAACGCCGTGAAGCTGTCTTGCAGCGCTGTCGCAGCGGTCATGAAGGCTTCGCGCATCGAGGCTGAGTCGGTTTTCAGCGCATTGGGATCGGTGAAGACCGAGATATCCATGCCGGCGGTGAACACCGGGCCTTCCGCGTCCAGGATCAACACGCGGGTTTCGCCTGCGTCAGACAGGGCGCCCACAGCATGGGGCAGTTCCGCCCAGAAGGCGGGCGTCATGGTGTTGCGCTTGTCCGCCCGGTTCAGGGTGATGCGGGCGATCGGCCCGTCCTGTGTGACTTTGAAACTGGTGTACTCGGTCATGGTGTCTCCTCCGTGGAGACACCATGCCGAGCCCTTAAGGCGTGAACAAGCGTTGCAGCTGCGCGCGCTTGCTTATTGCGGCAGCGCGTCGAGCGGGTCGACCACCCGGAAACCGGGCGCATCTTCAAAGAATTGCTCCAGAAGATGCTTGTGACCAGCGCCGTAGATCAGAAGGAGACGATCGCCGGGTTCGGCGTGACGGGCGGCGTTGGCGAAGATCGCCAGATTGCGCGTCCACCAGGTGCTCATTTCCTGAACTCCGATGGGAGCGTCCGCCGAGCCCATCTGCGCGAGTGTCAGGTAAAGCCCGTGGGAGTCATGGACGAAGGGACCATTGGACGCCCGCAAGCGCGCGGCGACCGAGCCGCTCTCCATATGCGCCATCACGTCGGGCATGGCGGCGTTGAAATTGCCGAATTCGCCCAGCAGCCGGGTCTGGCCCGCCTCATCGGCCGCCGTCATCATGCCCTCGAAATCCATACCGGACGCCCAATCAATGGCGTACAGGCGTTCATGGCCCAGTCGAGCGGCCAGACGCATGCCCAGTTGCTGGCGCTCGTTGACCGTCAGAGCGTGCTCGCCCGCCAGATAGGCCTGATATTCGGCGTTGAACGAGTCTTCGTAGTCAGGGGTGAGCTCGACCATCACCTTGGTCGGCGCGAATCCGGCCAGCGCCTCGATCACCTGCTCGATCTCGGCCTGGCGCTCAGGCGCCAGATGGTCGTCGACCTGGGCGTTGTGCAGGTCCTGACCGCCGCCGGTGAAGTGATAACTGCCCAGAACCATCACCTCGATGGGCGCGGCGTCAGTTTCAATCCATTCGGTCTGAACCGGGGAGGAGAGGAGGGAGAGGGCGAGTGAAAGCGTAGCAAGCATGACAACCTTCCAGAGTTTGAAGTCTTCTAATGTCCGGATGATGCAACGGGGCGCCCGATCGGATGCAAAGCGTTGCGCGAGGGGGGCGCGGCGCGCTAAGCAGCGCGTCAGTCTTGTTCCACCAGACGGAAAAATCGCGCCATGACCGAACTTCACACCCAGCTCGACACGTCCTCAGACAGCTTCAAGGCCAACTCACAGGCCATGGACGCGCTGGTCGCCGAGTTGCGGGAGAAGACCGCCGAAGCCGCCAAGGGCGGCAATGAGCGAGCGCGCGAAAAGCATCTCAAGCGCGGCAAGCTGTTGTCTCGTGATCGGGTGCAGCGCCTGCTCGATCCCGGCTCGCCCTTCCTGGAGCTGAGCGCACTGGCCGCGCACGGCATGTATGAGGGCGATGTGCACGGCGCGGGCATGATCACCGGCATTGGCCGGGTGTCGGGCCGCGAGTGCGTGATCGTGTGTAATGACGCCACCGTGAAGGGCGGCACCTACTATCCGATGACGGTGAAGAAGCATTTGCGGGCGCAGGAGATCGCGCGCGAAAACCGCCTGCCGTGCATCTATCTGGTGGATAGCGGCGGCGCGAACCTGCCTCATCAGGCGGAGGTGTTTCCCGACAAGGAGCATTTCGGCCGCATCTTCTTCAACCAGGCCAATCTGTCCTCTGAAGGCATCCCCCAGATCGCTGTCGTCATGGGCAGCTGCACCGCGGGCGGCGCCTATGTGCCCGCCATGTCGGATGAGAGCGTCATCGTGCGTAAACAGGGCACGATCTTCCTGGGCGGTCCGCCGCTGGTGAAGGCGGCGACGGGTGAGGTGATCTCGGCGGAAGATCTCGGCGGCGCCGACGTTCACGCGCGCGAAAGCGGCGTGGTGGATCATTACGCGGCGGATGATGACCATGCGCTGCAGATCGCGCGCCGTATCGTCGCCGGGCTCAACACCGTCAAACCCAAACAGCTTTTCCTGGAAGACCCGCGCGATCCGCGCCTTGACCCCAAAGAACTGGGCGGCGTCATTCCCGCCGACACCCGTCAGCCCTTTGACGTGCGCGAAGTGATCGCGCGCCTGGTGGACGGTTCTGAGTTTGACGAGTTCAAGAAGCTCTATGGCGAGACGCTGGTGACCGGGTTTGCCCGGCTTCACGGCATGCCTGTGGGCATCATCGCCAATAATGGCGTGTTGTTCTCTGAAAGCGCGCTGAAGGGCGCGCACTTCATCGAGCTGTGCTGCCAGCGCAAGATCCCGCTTCTGTTCCTGCAAAACATCACCGGCTTCATGGTCGGCTCCAAATACGAGGCGGGCGGCATCGCCAAGGACGGCGCCAAGCTCGTCACGGCTGTATCCACCGCGAAAGTGCCGAAAATCACCGTGGTGATTGGCGGCTCCTATGGCGCGGGAAATTACGGCATGTGCGGCCGGGCCTTCGGTCCGCGCTTCCTGTTCATGTGGCCCAATGCCCGCATCTCGGTGATGGGCGGCGAACAGGCCGCCAGCGTGCTCGCCACCGTCAAGCGCGACGGCATGGAGCTGCGCGGGGAAGAGTGGAGCGCTGAAGCCGAGGAAAGCTTCAAGCAGCCGATCCGTGAGAAGTACGAGGAAGAGGGCTCGCCCTATTACTCCACCGCCCGCATCTGGGATGACGGCGTGATCGAACCCCAGGACACCCGCCGCGTGGTTAGCCTGGCCCTGTCCGCCGCGCTCAACGCCCCGGTCGAGGACACGAAATTCGGCGTTTTCCGGATGTAGTTTGGCAATCTTTGCCAATTTATGGCATGCTTTGGTCAAAAGGAGCATGCCATGGCGACGATGAATGTCTCTCTGCCTGATGCGATGAAGGCCTGGGTCGAAGCGCAAACCGAGGACGGGCGCTACAGCAACGCCAGTGATTATGTGCGCGACCTGATCCGTCGGGATCAGGACAGGCATACCAAGATTAATCACATGCAGACCCTGGTGACTGAAGCGCTGGAGAGCGGGGAGGGCTCACGCACTCTCGATGAGTTGCGCGCCGCAGCCTTGAGCCAATTGAACGCTGCCGAGTAAGGGGCGATGGGCTATCGGCTCAGCCGCGCCGCTGAAGACGACATCATCGCGCTGTATCTTGACGGCATTCGCCAGTTCGGGACTGCACAGGCTGATCGGTACCTGACTGAACTCGAACAGGCTTTTGATTTTCTGGCGGCCCATCCCTTCGCCGCCCGTGAAAGAACAGAGATCGACCCCCCTGTTAGGTGTCATGCGCATGGCGCTCACATCGTGATTTATCTTGTGGACCCGCCAGCAGAAGTCCTGATTTTGCGCCTTCGCCATGGTCGAGAGGATTGGGAAACTGCCCCCTTCTGATCCAGCCCGGATTGCGTCGCGTATAGAGCTCCATGACACACAAGGAGCTTCACCATGCGTCTCTTCGCTTGCCTGACCGGGCTGGTTGCAGCGCTCATCGCGAGTCCCGCCATGGCCGCTGAAGAACCCGCCTATACGCTGGTGGAGCGCGATGGCCCCATAGAGATCCGCGACTACGCGCCCCAGATCATCGCTGAAGTGGTGGTCGAGGGCGATCGCCGGCAGGCGAGCGGCCGCGGCTTCCGTCCGTTGGCCGGGTATATCTTTGGCGATAACCAGCCGCGCGAAGAGATCGCGATGACCGCGCCGGTCACCTCCACCCGTTCGGGGCAGGAGATCGCCATGACGGCGCCGGTGACCACGGAAGCCGACGCGGAGGGGCGCTGGACAGTGGCTTTCATCATGCCGCCTGAATGGACCATGCAGACGCTTCCCGAGCCCATGAATGATGACGTCAGCCTGCGCGAACAACCGGCGCGGCGCCTGGCCGTCTATCAGTTTTCCGGCATGATGAACGACGCCCGCGCCCAAAGGGGCCGCGAGGCGCTGGACGCGTATCTGCAAGAGCGCGGCCTTGAGCCGCTCAGTGCGCCGACCTACGCGTCTTATGATCCGCCCTGGATACCGGGACCGTTCCGGCGCAACGAGGTCTGGGTGGAAATCGCCGCGAGTTAAGTGCTCAGACTCGGGCCCTGTGTCGCATGCAAGAGCGGAATGAATGGCGGTATTCTCTCCTTAACAGAGGAGAGAGCCATGATCCGCAAAGTCTGCCTTCTCAACGCCCACCCCGATCCGTCGCCGGAGCGCTTCTGTTCGGCGCTGACAGACGCCTATGAAGAGGCGGCGCTGGAAACGGGGTGCCGGGTTTCACGCTTCAATCTGGGCGAGCTGGAGTTGCCGGCGCTCGACCGGGCGGAGGATTTTCTGACCCCGCCAGACCTGATGCTCAACCCTCTGCGGGATGCAATGCGCGACGCGGATCATGTGACGATGATCTTCCCGCTCTGGCTGGGCGGCCTGCCGGCCAAGTCGCGTACGGTGCTGGAGCATCTTGCTCGCGGCGGCTTCTTTCTCGATCAGAACAAGGAAGGCGCCGGCTGGCCGACCCAGAAGATGAAAGGCAAGTCCGCGCGCCTGATCGTGACCATGGGCATGCCCGGAGCGGCCTATAAGCTTTTATTCGGCGCTCACTCGCTAAAGGGGCTGGAATCCGGCATGTTCAAGATCTCGGGATTCGGACCCGTCCGTCACAGTGTCTTCGGTCTGGTCGACTCCAGCCCGCAAAGACGTGAGCGCATGCTCAAAGCCGTGCGCAAGCTGGGCAGACTGGCGTCCTGAAGCTCTATTCGGTCTGGGGGACGATCATGGACATTCTAAACGACGTGCTGGCGTTCATGCGCGCTGGCTTTAACGAAATTAACGCGGTGCAGGGGCTGCTGATCGCTCTGATCGCGGCGTTTGTGTTGCCTGATCTCAAGCGCTTGCCTGTCATCGTTCTGGCGGCCACGGTGATCCATCTGGCGGTGGATGTTCTGATCCCGGTGATCGCCAACGGAGCGGCCATGCGTCTGCCGCCGATCCTGGAAGGCACGTACTGGCGCTACTCCGCCGTCGTGCTGGTGGGGTATCTGGTGGTCATTTCAATCTTTGCGATCATCAAACGTCTGCTCTTCAAGCGTTAACCCTGTGTGCTGAAAAAACCTGAGGATTCCTGTCTGCAGTGTCGCTTTTTGGGCGCTGCAACAAGAGTTTTGCTTGATTTTTGTTAACTTCTTGGCACGCTTCACTCAGTGACGGCCTGTATCAGGCTGGCTGGCGAGGGGATGACTATGGAATTTATCGATCAAATCTGGGCTTATATCGAGCCTGTCTGGGCCTGGCTGATGGCCGGCCTGCAATACTCCATTCATGGCGACGGCGGATCCATCAACTGGATCTTCCTGGGCGTTCAAATGGGGGTGATCGGGCTGGTGATGGCCCTGCTGATGCAGGAATATGCTGCAATCCTGATCTTCACGGTGATGGCGGCGATCGTGCATGTGATCGTTGATGTGGTGCTGCCCATGGTGCGCGACGGGGCCGCCTTCTCGATCCCGCCGGTGACGGACATGCTGTACTGGCAATACATCGCCTTTCTGGGCGCGGCCTATCTGGTCGGCCTGACGGTGCTGTTCATCATCAAGTCCATCGTAATGCCGCGCTAACGCGTCCGCTTTCTGCGGTCAAAACAGCCCGTCGCCGGACCCGGCGGCGGGCTGTCGTCATTTGGACGCAGAGCTGACGGCTTGGCCCAGACCGCGCGGCGCTGTAATCAGGGAACTCCACCGGCGATAACAAAAAGGCGATGTCTGATGGCTGCTGAAAATGAAGTTCTGCTCGATGTGACCCCAGGCGGCGCGGCTATCGTGACGCTGAACCGTCCTGACAAGCACAATGCGTTCAACGCTGACATCATCGCCCGCCTGTCCGACATCTTTGAAACCTTGCGCGCCAACACCGATGAAGTGCGCGTGGTGTTCCTGCGCGGCGCGGGCAAGAGCTTTTCCGCCGGCGCGGATCTGGAATGGATGAAGGCCGCGGCCGACTGGACCCATGACGACAATCAGGCCGATGCGCTGAACCTCGCGCGGATGCTCAAGCGCCTCTACGATCTGCCCCAAACCACCATTGCGCTGGTGCAGGGCGCGGCCATGGGCGGCGGCGCCGGCCTGATGGCGGCGTGTGATGTGGCCGTGGCGGTGAAAGACGCCAAGATCCGCTTCTCTGAAGTCCGCCTGGGGCTGACGCCCGCCACGATCTCTCCGTTTGTGGTGCGCGCCATCGGTCCGCGCTATGCGCGCGCCCTTTTTGCGACCGGCGAAGGCTTTGACGGCGAATACGCGCACAAGATGGGCCTCGCCCAGTATGTGGTCGAAAGCGCGGACGAGCTTGACGACATGATGGAATACCTGGGCAAGCTGGCCTTCCAGACCGCGCCGGGCGCGGTGCGCGACGCCAAGGACCTGGTGGACATGGTCGCCGGTCACGAGATCAACGACGATCTTCTGCGCAAGACCGCCCATCAGATCGCCGATCGCCGGGTGAGCGAGGAAGGCCGCGAAGGCCTCGCCGCCTTCCTCGAAAAGCGCAAACCCTTCTGGGCGGACTGACGCGCTTGAGCCTGCGTGAGCTTGAAGCCTGGTTTCACCGTGAGCGGGAGGCCTTGCGCGCCCGCTGGGTGAGGGGGCCATGGTCGCTCGCCGCCTTTGAGTTTCTCAGCTTCGGGATCAAGCAGGGCTGGGCCTGCCTGTTTGGCGGTCTCATGCTGGCGCTCATCCTTGGCGTCTATCTGTTTTACCCTGATAGCGCGCCGCTGCACCGGTTTGACGTCATCACGCTGGGCGCGGTGGCCATCCAGCTGGGCATGATTGCGTTTCGTCTCGAAAGCTGGGCGGAAGTGCGCATCATCGCGGTCTTTCACGTCGTCGGCACCGCGATGGAAGTCTTCAAGGTGCATGCGGGCTCCTGGGTCTATCCCGGGGCGGATCAGGCTTTGTTCGCCATCTGGGGCGTGCCGTTGTTTTCGGGCTTCATGTACGCCAGCGTCGGCAGCTACATGACCCGGGTCTGGCGCATTTTCGATTTCCGCTTTGACCGGTTCCCGCCCGTCTGGGCGCAGGCGGTGCTGGCGCTCGCCATCTACATCAACTTCTTCAGCCATCATTACGTGATCGATGTACGCTGGGCGCTGTTCGCCGCCAGCGCGCTGATCTACGGGCCGTGCGTGATCTGGTTCCGGCCGGACCGAAAGCATCGGTTCATGCCGTTATTGCTGGGGCTGGTGCTGGTGGCGCTGTTTATCTGGTTCGCCGAGAATATCGGCACCTATGCGCGCGCCTGGAGCTATCCGGGCCAGGAGCATCAGTGGACAATGGTGTCGCTGGCCAAGCTGGGCAGCTGGTTCTTGTTGATGCAAATCAGCTTTGTTCTGGTGGTGCTGACCCGGGGCGCCGAACGTCCTGATAAACAGAGCTAAGCTTGCACACAGGCACGGCTTGCCCCAAAACCGCGCCAACAGCTTTCACCGCAATGGATGCCAGCCCATGATGAAAAAGCTTCTGATCGCCAATCGGGGCGAAATCGCCTGCCGCGTGATGCGCACCGCACACAAGCTGGGCGTCGCCACTGTCGCGGTCTATTCCGAAGCCGATGCGGACGCGCCCCATGTGCGTCTGGCCGACGAAGCGGTCCTTTTGGGGCCTGCGCCGGCGCGGGAGAGCTATCTGAAAGCAGACCTGATTCTCGCCGCCGCAAAAAAGACGGGCGCTGACGCGATTCATCCCGGCTATGGCTTTCTGTCTGAGAACGCTGACTTCGCCCGTGCCTGCGCCAAGGCGGGCGTGACCTTTGTGGGGCCGTCTCCGGAAGCCATCGAAGCGATGGGTCTGAAAGACCGCGCCAAGGCGCTGATGGAGAAGGCGGGCGTGCCAGTGACGCCGGGCTATCACGGCGCGGAGCAGGACCCCGACCATCTCAAGGCCCAGGCCGATCAGATCGGCTATCCGGTGCTGATCAAGGCGGTCGCCGGCGGCGGCGGCAAGGGCATGCGCAAAGTGGAGGCGTCGGACGCTTTCCTGGAAGCGCTGGAAAGCTGCAAACGCGAAGCGGCCTCGAGTTTTGGCGATGACCGGGTGCTGATCGAGAAATTCATCTCCAGCCCGCGCCATATCGAGGTGCAGGTGTTCGGCGATTCTCGCGGACGGGTGGTGCATTTCTTCGAGCGCGATTGCTCGCTGCAGCGCCGTCACCAGAAAGTCATCGAGGAAGCCCCTGCGCCGGGCATGACGCCGAATGTGCGTGCGGCCATGTGTTCGGCCGCGGTGCGCGCGGCTCAGGCTGTGGATTATGTCGGCGCCGGCACGGTGGAGTTCATCGTCGACGGCTCCGGTCCGCTGCGCGAAGACGGGTTCTACTTCATGGAGATGAACACCCGTCTTCAGGTCGAACACCCGGTGACCGAAGCCGTGACCGGCACCGACCTGGTGGAGCTGCAATTGCGCGTCGCGTCAGGCGGCTCAGTGCCGGAACAGGACCAGATCCATCTCAAGGGCTGGGCGATGGAGGCGCGGCTCTACGCCGAAGATCCCGCCACCGGTTTCCTGCCCTCCATCGGGCCGCTGGACTATCTTGATCTGCCTGACACCGATCTCGCCAATGGCGTGCGCACCGATTCCGGCGTGCGTCAGGGCGGCGAAGTCTCGCTGCATTATGATCCGATGATCGCCAAGCTGATCACCTTCGCCGACACGCGCGAGGACGCGATCGACCGTCTGGTGGATGTGCTGGATACGCAAGTGCGCGTCTATCCGGTCAAGACCAATGCCGGCTTCCTGCGCCGGGCCCTGACCCATGCCGATTTCCGCGCCGGCGAGGTGGATACCCGCTTCATCGACGCGAGACTGGAAGAGCTGGCCCCCAAATCGCCGCCGGCGTTCAGCTATATCGCCGCCGCTTTGAGCCTGACGGACGGGGCGGGCGCATTCACCTCGAACACGGACCCCTGGGCTGTCGCGGACGGTTTCCGCGCCAACTCGGACGCCGTCATCGAGCTGGGGTTTCAGGCTGATGAAACACGTCTGCCTGTTTCGCTGTCGCCTGAGGGGGGCAGGGTGACCGCTCAGCTGGGCGAACAGCGCCATGGGCTGTCTGATCTGTGCCTGACCGATAAGCAGGTGCACGCCCGGTTGGATGGCCGGACTGTTTCGGCGCGCGTCGAGACGCGCCATCGCGGCGTGCTTGTGGCCACTCAGGGTGAAACGCATCTGATCAGCCTGTTCAACCCGGCGGCTCTGGCGGATGCGCTGGAGGCGGGCGGCGCGGTCAAGGCGCCCATGCCCGGCAAGGTCTTGTCTGTGCCGGTCAAAGCCGGAGACTCTGTCAAAAAGGGGCAAACCCTGGCCGTGCTGGAAGCGATGAAGATGGAGCACGCTCTGTCTGCGCCGCGCGATGGCGTGGTGGAAAGCGTGGACGCCGCAGAGGGCGATCAGGTCGGCGATGGCGCGATCCTGGTGACTCTCACGGACGAATAACGCCGTCAGGTTAGGGGTTGGCCCATCTGATGCACGGCTTGTGATCAGGGACGTCAAGGCGTCCCAGATTGCGACGGAGCCTTGTGATGACCGACCCTGTTTTGATCGACTGGAATGAAGACAAGCGGAAGGATTTCCGTGCTGGCGTCGTCACTGCACGCCATCGGCTTCATATGGATCCGGCCTTCAGCGAGCTGGCGCTGGCCGCGCTTCTGAACCGTCATCCCAAAGACCTGACAGATATTTGCACCATGGGCGATGACCCGACCGACCGCGAAAGCTGGCGAGCGGGAGAGGGCGGCGATCTGAAAGGCCGTGAGCTGATTGACGCCGTCCGCGCTGGCAAGCTGTGGATCAATCTGCGCCAGGCCATGGATACGGACGCGATCTACAAGCCCATTTTCGAGGCGCTGATCGCTCAGCTCAAGCGTCTCAATCCGGGATTCAACCCGCTGCGCGCCTATGGCGGCATTCTGATTTCCAGCCCGCGCGCCCAGGTGTTTTACCATTCCGACGTCTCCGAGACCCTGCTGCTGCACGTGAAGGGTAAGAAGCGCTTCCGGATTTATCCGCCGCGCGCCCCGTTCGTGGATGAGCAGTCCATGGAGGCGATCCTTCACAAGACCCAGACCGAGGACGTGCCGTTTGATCCGTCCTGGGACGCGCAGGCCGCCCAGATCGACCTTGATCCGGGCGCATTCGTGTCCTGGCCGCTGCATTCGCCGCACCGGGTGGAGAACCTTGAAGGGCTGAACGTGTCGATCACCGTCGAGATGGTGACGCCGCAATCCACGCTTCAAAACGGCGTCTATCACGCCAATGGCGTCATGCGTCAGGCCGGCTGGACCCCGCGTACAGCCTCGACCCGCGGCGTGCAGGCTTACGCCAAGCTGGGGCTGTCAAAAGCCTTCAAGGCGTATCAGGGCGCGTTCGGCGCCCAAGCGCGCCCGGCGCCCAAGAGCGAAACCACGTTCGACGTGGACCTGGCCCGCAAGGAAGGATTGACCGATCGCGCCCCTGCCTGACCCGGGCGCTGCGACCCGAGGCGTTTTGTCAGGTGTCCGCCCTAGTCTCGCCGCATTAGGAAGACGACAGTGTCGCTTCCGAGATGAGAAGAGGGTTTGCCCCCATGGTTCGCAGCCTGATGCTGGGCGCTTGCGCCGCGTTGTTTTCCGCCACGGCCTTCGCCCAATTGCCTGAGCCGCTTGAGCAGGCGCTTTCCGCGCCGATCAATGACCGTGAGGCGGCGCGCATAGATATGCGCATTGGCGTCAATAACGACCGCATCATGGTGCGTATGGTCGAATCCGAGACCGGTGACAGCGATTACACGCTGCTGGCGCCGCCGGAAGACACCCTCAATGAAGCCCAGCGGGAGCTGTGGGACGATCTTCTGGATGACGACGAAGATGAAACCGCGGACGAAGAGGGCGGCTTCAGCGCCGAGGATTTCGATCCTGAAGAGCTGCGCCGGATCATGGGCGAGGATGTCAGCCTGCTGCGTGAAGAAGACGGTCGCCTGATCTATGGCTTCGTGCCGCTCGCCATGCCGGACTCAGAGGGCGAGCCGGACCGGACCGAGCAGCGGATGCTCGAGGCGATGCAGGGTGAAGTTCACGTCAATGCGGCCAACGGCCATGTGCAGGCGTTCCATCTCAGGCTCCAAGAGAGCGTGAAGCCCAATTTCGCGGCTCGCATCGACGGCTTCCAGTTCCTGCAGGATTACGTCTTTGACGAAGCGGTGAACGGCCCGCGGCTTGCGAGCTTGCACTTCAACATCGCCGGGTCTGCGGCGTTCCAGTCCTTTGACGAGAACATGACCATCGAGATTCTCGACATTGAATGGGCTGCGCCGGCTGCAGGCGGACCGGTTGTTGAGGCGGCGGAGTCGCACTAATTCGGCGGTATGGCGCTGAATCTTGTCAAATTGTGCGTGGGCGTGGACTCGGTTGAGCAGCTGCAAGGCTGGCTCGACCGTCATGACGGACAGCCCACAAAGCACACCACGCGCATGACGCCAAAACGCAAGGATGAAATCCTGGCGGGCGGGTCTCTGTACTGGGTGATCAAACGCGTGATCCAGGTGCGCCAGACCGTGCTCGATCTGGAAGAGTTCACCGATTCCGAAGGGATCAAGCGCTGCAATATCTGGCTTGAGAACAAGCTGGTGCGTACGGCGCCGTCGCCCCGGCGCGCGTTTCAGGGCTGGCGGTATCTGAAAGCGGAAGATGCGCCTGCGGACCTGACAGAACATGCGGGCGGCGAGGACCTGCCTGAGGATCTACGTCTCAAGCTGATCGAGCTGGGCGCCTGGTAGCCTACTTTTTCGGAGCTGGGCGATTGTCGATCAGGCGCGTCTTGCCCACGCGCACCGCCGCCAGCACGCGCGCATCCCGGTCAATCGGACCTGAGGGCAAGGCTTCCAGGCTGTCGGCGTCACGCGCCACCACATAATCCACGCCGTCAAACGCCGATTGCGCCTTGAGTTGGGACTGATGCTGGGCGTCCGCCACATTCGCACCGCTCGACAACGCGTCCGCGAATTCGCGCAAGATCACATTCAGCCGCGCAGCGCGTTCGCGTTCGGTGGCGTTCAGATAGACATTGCGCGAGGAGAGGGCGAGGCCGTCGGCCTCGCGCACGGTCTCGCCGCCCTGGATCTCGACGGGCAGATTGAGGTCTGTGACCATGCGCCGGATCACCATGAGCTGCTGGTAGTCCTTCTCCCCAAACACGGCCACATCCGGCTGGACCTGGTTGAGCAGCTTGCAGACCACGGTCGCGACGCCGTTGAAGAAATGCGGGCGCGACACGCTTTCCATGCCGTGCGACGGACCGGTCAGCGAAACGCTGGTGACAAACCCCTCAGGATACATTTCACGCGCATCCGGCGCGTAGAGCAGATGGGCGCCCGTTTCCGCCAGCTTGTCCGCATCCTGTTCCAGCGTTCGCGGATAGGCGTCAAAATCCTCGCCGGGCGCAAACTGGGTCGGGTTGACGAACACGCTCGCCACAACGCGATCCGCCGAGGCCAGCGCTTGCTTTACAAGCGCAAGATGCCCTGCATGCAAGGCGCCCATGGTCGGCACGAAACCGATGCGCAGACCGTCGGCACGCCATTGACGGACCTGGTCTCTGACAGCGGCGATGGAATAGGCGGCGGGCAGGGCGAGTTCGGGACCGTGTGTCACGGCGGCCTCCTGGGCGAAAATAGCGGCTGCACGCTAGCCTTAGCCGTGGCAGTCTCGCAAGCGTGCGACTCGGTTTAGGGAATAAAGCATGCGCTTGGTCTTGATCATGATAGCGACGCTGGGTCTGACGGGCTGTGTCAGCATGGGCTCTCCCTCGATCGAGGGACGCGCCCGGCCTGCGCTTGAACTGGCGCAGCTTCTGGAAGAGACAGCCGCCCGTCATCCGGACCGCGTAGAGGCAGCCAGCGCCGAAATGGGGGCCTTGCGGGCCGCGCTGCTGACTCCTCCGCAAACCGTATCCATGACGCCCCAAACGACGACCCCGCCGATGTCTTTCGCCTCTGCGCCGGATCTTGAGGACGCGCAAAGCCTTCTGTACGCGGCGCATCTGGCGTCCTACCGGCTGTTGAGCAACGCCGAGATCGGCTGGCGACAACTGGGCGTGCAATTGCCGTCCCTGTCAGATACAGAGCCGCGCGTTGAGCGCGTGCAACTGGATCAGGGCGAGTTCCTGCGCCTGAAAGCGGGGCCCTTTGACAGCCGGTCCGAAGCACAGGCCCTGTGTGCGCAGGCGGAAGCGGCCGGGCTTTGGTGTCAGGCCACGCACTTTACCGGTGAAGCGCTGCCCGGTTAGGTCCATAACAGACCTTTCGAATATCTGCGGAGCGTGCTAGCGCCGCAGGCAATAAGGGTTTGGGGAGTCGTAACCGTGTCTGCTGGCGCCGTTGAGTCACCAGGTCGCGCCGCTGAGGGCGCGCATGTGATCGTGGTCGGAAATGAGAAGGGCGGCGCGGGCAAGTCCACCGTCGCTATTCATCTGGCCGTGGCTCTGATGCGCATGGGCCAAACGGTGGGCGTGATCGATCTCGACCTGCGCCAGGCCAGCCTGACCCGACATCTGGATAATCGCCGCCGGTGGGCCGATGCCCGCGGCGTCACCCTGCCCATGCCGGTCCAGGGGCGCTTGCCGATCTCTCAATCGCGCTCTCTTGATGATGTGGAATCCGAAGAACGGGCCGCCTGGGAGGAAACCCTGGGCCAGCTCAGACGCGGCTGTGACTTCATCATTGTGGATTCACCCGGCGGCGACACGCATTACGCCCGGCTCGCCCATGCCAGCGCCGACACACTGATCACGCCCATCAATGACAGCTTTGTGGACTTCGCCCTGCTGGCGGAGATTGACGGCGACAGCTTTGAAGTGGGCCGCCCCAGCGTCTATTCCGAAATGGTCTGGGAATGCCGCAAGCGCAAAGCCATGCGCGAGCGCAAATCCATAGACTGGCTGGTCATGCGCAACCGCATCTCCAATCTGGATTCCCGCAACAAGCGCCGTGTGGGCAAAGGTCTGAAAGCCCTGTCAGAGCGCGTCGGTTTCCGCCTCGCGCCGGGCTTTTCCGAGCGTGTGATCTATCGCGAGCTGTTTCCGGCCGGGTTGACCTTGCTGGATCTGACCGAAGCGGGATCGTCCATGACCTTCACCATGAGCCATGTGGCCGCGCGCCAGGAATTGCGCGAGCTGCTGATCGTGCTCAAACTGCCCGGACTGAGCGGAAAGCCGTTTCCGTTCTGATGGTGATCTGAGGACGATTGATGATCCTTTACGGACTTTTGGCGCTGGCGGCCCTGGCGATCGTGTTCCTCGTGGTGATGACGCGCCTGCCGTCGAAAGATGCGGCGCGGCTGCTGCGTTGGGTTCTGGGAATTGGTGGTGTTGTGCTGGGGGCCTTGCTGACCGTGCGCGGCCTGGCGGTGGCGGGCGTGCCGCTGATCGGGGCGTCCCTGGGCTTTCTGGGCGTCGCCATGCGCGGCGGGAAGCCGGGCCAGGGCGGTGGCGATGGCAACACAGGCTCCGCGCCTTCGCGAACTGGCATGAGTATGGAGGAGGCGCGCGCCATTCTGGGTGTTGGCCCCGACGCGGATGAAGCCGAAATCCGCAAGGCGCACCGCGCCATGATGAAGAAGGTCCATCCCGATCAGGGCGGTACAGATGCGCTCGCCGCCAAGGTCCAGCAAGCGCGCGACGTTCTGTTGGACGATTAAGCGGCCGGGGGGACGGCGAAACAGGATTCCCCGCTCGCTTCCAGGCGCTGGCAGATGGATTGCGCGCGAGAGCCGTCAAGGCCGGCATAGCGCGCCCGCCAGAGCTGGCGGCCATTGCGCTGCATCGGCTCCACACGCGCTTGCGCATCGCCCAGCAAGGTATGCAGTCCCATCATCGCAACGCTTTCAAGGCGAGCGGAGGCGGCGGCTTGTGACGTGTAGGCGCCAACTTGCACAGCCCAGCCTGAAGGCGTTTCAGGCGCGCTGAAGGTGCGCAGACCGTCGAGCGGCTCAAGCTCGACCCGCGCCGCCGGGACGCCAGGCGCGGAGCCCTGCGCCGTCTGGGCGGGTAGCGTGGTGAGTTCGGCCGTCAGAATTTCCTGCTCCCGCACGGGGTTGAGCCGCGGCATGTTCAACGCCGCCAGCATCCGGCTCTCAGAGCGGGCGTTGATAGCGGAATACGCGGCTTCGATCAGCTCGCGCGCATGGGCGTCGCGCACAGAGGCGGAGGCCCCGCCCATCACCACAGCGATGATGCGATGACCGTCACGCTCGGCGCTGGCGGCCAGATTGAAGCCTGAAGCGCGGATATAGCCGGTTTTCAGGCCGTCCACGCCGGGTTGGTCGCCCACCAGCGTATTGTGGGTGCGATGGGTGACGCCGTTCCATCGGAACCGGGTCTCGCTGAAGTACGCGTAATACTGAGGAAAATCACGGTGAAGCGCATAGGCCAGGCGGGCGATGTCGCGCGCCGTGGTCTGCTGTCGCGCATCGGGCAGTCCTGATGCGTTGCGAAACACGGTGTTCGCCATGCCCAGCTCTCGGGCGCGCGCTGTCATCACTGCGGCGAATTGGGCTTCGTCGCCCTCCAGATGTTCAGCCACGGCGACCGCCACGTCATTGGCGCTCTGGATGATCAGGGCGCGGATCGCGGTTTCTACGGTCAGCGTCTGTCCCGCCTGCAGGCCCAGCCGGGAGGCCGGACGGCTGGCGGCTTCAGTCGACGCAGTGATCGGGTCATCCAGGGCGAGCTCGCCGCGCTCCAGCGCGTCAAACAGCATGTAGAGGGTCATCATCTTGGTCAGCGAGGCGGGATACCGTAACGCATCCGCCCGCCGGGCGTGCAGAATCTCACCCGTCTGCATATCCGCCACGAAAGCGGCGTAACGCTCGCTCGCCTCGGCGCGGGGGGCGAGGGCGATGACGGCGCTGAAGCAAAGCAAGACGAGGAAAATGCGTGCCATAGGGGCAGTGTCGCCGCTAACCCCTTGCTCGAGCGTTAACTGTGCCGGATTCTCTGTCTGTGCAGGGGTGCGACGTTTTGTGCAGCGCACAATAAATGCTTGACGGGGCGCTGTTCAGGGGGCATATATGCTGCACCTGCTAACACAACAGGAAACGCATGGAGCCCAAAATGGCGAACGCGACTCCGAATTCTACTGCGTCAGAGACGCTTCAAACGGACGCTGAGACAGCGAAAACCGGCGAGGCGGCTCAATCGGAAGCGAAGTCTGTGGCTGCTGCCGAGCCGGCCAAGCAATCGGCTCAACCCGCAAAACCGGTCGCAAAAGCGCCGGCGAAACGGGCCGCCAAGAAGACGACGGGTCAAAGCAAAGCCCGAAAACCCTCGCCCCCGCGCAAATATTCTGGAGACAAGTCGATGACCGCAACGAAAAACACCGCCAAAGACACGATCGAAACCATGACCACCGCGTCCAACGAAGCCCTGAAAGACGGCTTTGAAAAGTCCATGAACGCGGTGAACGAATTCAGCGCGTTCCACAAGGACAGCGTGGACGCCGTGATCGCGTCGAGCACCACCGCCGCCAAATCCATCGAAGAACTGAACGCCGCCAATCTGGCCTTCGCCAAGAAAACCATGGAAGACGGCATGACCGCCGCCAAATCCATGGCTGGCGCGAAATCGGTTCAGGAACTGATCGAGATCCAGTCCGACTACACCAAGTCGTCCATGGACGCTCTGCTGGCTGAGATGAACAAGAGTTCCGACCTGATGTCGAGCCTGTTCAAGGACTCCTTCAAGCCGATCAACGAGCGCTTCTCCGCCGCCCTGGAACTGATGCAGTCCCAGCGCTAGGCGCACCTTATCGCCGGGCGTCGCCTCGACGCGTCGCCCGGCCCCAAGTCCTCCCTGACTGGTCCGGCGTCCGCGTCGGACCATTTTTTTGTCCGCTTTCCACGGACATTTGGGCTGCGAACTGTCTTGTGATCAGTTGAGGGGGTTCTCTGTAACCTTCCTGCGCTTATTTAATATCAAGACTGATTGCCGCGGCTGAAAAACCGGATCAAGCTGGGGCGTAACGCTAGCGAGACGCCAGACTGCCCATGAGTGAGCCGAACAAGCCAGACCTGCCCGATCAGGAGACCGGCGTAACAGTAAAGCCGCGCGCTCGGACCAAGCGTCCGTCGATGTACAAGGTTTTGCTGCTCAATGACGACTACACCCCCATGGAGTTCGTCATCGAGGTTCTGGTGCGTATTTTTCACAAGGGGCAAGAAGACGCGACTCGCATCATGCTCCATGTGCACCAACATGGAGTCGGCGTGTGTGGCGTTTTCACATACGAGGTCGCCGAAACCAAGGTGGCCCAGGTCATAGACGCTGCGCGCCGTGCTCAGCACCCGTTACAGTGCACGATGGAAAAGGATTAGGCCTTGCCCTCTTTCTCACCCACTCTCGAACGTTCCCTGCATCGCGCCCTGACGGCCGCGACCGAACGCAAGCACGAATACGCAACTCTGGAGCATCTGCTGCTCTCGCTGTGTGAAGACGTGGATGCGTCCGCGGTGATGCGCGCCTGCGACGTGGATGTGGACGAACTTCGCGACACGCTCAACGAGTATGTGGACGAAGAACTGGCGAGTCTCATCGTGGACGATGGCGAGGACGCCAAGCCCACAGCCGGCTTCCAGCGCGTCATCCAGCGCGCGGTCATCCACGTCCAGAATTCCGGTCGCGATGAAGTGACAGGCGCAAACGTGCTGGTCGCGCTGTTCGCCGAGCGTGAAAGCCACGCCGCCTATTTCCTCGCTGAACGCGACATGACCCGCTATGACGCGGTCAATTACATCTCCCACGGCATCTCCAAGAAGCCCGGCGAATCCGAAGCGCGACCCGCCAGGGGCGCGGACGAGGACGCCGCCGAGCTGGGCGAGGGCGCCGAGGAGAAGGATGACGCGCTGTCGGCTTATTGTGTGGATCTGAACGAAAAGGCTCGCGAGGGCGGCGTCGATCCGCTGATCGGGCGTGAGCATGAAGTCGAGCGCTGCATTCAGGTTCTGTGCCGTCGCCGCAAGAACAACCCGCTTCTGGTGGGCGATCCCGGCGTTGGCAAGACCGCCATCGCTGAAGGTCTGGCGCGCAAGATCGTCGAGCACCAGGTGCCTGAGGTTCTGGCGGAAGCCACGATCTATTCGCTCGACATGGGCGCTCTGCTGGCGGGCACCCGCTATCGCGGCGACTTTGAAGAGCGCGTCAAACAGGTGGTCAAGGCGCTCGAAGCGCGCCCGAACGCGGTGCTCTTCATCGACGAGATCCACACAGTCATCGGCGCCGGCGCCACGTCTGGCGGCGCGATGGATGCGTCCAATCTTTTGAAGCCGGCCCTTCAACAAGGCGGCCTGCGCTGCATGGGCTCGACCACCTACAAGGAATACCGTCAGCATTTCGAGAAAGACCGCGCCCTGGCGCGTCGCTTCCAGAAGATCGACGTGAAAGAGCCGTCTGTTCCTGACGCCATCAAAATTCTGGCGGGTTTGAAGCCTTATTTCGAGGATTTCCACGATATTCGCTTCACCGCCGAGGCGCTGAAAACCGCCGTTGAGTTGTCAGATCGCTATATCGGCGACCGGAAACTGCCCGATAAAGCGATCGACGTGATCGACGAGGCGGGCGCCTCCATGCGTCTGGTGCCGCAGTCCAAACGCAAGAAAACGATCGGCGTCAAAGAGATCGAAGCGGTGGTCGCCAAAATCGCCCGCATCCCTCCGAAGTCGGTCTCCAAGTCCGATGAGTCCGTGCTGCGCGATCTTGAAACCTCATTGAAGCGCGTGGTGTTTGGCCAGGACGACGCCATCGAGAAGCTGGCGAGCGCCATCAAGCTGGCGCGCGCCGGCTTGCGTGAACCCAACAAGCCCATCGGCTCTTACCTGTTCTCCGGCCCGACCGGGGTGGGCAAGACCGAAGTGGCCCGACAGCTGGCGGACACGCTGGGCGTGGAGCTGCTGCGCTTTGACATGTCCGAATACATGGAACGTCACACGGTGAGCCGCCTTCTGGGCGCGCCTCCGGGCTATGTGGGCTATGATCAGGGCGGCCAGTTGACGGACGCTATCGACCAGCATCCGCACTCGGTGCTGCTGCTTGATGAGATCGAGAAGGCGCACCCGGATATCTTCAACATCCTGTTGCAGGTGATGGATAATGGTCAGCTGACCGACGCCAACGGCAAGTCCGTGGACTGCCGCAACGTCATCCTGATTATGACCTCGAACGCGGGCGCCGCCGACGCCGCCAAGGAAGCCATCGGCTTTGGCCGCGGCAAGCGCGATGGCGAGGATCAGGCCGCCATCGAGCGTCTGTTCACGCCGGAATTCCGCAACCGTCTGGACGCCATCATTCCGTTCGCGGGGCTCAAGCTCGATGTGATCGGCCGCGTGGTCGAGAAGTTCGTCCTGCAGCTTGAGGCGCAACTGGCCGATCGCGGTGTCACGTTCGAGCTGACCGAGGCCGCCAATCGCTGGCTCGGCGAGCGCGGCTATGACGAGAAGTTCGGCGCCCGTCCGCTGGGCCGGGTCATCCAGGATCATATCAAGAAGCCGCTGGCGGAAGAGATCCTGTTTGGTCAGCTCAAAAAGGGCGGCGTGGTGAAGGTCGATGTGGATGCGGCGGATCCTGAACGTCTCGATTTCGAGATCATTCCGGGCGACCGTCTCAATGACGCCAAACCCAAGCGCAAAAAGAAAAAGACCGAAGAGCCGGTCAAGTGAAGCGCTTAAGCCTTCTGAACGCGCCGCTGGTTCTCAGCGGCGCGTTTTTTCTGGGGGCGAGCGCGTCTGCGCAAACGCCCGATTATCGCGCTGACGCAATCCATCTGCTTGAGCTGATCGATACTGAGTACGCCTATGCGCATCGCTTTGACGGGCGAAACCCGGCGCGTGGCGCGCAGGGCGTCGACCCTGACAGCGTCACCGATGCGGCCAGCCTGTTACGCTTTGCGGAATGCGCGGTGAATGCGCTGCAAGACCATCACGCCATTCTGGGCGTCTCTTCGCCGCGCTCTTACGGGCTGACGCCCAGCTATAATGATCTCTGGGTCGAGGTGCGCGAGGGCGCCTATGTGGTCACAGATGTGCGCGCCGGTTCTCCCGCCCAGGCAGCGGGTGTGCAGCCGGGGTGGCGGATCGCCTCTGTCGCGGGTCAATCCCTGGATGAGGCGGTCACAGGCCTCTGTGGCGGCCCTTTCGAGACTGACGCCGCAAAAGGCTTCGCCGCCCGCGTGCTCGCGGCGGGACCGCGCGATCAGGCGCGCGAATTCGTCTTTTTTGACGCTGAGGGCCAGACGCAAGCGCTGACCTTGCCCAATCTCTATCAGGTCGAGACACCGGAACGCCCCCTGATCAACGTCACAGATCGTGACGGCGTGCGCGTGCTGCGGTTTAACGACTCGCTGGGCGATGAGGGGCTGATCGCCGCCATTGATGAGGCCTTGTCCGGCCCACGCCCGGATGGGTTAATCATCGATCTGCGCGACACCCCGAGCGGCGGCGATACGCTCTACGCCCGCGCCCTGATGGGGCGCCTGGTGGATGAGACCAAACCCTATCAGCGTCATGCCTTGCCCCAGATCGAGCGCGACACCGGCGTTGCCCGGCAATGGGTCGAAGAGGTCCTGCCGCGCGGCGACAGCCTGGCGGGCGTTCCGGTCGTGGTTTTGGCGGGACGTTGGACCGGGTCCATGGGCGAAGGCTTGACCCTGGGCCTCGACGCCGTCGCGGACGCCGTGACGATCGCCGCACCGATGGCAGGGCTACTGGGGGCGATTTACGACTATGACCTGCCGCAAACCGGCTGGACGGTGAAGCTGCCGACCGAAACGCTGTATCATGTGGACGGCACGCCGCGTGAAGCCTATCGCGCCGACATCGTGCTCGACAGCGCGGACAGGCGCGGCCCGAACGGCGAGGATCTGGCGCTTGAACGGGCTTTGGAGCTGCTGAGATAGGGCGGGCGGCTTCAGTCCTTCTGACCCGCAGACAGAAAAGGCAGAACCCGCTCGATCACCCGCGGATCGCGCAACACGCCGCGATGGCCGATGCCGTCAAAGACGTCCCATTGCGCGCCCGGCCAGGAGGCGGCGATGCGCTCGGCGGCTTCTGGCGGGGCGATCTGGTCATTGGCGCCGTGCAGGATCAGGGCGGGCGTGTCAAAATTCGGCGCATCCAGCGTGATGTCGAGATTGGCGGCCGGTTCGCCAAATTGCTCGCTGACGGACTCCAGCATCAGGCGGACGGCGCGCTTTGACAGCCCCATCGCCTGGCTTTGGAACTCCACATTGCGGGGCAGGGCGTCTGGCGCGCCCAGCCCGATCACGCGGCCCGGATCCAGCCCGTGGCGCGCCTTGGCGAGGACGGTCGCTGGCAGACCCATGGAATGGGCCAGAATGGCGTAAGGCTGGCCCAGCTGGGCGGCCGCCGCGCCAAGGCCTTCGGCGAAGAGCAGGATATGGGCTTTACGGCCCTCGCTCTGGCCATGCGCCGGCCCGTCGATCATGGCGACCGAGTAGCCGGCTTCCATCACCGCTTGCCCCAACGTTGAAAGGTCCGCGCTGTCCGCCTCCCAGCCATGCTGGAAGAACACCAGCGGGCCGTCGCCGCCGCGATAGACCCGCTGGGCGCCTTGCGGCCCGTCAAATGTCGCCTTGTCGAGGCTCTCCAGCCAGTCGCGACCGCGATCGGTTTGCTGTTTCACCCGCGGACGCGTGAACTGGCGAGCCACGGACGCCTTGAAGGTGCGCGGAAAGAGCGCGGCGGTCGAGTTGGCGGTGAACGCGAAGGCGGAGGTCATGCGTCAAATCTCAATTGGAAAATTTTTTCCACGCTAGGGCGATTGGTCTTGAGCGTGAAGCCAAGGTTATGCATGGCTTGCATCCTGAATTGATTGACCGCTGATCAGACTGGGAGAATTCAGATGAGCCTCTTAACGACCGCAAGCGTGCTGACGGCCATGCTGGCTCATCCGGTGTCTCAGAGCGCGGTGACCGGCCGCGTGGTGGCGGTCGATTTCACGCAAGAGCCCGCGCACGTTGAGGCGTTTGGCGGTCGGCGTTTTTATATCGAAGACGATATGGGCGCGCCGCATTCCCGGCTTGAGTGGATCGCCTATGATTGTCAGGGCGAGGTTATGGCGCGCACCTATCCGTTCGATCCGCGCTGGAGCAGCGGCGGCCATGAAACGGTGGATGAAAGCGGCGTCCTGGGGCCGCGGACCGGCGGCGGGCTGGGTGATGAGCCGCTTGAAGACGCCGATGCGATCCTGCCGGTGGATACGGCGCAGTTTGAAATTCTGGAGCGTGACCCGGAGGGAGCGACCGCCGCCCGGCATGGTCCCTATGACATGCCGGGCGTGTGGTGCGAATAAGGCCTAGAGCGCGGCCTTGATCTTGTCCGCCAGCGCGTTCAGCTCATCCATATCCGCTTGTCCGGCACTGCCATGGCCGGCGATGTCCTGGCCTTCCCAGCGGGGAATGATGTGAAAATGGATGTGGTAGACGGTCTGGCCCGCCGGCGCGCCGTTGAACTGGGCGATGGTGACGCCGTCAGGCTTGAGCGCGCTTTCAACGGCTTTCGCGACTTTTTTGACGCGCTTGATCGCCTCGGCGGCGCCGTCGTCTGACATTTCCAGCAGGTTGCGCGCGGCTTCCTTGGGGATGACCAGCGTGTGGCCTTTGCTTTGCGGGAAAATATCCATGAAGGACAGCACGTGCTCGTCTTCATAGAGCTTCACGCACGGCGCTTCCCCGCGCAGGATCTTGGCGAAGATGTTCTGGTCGTCATAGGTCCCGTGAAGGCTCATGGATCGCGCTCCTGCTCAGCTTTATTCCCTGAAGTCCTAGACCAGACCTTCAACGGGTCCAAGGGCTAACCGTCCTTGCGATAGGGAGACTCCGCATCCAGCGCCAGACGCTCCGTCTCCACCGCCCGGCGTTCCGAGCGCAGGAAACGGTCCACCGCGCCGCTCAGGCCTTCATGCAGGATGTCATGGGCGGAATAGACCAGTTGGGGCCGGTAGCCGCGCGCCAGCTTGTGCCCGCCCTGGGCGCCGGCCTCGACGCGTTTGAGCCCGCAGCTCAGCGCATAGTCGATCGCCTGATGATAACAGAGCTCGAAATGAAGCTGGTCTGAGAAGGCGAGCGCGCCCCAATACCGGCCATAGAGCGTGTCAGAGCCGATGAAGTTCAGGGCGGCGGCGATATACTGGTCGCCGTCTTTCGCCATCACCAGCAAGACCTTGTCCGCCATCCGTTCGTGGATCAGTGCGAAGAACTCACGATTGAGATAGGGCGTGCCCCATTTTCGCTCTCCCGTGTCCTGATAACAGGCGAAGAACACGTCCCAATGATGCTCGGTCAGCGCCTCGCCGGTGAGCGGTTCGATCACGACGCCCGATTGCGCCGCCTTGCGTTCCTTGCGCAGCGCCTTGCGCTTGCGAGAGGAGAGGGCGGCGAGGAAGCCCTCATAATCGCCATACCCGTCATCCTCCCAGATGAACTGGATGTCCTGCCGGGCGAGCAAACCCGCTTCGGTCAATTCAGAGTGGGTCTGCGGATCGGGGAAGAGCACATGCCAGCTCGAGACGCCCAGCTCTCGCGCGGCGTGACGGGCGGCGTTGATCAGCGCCTGTCGGACAGCGGGATCATTTGAGAGAACGCGCCGACCTGTCGCTGGTGTGAACGGCACGCCGGTCAGCAGCTTGGGATAATACTGTCCGCCCGCCCGCTCCAGCGCATCCGCCCAGGCATGGTCGAAGACGTATTCGCCGTAGGAATGGCCTTTGAGATAGAGCGGCAGGACGCCGATGACCTGACCGGCCTGATCTTCGGCGATCAGATGACGCGGCCCCCAGCCGGTCTCTTCAACAGCGCTGCCGGAGCTTTCCAGCGCGTCGAGAAAATCCCAGCTCAGAAACGGGTCATAAGGCTGACCCGCCGGATTGGCGCAGGCATCCCATTGGCCGGGATCAATCTGCGCCATCCGGCTGATCATGCGCACGGAAATCTCGGTCATGCCCTGTCCAGACGACTCAGCTGAGCCGGGATATAGGGTGGGGTGGACTGATCTGCGAGCCCGATCACGCGATCTCGACGACGGCGTCCACTTCGACCGCTGCGTTCAGCGGCAAGACCGCGACGCCCACGGCGGATCGCGCGTGCCGGCCGGCGTCGCCGAACACCTCGACCATCAGGTCGGACGCGCCATTGATGACTTTGGGAATGTCGTAAAAGTCAGGATGCGCGTTCACGAAACCGCCCAGCTTGACGATGCGTTTGACCTTCCCCAGATCGCCGCCGCAGGCCGCCTTGATCTGCGCGATCAGGTTCAGCGCACACAGCCGCGCCGCCGCCTGGCCGTCTTCCAGAGAGACGCCGTCGCCGAGCCGTCCGGTCACGAGGCCGTCCGGGCCCAGAGAGATCTGTCCGGAAATATGCACGGTCTGTCCGCTCTGGGCGTAGGGGACGTAATTGGCCACGGGGGCGGCGGCTTCAGGCAGGGTCAGGCCCAGGTCTTTCAGCCGGGATTCGATATCAGCCATGTGGGGCGCTCCGTTGGGGAAAATCAGACTGTCAGTTAGGCGCTTGAGGCCCGGTCTGGCAATGAGGCGGGCGGGTTGAATTCAGTGGGGCCGGCCTGCATGGTGCGCATTGGCGACAAGGTGAACACATGGCGCGCGACGCAGCCAGCATGACAAGTCTCAGACCGGTCCGGTTGCGGACGGCGGACGGCAAATTGCTGTCGGCCTGTTTCACCGTGCCTGACGACCCGCGCGCCGTCATGGTGGTGAACCCGGCCACGGGCTATCGCAGGGATTTTTATGCGCCTTTCGCCCAGGCCGCCGCAGAGAACGGCTGGGCGGTGCTGACGTTTGACTATCGCGGACAGGGAGACTCCGCGCGTTGCCATCCCAGGCGCGAAACCGCCCGCATGCTCGACTGGGCGGTCTATGACATTCCCGCCGCCGCCGACGCCGCCTGTCAGGCCTTTCCCGGCTTGCCTCTGGATATTGTCGGCCATTCCATCGGCGGGCAGTTCGCAGCCCTGGTCGATCCGGCGCTGCCCGTGCGCCGACTGGCCATGCTCTCGGCCTCGTCAGGATACTGGGGGGATCAGTCCGCGCCGCTGAAATATTTCGCCTGGGCGTTCTGGCGCCTGTTCGGCCCGGCTTATCTGTTGCTGCGCGGGCATATTCCCAAGGGCGTGCTCTGGCGGGGCGAACCGCTGCCGCCGCGTGTGTTTGCGGACTGGCGCGAGTTTGGGGTGAACCCTGAATGCTTCCGAGACGCCATCGCCGAGCTGGGCCTGACCTCGCGCTATGAAGGCTTTACGGCTCCGGTCCGCGCCTGGACGCCCGATGACGACCCGATCGCCAATCCCCAGACCGTGCGCTGGCTGCTGGAGCGGTATGAAAATGCGCCGACCGAGATGAAGCTGGTGCGTCATGAGGATACCGGGCTCGGCGCCCTGGGCCATGACGGCTTGTTCCGCTCGAAAATGGCGGATGTGTTCTGGCCGCAAGTGTTTCGCTGGTTGTCTCTGGATGCGGATCTGGCGCAACGCCGAGACTAATCGCGGTCCTTTTTCAACATGCGGCCCTTGATGATGGCGGCGTCGCCGAATTTCGCCCGCGCTGCGTCCATGGCGCGTTCCGCCGCGGCGCGTTTGAGCGCATTGGGATCCAGCAAATCACCCGCATCCGCGATCGCGGTTTCCAGCACTGAATAGCCTGCGCCAATCAGGCGGTAGCGCACACCTTCAGGTTCCTTGTCCAGCATGTCAGCGCTGAGCCGAAAGAGCGTGTCCGCGAGCTGGGCTGCGTCGGTCAGGGTGCGCCGCCGGGTGATCGTCTTGAAGCGGTCGGTCTTGATCTTCAGCGTCACCACACGCCCCGCTACGCCCTGGGCTTTCATCCGGTCGGCGACCTTCACGCACAGCGGCCAGAGCCGGTCTTTGAGAACCGCCTTGTCAGACACATCGTCATTGAACGTGGTCTCCGCCGACACCGATTTGCGTTCACGGGCCGGGCTGACCTTGCGCGTATCCTCTCCGCGCGCCAGTCGGGCGAGGCGCAATCCGGACTCGCCGTATTTTCGCGCCAGATCGCCGTCTGAGCGTTTGAGCACGTCTGACAAGGTATAGAGCCCGTCGGCGTTGAGCTTTTTACCCAGGACCGGCCCGACGCCATAGACATCACCCACTTTCATCTGCGCCAGAAAGGCGGTCGCGTCCTGCCGGCCCAGCACCGAGAAGCCGTTGGGTTTGTCGAGATCAGACGCGGTCTTGGCGAGGAACTTGTTAAAGCTCAGCCCCACTGAAACCGTGACGCCCACCTCGTTGAGAATGCGCCGTTGCAGCTTGAGCAAGGTCAGCGCGGGGGAAGCATTGTGGAGTTTTTCAGTCCCTGACAGGTCCAGAAAAGCTTCGTCGATGGACAGCGGCTCCACCAGCGGGGTGACATCCTCCATCATTTCGCGGATGCGCTTGCCGTCGGCGGCATAGACCGCCATGCGGGGACGGACGACCACTGCGTCGGGGCAGGCTTTCAGCGCCTTGAACATCGGCATGGCCGAGCGGACGCCATACAGACGCGCGATATAGCAGGCGGTGGACACCACGCCGCGTTGGCCGCCGCCAATGATGACGGGCTGGTCCTCAAGCTCGGGATTGTCGCGCTTTTCCACCGAGGCGAAAAACGCGTCGCAGTCGATATGGGCGATCGACAGGGCGTCAAGCTCTGGATGGCTGAGCACCGGCCCGCCGCCGCATGGCCGGCATTGCGCGCCGGGCGCGGCGGGATTGAGACAGCTGCGGCAATAGCTTTGAGACGAGGCGAGCGCGGTCATGGCCATAACCACGCCGCGCCGCGTACCCCTGAACTGTCGCCATGCACGGCGGGGCGCACCTGCGTCACCAGCTCGTCGGTGAAGGCCCAGTGCTGAAGATAGGTTTCAAGTTTTGAGGCGAAGCCGGGCATGTTCGACAGGCCGCCGCCCAGAACGATCATTTGCGGGTCAACGATATTGACCACGCTCGCCAGCGCGCGGGCGAAGCGCTGGGCGTGGCGCTCAAGACTTGCCTGACACGCCTCATCGCCTTCAGCGGAGGCGTTTGCGATCTGCTGGGCGCTCAAATCCTCGCCTGTGTTTCGCCGATGATCAGCGGACAGGGCCGGGCCCGAGCACCAGGCCTCGACGCAATTGGTCTGACCGCAATAGCACTGCGGGCTGACCGCCAGTTCATCGGCGGTGAGCCAGGGCAGGGCGGTATGCCCCCACTCGCCGGCATTGCCGTCCGCGCCCGTCATCAGCGCACCGTTGACCACCAGGCCGCCGCCCACGCCAGTGCCGGCGATGACGCCGAACACGCTTGAACAGCCTGCGCCGGCGCCGTCGCGCGCTTCGGACAGCGCAAAGCAATTGGCGTCATTGGCGCAGCGCACCGGGCGTCGCAGCCGGGCGGCGAGGTCCTGATCAAGCGGATGGCTATTGAGCGCGGTGGAGTTGGCGTTGCGCATCAGGCCCGTGCGCGGATTGAGCGAGCCGGGATGGCCGACTCCTGCGGGCAAGGGAGATGGAACGTCTGCCTCGCGCTCGACCTGCGCCACCAGTTCGGCAATCGCGTCCAGCTTGGCGTCATAGGCCGCAGGCGTCGGCGTGCGGAGCCGAATCAGGCAGTCGCCTGTCTCATCCACCAGGGCGGCCTCGATTTTCGTACCGCCGAGATCCACGCCTAACCGCAACACGGACCGCCTCTTTTCTCCGCTTTCAACGTTCATATCTTGTTCTAATCGCCATGCGAAGGCGGGGACTCACTGTTGATTAAGGAAACTGGGGTTAAATGCATTGTGGATGGTCAAAACGCTCACGTTGCAAAGACGGCGGAGCGAATTGGGGAAAGCGCGGTTATAATGCTGCAGGTCATGTCCAAAAAAGTTCTGATCGTTGAAGACAACGAGCTGAACATGAAGTTATTTCGTGATCTGCTCGAAGCGCACGGCTATGAGACCGTGCAAACCAGTGAGGGCCTCAAGGCGCTGGATATGGCGCGTGAGCACAAGCCTGATCTGATCCTTATGGATATTCAGCTGCCTGAAGTGTCCGGTCTTGATGTCACCAAGTGGATCAAGAACGACACCGAGCTGTCCGCCATTCCTGTGGTCGCGGTGACGGCCTTCGCCATGAAAGGCGATGAGGAACGTATCCGTGAAGGCGGATGCGAAGGGTATCTGTCCAAACCCATCACGGTTGCGTCCTTCATCAAAACCGTTCGGGATTTTCTCGAATAGAAGGAGCCTTCGGTGAGTGCACGCATACTGGTTGTCGACGACATCGAAACGAACCGGCGTTTGCTGGAAGCGCGGCTGACGGCCGAGTATTTCGATGTTCTGATGGCGGAGGACGGGCCAAGCTGTCTCGAACTCGCCCGCAGCCAGAAGCCTGACGTGATCTTGCTGGATGTGATGATGCCGCGCATGGACGGGTTCGAAACCTGTCGCCGGCTGAAAGCGGACCCGCTGACCCGGCATATCCCTGTGGTGATGGTGACGGCGCTGGACCAGCGCTCGGACCGGATTCGCGGTCTTGAGGCCGGCGCTGACGAATTTCTGACCAAACCTGTGGACGATGTCGCCCTGTTTGCCCGGGTGCGCTCGCTATTGCGCCTGACCAGCGTCATGGACGAGTTGCGCCAGCGCGAAAGCAGCGGCGTTGAAATGTCCTCTTTCGAGCCGGCCAATGGCGGCGGGCGCGTGATTGTCGCCGCCGCGGACCAGAACGCCGCTCAGCGCATCGTCAAGGCCTTGCCTGACACCGTTGACGCTCAAGGCTATGGCGATCCGCGACTGGCGATCTCCCAGGCTGAACATGCAGACCTGATCATTGTGGATCTCAGCGCTCCGCGCTTTGACGGCTTGCGGCTGTGCGCGCGCATCCGCTCGGATGTGGATACGCGCCAGGTGCCGCTTCTGGGCGTTGTGGACGAGATGGACAAGCGCACCATGGTGCGCGCGCTCGATTTGGGCGTGAATGATGTGATTTGCCGGCCGCTGGACCCCGGCGAGCTGTCCGCGCGCAGCTCCACCCAGCTCAAGCGCAAGCGCTATGCGGACGCCCTGCGCGACCGTCTGGATGAAAGCCTTGAAATGTCGGTGCGGGATGCGCTGACCGGCCTGTTCAACCGCCGCTACACGGTGTCTCGCCTGCGTCAGGCGCTGGATGGGCTGAACGCCTCCCATGAGCCGCTTGCGGTGGGCCTTATCGACATCGACCACTTCAAGCGCATCAACGACACCTGGGGCCATAACGCCGGCGATCAGGTGCTGCAGGAGATCTGCACGCGTCTGGGTGAGCAATTGCGCGCCATCGACGTGGCGGGCCGTTATGGCGGTGAGGAGTTCCTGGTGGTGTTTTCAAACACGACCGCGAAGGATGCGTCCGACGCCATGGAGCGTGCGCGTCTGGCGGTCTGCGCCACGCCGGTGACCTTGCGGGAAACGGGCGATGTGGTGGACGTGACCATGAGCGCCGGCATCGCTGAAGCCTTCATGGACGACACTGTGGAAGCCCTGATCGAGCGCGCGGATACGGCGCTCTATGAAGCCAAGCGCTCGGGCCGGAACCGGGTGATAGAGGCCAAACGAAAAGCCGCCTGAACAAACAGGCGGCTTTTCTTATTCCAGTCAGACTTTGATCAAGTCGCGCTTTGGCGCAGACCTACTTGATCTTGCCTTCTTTGAATTCGACGTGCTTGCGCGCGACCGGGTCGTACTTTTTCAGTACGAGTTTCTCGGTCATCGTGCGGGCGTTTTTCTTGGTCACGTAGAAATAGCCCGTGCCCGCCGTCGAATTCAGGCGGATTTTGATGGTAGTCGGCTTGGCCATAGTCGCGCACCCGTACACATAAACTTGGCGCGCCAGACAAACGGTCCGGCGCTGCGAGCCGCGGAACATACCCGCGCACGCGACGCTGTCAATGCCTCGAACGGCCTTTGCTCACAAGTGACAGCGTAAAGTACAGTCCGGCCATGGCGGCGAAGGCGACCATCAGGCCCCAGGGGTCTGCAATGTCCATGGAGACGCCGCCCAGGGCCGGTCCCAGAAGCGAGCCCAGACCATAAGCGAAGATGAAGGCGGCGTTCGCCGAGGCGAGGGCGCCGGGCTGCACGCGCTCGCCGATCATCGCCAGACCGATGGTGTAAAATGCGCTGCTGGCGCCCACGAAGAAAAACACCATCGGGATCAGCAGCCACAGATTCGCGCCCGCCAGCCCCATGGCGACCGACAGAATCACCGCGCTGAGCGCGACGCCCGACAAGGTGCGGTCGCGGCCTGTCCGGTCCGCCAGCTTGCCCAGGGGGATCTGCAAGGCGATCGCGCCCAGTGCGCCGATAGCGACCAGCAGGCCGACGCCGCGCTCTGCAATGCCGATTCGCTCGGCATAGACCGGCATCAGCGCGAAGACATTGGTCTCAAGGCCTCCGAACACCAATCCCGCCAGCAAGGCCAGGGGCGCCAGCCTGGCCGCCGACAGCAGGGCTTTGAGCCCGGATTCCTCCATGGAGGGCGGTGTGATGGGCGGGCCGCGCAAGATCATGATCGGCAGGGCGCCGAGCGCGTAGATCACGCCGCCCGCGATCCAGGGCGTCCAGCCTTGCGACCCCAGCACCGAGAGCAGCAAGCCGCCCGAGCCGAATCCGCCCGCAAGCACGGTGGCGTAGACGGCGAGCAGGCTGGCGCGGCTTTCAGGTTTGGCGAGCTGATTGATCCAGGTCTCGCTGGCGACGAAGATGATCGTCACTGACAAGCCCATGACAAAACGCAGCACGAACCAGATCACAGGGTCGGGCATGGCGGGAAACAGCACAAAGCCCGCCGCCGTGATCATCGCGCAGATGATCACGGTCTGGCGCGGCGCGGTGCGCGCCATCAGCGCGGGGATGAGCGGCGTCGCCAGAAGGGTCGAGAGCGCTGCGGCTGCAGCGTTTGCGCCCACCACGGCGGCGGAGCCGGTCATGGCCTCCAGATTGAGCGCGACGAGCGGCATCAACAGGCCGAACCCGCACCCGGCGAGCGCGGCGCAGCTTATCGCGGCGATCAGGGACCGCGTCCGCGCTTTGTCAGGAGAGGAAAGGAAGCTGGCGATCATCGACCGGGCTATAGCCGGACTTGCTGCCTGTGTCCCGCCCGGAATGACACCAAAAGAGGCCGGGGCCGTCCGCCCAGAGAGGCGAGGGCGGTTTCCCCAAAGACATTCAGCGCCGGGTCTTGCAACAGATCAGGCAGTTTTTCAGGGCTGACCCAGGCCACGCGCTCGCCGCTGCGGCGTTTGACCGAGTTGGAGATCCGCGCGACCGGCGCGGTGAACACGCGCACATGCCGGCGCATATTGGCGTCCGCCGGATCCAGCGCACGGCCCAGATACGTCAGCGAGTCCCGGTCCGGCTGCAGGTGGTGCCGCGCCAGCCGCGCCCAGGGATTGCTCATGGGCGGCCGCACATCAGGATGCAGGGGGCGCGCCAGCAATTGCCCCAGCTCTTCTGACAAGGCCCGGATCGCGGCGTCCATGAAGGCGCCGGACTGCGCTTCAGGCGCACCCAGGCGCTTGCGTGAGATCACCGGACCGCCGAACGCCGCCAGGCCATCCCCGCGCACGGGGCGAGCCTGCGGGGCGCGATAGCCGGTCTCGGTGCGCACCAGGGCGATCTGACGCGAATGCGGGTCCGCCAGAAATAGCGCCGCCATGTTGATCGGGCGCGCGTTCATAGGGTTTCCACCTGCGGTCCGCTTCGTGTGCTCTTGAGAAAGCGGATCGGGCGTGCGGGGTCCTTGAGCCAGGTTTCCAGCTCGCCGATGACATATTGGGTGGCGATGGGCAGGTCGAGCGTGCCGCGGTCGTCAAGGCTGACCCATTTGAGGTCTTCCAGCTCGCCATTGCTGGTCAGGTCGGTCGAGCCATGGACATGTTCAGCGTCACAGGTGAAGAACCAGGCGTCAAAGCGGCGCGGGCGCTTGGGCGGCGTGATGGCGCGCGTGATCACCTCCAGCGGCGCGGCGTTCGGCGCGGCCCCAGCCGCTTCAAAGGGCGCCCAGGGTGCTTTGAATTTACAGGCGTCTTCGGCGGGCTTACCCAGGATCAATCCGGTTTCTTCTGCCGTTTCCCGCAGCGCGGCGGCGGCGGCGGCGCGCGCGCGGCGTTCGGTCAGAACACGCGTCATCACCGACCGTGTTTTATCGTTCAGCTCTTCAGCCAGTGGTGCAAAGCCGTCCGTGGGGTCCACGCGCCCGCCTGGAAAGACGTATTTTTTCGGCATGAAGACATGCCCGGTCGAGCGCCGACCAAACAGAAGCTCTATCTCTCCGTTCGCGCGTTTGCGGCGCAAGAGAAGCGAGGAGGCGAGTTTGGGGCGGGGGCTGGTCTTGGGCGTCGTCTTCTTATCGTTTTTTGCGTCGGGCATTGTGTTTCTTTGCGCGCGGGGAGCCGCGGCGCTCGTATTTGTCGCGCGGTCGACCGTGACCTTTTAGCGGTTTTCCAGGTTCAGGAGGCGTAAGAATGTCGAATAACAGCCCGCCCGTCACGGGGGTGGCTTCATCCAGACGCACCGTCACGGCCATGCCCAGCCGATAGCGCCCGCCCGAGCTTTGGCCCACAAGGGCGTGGGCCGCCTCGTCATGGACATAGTATTCCTGCCCCAGGCGAGAGACCGGGCACAGTCCGTCCGCGCCGGTTTCATGCAGGCGCACGAACAGGCCAAAGCGGGTGACGCCGGTGATCCGGCCCGCGAATTCCGTCCCGACCCGGTCCGCCAGCCAGGCGGCGATGAAACGGTCTGTCGCATCGCGCTCGGCGGCCATGGCGCGGCGTTCGTTCTGGGTGGTGTCTTCAGCGATGCGTTGCAGCTGGCTGCGTTCTGAATCGCTTTGCCCGTCCGATCCGAGGTTATAGGCGCGGATCAGCGCGCGGTGCACGGTCAGGTCGGCATAGCGCCGGATGGGCGAGGTGAAGTGCGCGTATTTGGCGAGGTTCAGGCCAAAGTGCCCGATATTATCGGTGTCATAGACGGCCTGCGACTGGCTGCGGAGCACCACCTCATTGACCGTTTCATAGTGGTCTGTGGGCTGGGAGGCTTTGAGCAGGGTGTTGAAACGCGCCGCCGTCGGGCGCTCGCCGCGGGTCCATTTCAGGCCCACATGGGGTAGAAAATCGGCGAGATTGTCGAGCTTCTCAGAGCCAGGCTCGTCGTGGATGCGATAGATCAGAGGCGTGTTCTTGGCTTCCAGCGCCGTCGCCGCCGCGACATTGGCCTGGATCATCATCTCTTCGATCAGCTTGTGCGCATCAAAGCGTTCGCGCAGGCGCACGCCCTGAACCCGGCCATCCTCGCCCACGATCACCTTGCGCTCGGGCGCATCGATTTCCAGCGGTTCGCGGCGCTTGCGGGCCTGACGCAGCACCTCATAGGCGCCCCAGAGCGGCTTGAGCACGTCTTCCAGAAGCGTTTCCGCCTTGCCGGTCCCGGCGCCGTCTATGGCGGCCTGAGCGTCTTCATAGGCCAGCTTGGCGGCGGATTTCATCCAGCCGCGGATAAAGCGATGGCCGATCTGATTGCCGTTGCGGTCAAAGACCATGCGGACGGCCAGGCACGGCCGCTCTTCGCCCTCGCGCAGCGAGCACAGATCATTGGACAGCCGTTCGGGCAGCATCGGCACGACCCGGTCAGGCAGATACACCGAGACGCCGCGGGCGCGCGCGCCCTTGTCGAGCGGGCTGTCGGCGGTGACATAGGCGGCCACGTCAGCGATGGCGACCATCACGATCCAACCATCCTTGTTCTTTGGATCGTCATCGGGCGCGGCCCAGACGGCGTCGTCATGGTCGCGGGCGTCCACCGGGTCGATGGTGACCAGAGGGATGTCGCGCAGGTCTTCGCGATCACCCATGGTGACGGGCTTGATGGCGTCGACCTGTTTGAGCTCGCTGTCGAGGAAGCCGTCGGGCACGCCATGTTCAGCCATGGCGATGATCGAGCCGGCGCGGGCGCTGTCCGCCCGGCCGATGACCTCGTCGATCAGGGCGGTTTTCAAGCCATGCCGGCGTTCAGAGGCGATGCGCACCACGACCAGATCGCCGTCTTCGGCCTTGCCGGTTTCACCGCGCGCAGGGACCAGTTCATGCCGCGACCGACGGTCGACCGGGACCAGCCGGGCGGGGCCGCGGGTGTTGTCGCGCAGCACGCAGAGTATCTTGTGTGCGGACTGGCCGAGTTTCTTGATGACGCTGGCTTCATAGCCGTCTTCATCGGTCATGGGCGTCAGGCGCGCCAGCACCTTGTCGCCAATCCCCGCCGCCGGGCCGCGCGTGCGCTCACCGGGCTTGAGGATGATCTTCGGCCCTTGCAGCTCGGGTTTGACGGGCTGGCAGATGAACTCGCCGTCCACATCGCGGTCGATCACTTCGACCACGGTCACCGTCGGCAGCTGGTCGGCCAGCTCATAGGCTTTTTGCTCATTCTTGCGGATCTCGCCGCCATCTTCGAGCTCACGCAGGGCGAGTTTCAGGCCGGAACGCTGATCCCCCTTCAGTCTCAGAGCCTTGGCGAGCTCGCGCTTGGTGAAGCGCCCTTCGCCCAGACGGATCGCCTCTAGCAGGGCGTCCTTGGTGAAACCGTGTTGGGCGTAGGGATCGTCGTTCAAGATTTAGCCTTTGTGCTTTTGGTCGCGGGTTTCTTGGCGGCAGGTTTTTTCGCCGGCGCTTTCTTCGCGGCGGTCTTGGTCTCGCCGTCGGTCTTTTTCGCGGCTGGCTTTTTGGCCGCCGCTTTCTTGGCGGGCGCTTTTTTCTTCGCCGGCGCTTTCTTGGCAGGCGATTTAGCCGCTTTTGCGGCGATCAGCTCCAGCGCCTGCTCCAGGGTGACGGTTTCAGGCGTCATGTCCTTGGGCAGGGTGGCGTTGATCTTGCCGAATTTCACATAAGGACCATAACGGCCGCTCATCACATTGATCGCGCCGCCTTCTTGCGGGTGCTCGCCCAGTTCCTTGAGCGGAGCCGCCGCAGCGCCGCCGCGACCGCGCGGATTGGCCTTCTTCTGTTCGATCAGGTCCACGGCGCGGTTGAGCCCGACTTCAAACACCTCTTCGGCGCTCGACAGGTTCGCATAGGTCTTGCCGTGCTTGACGAAGGGACCATAGCGGCCGATCCCGGCCTCGATGATCTCGCCGTCTTCGGGGTGGACGCCCACCTTGCGCGGCAGATCGATCAGCGCGACCGCCTTTTCCAGCGTCACGTCGGCCGGGTTCCAGCCCTTGGGGATGGAGCCGCGGCGCGGTTTGTCCTCGTCCTCGACCTGCATTTCCAGATAGGGACCGAAGCGGCCGTCCTTCAGCACGATCATCGCGCCGGTTTCAGGATGCTCGCCCAGCTCGCCATCACCCTCGACCGCATCCAGATCGCCGCCGCCCAGCGGGCGCGTATAGCGGCAGTCAGGATAGTTCGAGCAGCCCACGAAGGCGCCATGCTTGCCCAGGCGCAGCGATAGCGCGCCCTCATTGCATTTGGGGCAGATCTTGGGATCCGAGCCGTCTTCGCGCGGCGGGAAGATCAGCGGCGCCAGCGCGATGTTCATGGCGTCGATCACATCGCCGATGCGCAGATCCGCGATGTCCTCGATGGAGGCGTGGAAATCCTTCCAGAAGTCGCGCAGCAGCTGCTTGTATTCCAGATCGCCCGCCGACACCTTGTCGAGCTGGTCTTCCAGCGACGCGGTGAAGTCGTACTGGACATAGCGCTGGAAGAAGTTCTCCAGGAAGGCGATGACCACGCGGCCCTTGTCTTCGGGGATGAAGCGCTTGTCTTCCATGCGCACATAGTCGCGATCGCGCAGCACTGACAGGGTCGAGGCGTAGGTCGAGGGGCGGCCAATGCCCAGCTCTTCCATCTTCTTGACCAGCGAGGCCTCGGTGAAGCGGGGCGGGGGCTGGGTGAAATGCTGCTCGGCCAGCGTCTTCTCGGCCTTGGCCTTGGCGCCTTGCGTCACTTGCGGCAGGCGGTTTTCGCCTTCGTCTTCCTCGTCGTCGCGGCCTTCCTGATAGAGCGCGAAGAAGCCGGGGAAGGTGACGACCGAGCCCGTGGCGCGCAGGGCGAGGGACTGATCGGCGTTTTCAAAGTCGATGGTGGTGCGCTCAAGACGCGCCGCTTCCATCTGGCTGGCCACAGCGCGCTTCCAGATCAGGGCGTAGAGCCGCGCCTGGTCGGCGTCGAGACGCAGATCATCGGGGTGGCGGGTGAAGCTGGTGGGGCGGATCGCTTCGTGCGCTTCCTGGGCGTTCTTGGCCTTGGAGGAGTAAAAGCGCGGCTTTTCAGGCACGAAGTCGGCGCCATGACGCTCGCCGATGACGTCGCGGGCCTGCATCATCGCGCCCATATCCATGGAGACGCCGTCGGTCCGCATATAGGTGATCAGACCGACCGTCTCACCGCCCAGCTCCACGCCTTCATACAGACGCTGCGCGGTGCGCATGGTGCGTTGGGCGTCAAAGCCCAGCTTGCGCGCGGCCTCTTGCTGCAGCGTCGAGGTGGTGAAGGGCGGCGGCGGATTGCGCTTGGTCGGCTTGGCTTCGACCGAGGCGACGGTGAAGTCCGCCGCCTTGATCGCAGCTTCTGCGGCGCGCGCGCGTTTTTCCTCGCCAATGGTCAGGCGGGTGATCTTCTCGCCTTCAAACCGGGTCAGTTTCGACGCGATCAGCTGATCGGCGCCGTCGGTGCGCACATCCGCGTCCACCGACCAGTATTCCTGGGTGACGAAGCGTTCGATCTCGGTTTCGCGCTCGGTGATCAGACGCAGGGCGACTGATTGCACGCGGCCGGCAGAGCGGGCGCCGGGCAGCTTGCGCCACAGCACCGGCGACAGGGTGAAGCCCACCAGATAGTCGAGCGCCCGGCGCGCCAGATACGCTTCCACAAGCTCCATATCGAGCTCGCGCGGATTGGCGATGGCGTCGGTGACAGCTTTTTTGGTGATGGCGTTGAACGCTACCCGCTGAACTTGCTTGTCCTTGAGCACCCGGCGCTTTTGCAGCGCTTCGAGCAGGTGCCAGGAAATCGCTTCACCCTCGCGATCCGGGTCAGTGGCCAGGATCAGGGTGTCGGCGTCTTTCAACGCGTCAGCAATGGCCTTGATGCGCTCTTTCGCCTTGCCTTCGATGGTCCAGTCCATCGCAAAGTCTTCGTCCGGGCGCACCGACCCATCCTTGGGCGGCAGGTCGCGCACATGGCCGAAACTGGCGAGCACGGTGTAATCGCTCCCCAGATATTTGTTGATGGTTTTGGCCTTGGCCGGGGATTCGACGACAACGACGTTCATAGGAGCACTGATATCAGGACAGGGGCGACCGGCGTCAAGCAAGCCCGGACAATGGCGGCGGAAGGTGGGGTTAGTTCCCCAACCTGTCAACATGGCGCTTCCGCTTGCCTTGGCGCGAGCACAGGTATACGGCTCGCCATTAAGTTGTTTCACGGGCAATCAAAGCGCGCGCATGACCCAATCTCCCTCGCAAAACTCATCCAAGAGTGACGAGACGCAGCCCGAATCCGCCAAGACCGAAGAAGCGGCGGGCTATCTCATCGAAATGCTCTCCGCCTTGTCTCATGTGGCGCACCGGGCGGATCTGAACAATTCCTCGGTCATGCTGGCGACCGCCGCGCATGTGATCGAGCAAGAGTGCAGACATCTGACGCAGAACCCGCCCAAGGCGACCCCGGGCGTTGATGCGGATACGCTGTTTCCCTTACATCCCGACGGCAGCCCGCGCGATTAGGGCGCGTCAGGGCTGATAGGCGCTGCAGACCATGCCGTTGGGCCAGATCTCGCACCGGCCCGCCAGCTCCAGCTCCACTAGGGCGGCCAGAACCACGCGGGCGGGCGATTGCGTCAGGCGCGCCAGTTCATCGCGTGAGACCGGCGTGGGCGACAGCAGGGCGGCGATGCGTTCGCGGATATCCTCGACAGCGTCATTGAGCGCGTCCGCATCGTCAAATTCGTCTTCAAACTCCGACCCGCCCGGTTCCTGAAGGCTGGAGCGGCGCGCGCCGGACAGCACCGCCAGCACATCCTCCACCCCCTGCACCAGCGCGGCGCCGTCCTGCAGCAGGCGGTTCGAGCCCCGGGCGCGCGGATCCATGGGAGAGCCGGGCACGGCCATGACTTCGCGATTTTGCTCCAGCCCGTAACGAGCCGTGATCAGAGAGCCGGAGCGCTCGGCGGCCTCAACCACCAGAACGCCCAGAGAGAGCCCTGAAATCAGCCGGTTCCGGCGCGGAAAATCGCGCGCTTGTGGGGAATAGCGCAGCGGCGTTTCGCTCACCAGAAGGCCCTGGTCGGCGATGGCGTGATAGAGCGCTTCGTGCTCGGGCGGATAGATCGAGGTCAGCCCGCCCGCCAGAACGGCGACGGTTCCGGTCTCAAGGCTGGCGGCATGGGCGGCGCCGTCAATGCCGCGCGCCAGTCCTGACGCCACGATCACGCCCCGCTCGCCCAGACCCCGCGCCAGATCGCCTGCAAAGCGCAAGCTCGCCGCAGACGCGTTGCGGGCGCCGACCATGGCGCAGATCAGACGGTCTTTCAGGTCCAGCTCGCCTTTGACGCTGATGACCGGCGGCGGCGGATCAATGGCGGCGAGGTCAGCGGGGAAGTCCGGCTCGCACGCGCACAGCAAACGCGCGCCGAGCTGGTCGTGATCTTCAAGCTCGGCTTCGGCCTGCTCGCGAGAGAGGGCTTTCAGCGGCTTTGAGCGTCCGCCGCGTTTTGACAGATCGGCGAGATTGTCGATGGCGTCCGAGGCGGTCCCGAACCGTTCGATCAGTTTGGCGAAGGTGACAGGTCCGACCCCCGATGTGCGCGACAGGCGAAGCCAGTCCACACGCTCTTTCGGGGAGAGGGCCTGTCGCTTCACGCCTTCTTCGCCCCGATCTTGGGTTCATCCCCTGTGAGGATGCGGCCGATATTGTCCTTGTGTCGCCAGTACAGCAGCACGGCCAGGAACAGCGCGAGCACCGCAACGGCCTCCTGGCCGAAGGCGTAGGCCAGAACTGGCGCGGCCAGGGCGGATGTGAGCGCTGCGAGCGAGGACATGCGCATCATGAGCGCCATGCCCAGCCAGACCAGACAGGTCAGAACGCCGACCGGCCAGAAGGCCGCCAGCAGCACGCCGAGGAAGGTCGCGACGCCCTTGCCGCCCTGAAACTTCAGCCAGACCGGGAAACAATGGCCGAAAAATGCTGCGCCGCCGGCGATCAAACCCGCTGTGGGCGAGGCGAGGGCGGTGAACAACAGACACGCGAAACCGGCCTTGCCGGAATCCAGTATCAACGTGGCGAGCGCCAGATCCTTGCGTCCGGTGCGCAGCACATTGGTCGCGCCGATATTGCCAGACCCCACGGCGCGAATATCCCCGAGCCCCGCCAGCCGGGTCAGCAGCAGGCCGAACGGGATCGAACCGAACACATAGCCGACGACCAGCGCCGCCGCGAACCAGGGATCAAACATGACTACTCGTCTTCCAGTTGATAGATAATCGCGCCTTCCGCGATCGTGATCAAGGCCTTGCCGAACAATCGGCGGCCGGAGAAGGCGCTTGGGGCGCGGCACTGCATGGGGCCGCGGCCATAAACAAAGGGGGCGTTGGGGTTGAACACCACCAGATCAGCGGGGGCGCCATCCTCCAGTCGGCCCTGGTCCAGCCCCAGAATGTCCGCAGGGCCGCAAGTGACCGGACGCAGCGCGTCCGCAAGGCTCATCTGGCCGTCCTGCACCAGCGTGCACAGAACCGGCAGCAAGGCTTCCAGGCTGGCCGAGCCGGGCGCGGCTTCGGGGAAGGGGTGGGCTTTGGACTCATTCGTGCAGGCCACATGGTCCGAGACGATGGCGTCGATCCGGCCTTCGGCGAGGGCTGTAATCAGCGCTTCACGATCGGCTTCGCTGCGCAGGGGCGGCTCCAACCGATAGCGCGGATCGAGCCCGCCGGTGTCCATGTCGTTGAAGCTGAGATGGGTGAGCGGCGCGGTCACCGCGACTTCCAGACCGCTGGCGCGGGCGTCCGCCGCCGCTTTCAGAGCATCTTGCGTGGTGACCCGGTCAAAGATCAGCCTGGCGCCGGTGAGCGCGGCCAGCGCCGCATCGCGCTTCAGCGCCATGGCTTCTGATTGCGCAGGCCGCGAGAGCAGACCCAGGCGCATGGACAGATCGCTTTCCGTCGCCATTGTGCCGCGGCTGAGCCCGGCGTCCTCGGGACGCAGGCTGACCCAGGCGTCAAAGCCCGCCGTGTAGGCGAGCACCCGGCGCGCCAGACGCGTGTCGAGGATCGGCTGGCCGCCATCGCCCAGATAGAGCGCGCCGGCGCGCAGCATCAGGCCGATCTCCGCCATGTCTTCTTGAGAGCTGACGCACAACCCCGCTGCATAAAGGCGCACCGCGCTCGTCAGCGCCGCAGCGTCCACCGCCGCAATGTCTTCAGGGCGTTTGAAGCCGTCACCGCTCTCCGGGGACAGCACAAGCGTCGCCACGCCGCCCGCCGCCGCCGCGCGCGCTGCAGCGTCAACGCCCCGCGCCCCCGTGGAGGCGGGATCGGCCGTGCAGCGCATGTCGATCAGCGCCGGGGCGAGAGCGGCGCCCTTGAGGTCAATCACACCTTCATCGTCCATCGCGGTGAGCGCGGGGCCGCTCTCCATAATCAGGCCGTCGCGAATGCGCAGAGACCCCAATTCGTCCCGCCCGGTGGCGGGGTCGATCAGGCGGGCGTTTTCAAAGAGCATCATGCGCCGTCTCCCAGCCCGTCCATGTCATGAGCGCGCATGTCGGCGATGGCGCCGTTGGGCGCGCGCCCGGTGATCAGTTCGAGAATGGCGGAGCGCACGGCGACGCCGCTTTCCACCTGATCAAGGATGACTGCGCGGTCGGGATCATCCGCCAGCGCGCCGTCGATCTCCACGCCTCGATTCATCGGGCCGGGATGCATTACCAGGCAATCAGGGCTGGCGCGTTCGAGCCGTGCTTCATTGAGCCCCCAGAGCGCCGCATATTCACGGTCCGACGGGATCAGCCCGCCGGTCATGCGTTCTTTCTGGATGCGCAGCGCCATCACCGCGTCGCAGCCTTCAAGCGCTTCCTCAAGATCATGAAACACCGTGACGCCCCAGCGATCGGCGTCCGCAGGCAACAAGGTGGCGGGGCCGCACAGGCGCACCTCGGCGTTCAGAAGGTTCAAAAGCGACACGTTCGAGCGCGCGACGCGAGAATGCAGGATGTCGCCGACGATCAGGATGCGGCGACCGCCAACCTCGCCCCAGCGCCGGGTCAGGGTGAAGGCGTCCAGCAGGGCCTGGGTGGGGTGTTCATGGGCGCCGTCGCCGGCGTTCACCGTCGGCACGCCGGTGACGCGGGCGAAATGCGCGGCGGCGCCGGCTGATTTGTGGCGCACGACCAGCACGTCGGGACGCATGGCGGCGAGGGTGAGGGCGGTGTCGTCGAGACTTTCGCCCTTGGAGATCGAGGCGCTGCCCGCCGCGAAGTTCACCACGTCCGCACCGAGGCGCTTGGCGGCGATTTCGAAACTCGCCAGCGTCCGGGTGGAGTTCTCAAAGAAGAGATTGATCTGGGTGAGGCCCTTGAGGGTGTCGCCCTGTTTGTCGCCGCGGCGCGCGGCGTCGAAATGATGCCGGGCGCGCTCGAAAATCATCTGCACGTCGAGCGGGTTGAGATCCCCGACGCTCAACAGGCTGTCATGGGGGAAATCATAAGCGAAGCCTGTGCGCTCCATGAAGGCGTCTCCCGATAAGCGTTCGCGGGGGTATAGGCGCGCACACGGGTTCGGGCAAGCTGGCCCGTGTCAGAAATCAGAGCCTGTCAGAGCGACAGGGCGATCGCGGCCGCAACGGGAAGCGTGATCAGGCTGGTCAGAACGGTGAGGGTGATCATGCCCGCGGTCAGTCCGGCCTCGCCGTCAAAATCGGCGGCGACGGCGTAGATGAACGCGGCGGCGGGGGCCGCGCCGGCAATCGCCATCAGCACCGCCAGATCCCCGGTCAGGCCAAAGCCGAGCGCCAGTCCCAGATACACGACCGGGCCGATGACTGTGCGCAGCACGGCGGCGGACAGCAGGACCTTGATGCGGCCCTTGAGCGTCTTGAAGTCGAGTCCGGCGCCCATGGAGAGAAGGATCACCGCCATGGAGCCGGCGCCGATCATCTCGATGGGCGCTGTGAGGAACGTGACCCGTCCCAGACCGGACAGATTGGCGAGGAGCCCCAGCACGCAGGCGAGCACCACGGGATCGCGCGCGGTTTTGGACAGCGCTGCGTTCAGGCCGCGCCCCGAAGTCAGCGCGAAACCCGCCACTGAGGCCGCAGCGCCGATAATCACGCCGGTCGCCGACACGGCTGCGCCTGCGCTGGCGATGGCGTCGCCCAGCAGCCGGTCTGCGAGCGCCAGCGTCAGGACGATATTCCACATGACGGCGGAGGCGATCATCGGCGCGGTGATCCGGCCGGAATTGCTGACCAGACGGCCCAATCCCAGGGCCAGAACGATCATGATGGCGGACCCCAGGGCGGACACGCCCCCGATCATCAGAGAAGCGCCGCCGTCAAATCGCGCCTGCGCCAGCAGGGTGAAGAGAAAACTCGGCAGCAACAGGCGATGGTTCAGCGCATTCACGCCCCGCCACAGTTCGCGCGGGATATAGCCGCTGGCGCGCACGCCATAACCGAGCGCGATGACGATAAAGACCGGCAGAAAGGCGGACAGGATGATCTGCGTCATAATCCGGCGACCCAGATCCAGAAGGGCATGGCGAGAAAGGCCAGAAGCGTGGTCGCGGTCACATGGCCCGCCATCAGCCGCGTATCCCCGCCCAGTTCTGACGCCAGCACATAGGACGCCGCCGCGCCCGGCGTCGAACCGATGGCCGCCAGCAGCATCAAGGGCACGCCCTCCACCCCGAACAACCGTCCCAGCACGATGAAGACGAGTGGAGCGAGGATCAGCTTGAGACTGATCGACAGCGACAACAATTGCGGGCGCGCCTTGAGGGCGGAGAAATCAAGCCCGGCCCCGATCGCCATCAGGATCAGCGGCAGGGCGGCGCGTCCGGCCAGGGCGGCGGTGTCCGCGACGGGGCCGGTTTGAAACAGGCCCAGCGCATTGGCCAGGGCGCCCAGAAGACAGGCGATGATCAGCGGATTGGTGACGATGCGCATGGCCACGCGCCGGGCGTCAGGTTTCACGTCGCTGGCGCCCCACAGGGTCAGCACCACCACGCACATCACATTGATCAAAGGCACGGTGGGTGCGAAGACCAGAGCGGCGAGGGCGCCGCCTTCCGTGCCGAAGGCTGAGGCGGCCAGCGCCAGCAGGACAAATCCGTTCCAGCGCACCCCGCCCTGAAACAGGCTGGTATAGGCGGGGCCGTCAACGGGCAGGGGTTTGAGCGCCAGGCAGATCACGCCCATCACCAGAAAGCCCAGGGTGACCGCGATCAGAAAGGGCCCGGCGGGCAGACCGGCGTAATCAGCGCGCGAAATGGTCGAGAACAGCAAGGCGGGCAGCAGCGCCTGGTAGCTGAGCGTGTTGACCCCCAGCCAGAGCTCCTTGCGCACCAGACCGGACCGGCGCAGGGCCCAGCCCAGCACGATGACGCCAAAAATCGGGATCAGAGCGCTGGCGACCGCATTCATGACAAGGGATCGTCCGGCGAGGGCAGAGGCTGGCTCAGCCCTTCATTGATCCGGGCGATGGCGCTTTCCAGAATCACGGCCGCCGCCTGGGCGTCCACAAAATCCTTGTGCTGGGCGTGTTTCACGCCGGCCTCGAGCAGGGATTCGGTCGCCGCGAAGGTGCTCAGCCGTTCATCCTGGAAGCACACCGGAAGATCGCGCAGGCGCAGAAGGTTCGTCACGAAGGAGCGCGAGGACTGCGCCCGGCGGCCATCCCCGCCATCCATGTGCAAGGGCAGCCCCACGATCAGACCGGCGCATTTGCGTTCGTCATAGAGCGCCAGCAGCGCCTGGGCGTCCGGGGTGAACTTGACGCGCTGGATGGTGGTCAGCGGCGTGACCAGCGTGCGGTCGGTGTTGGAGACGGCGACGCCCAGCGTTTTCGTGCCGGGATCGACCGCCATCAGCGGCCCTTTGGGAAGGAGCGCGGGTTCTAGAAACAACATGCGCCCGGTTTAGGCCGGTCGGCCTGTCTTTGGAAGAGGCTGACTCCGTCACAATCTTGCGCCGCAGCACCGGCGTTGGTACGCAGAGCGCTTAGTCTTGCCCTCCCATCCGGAGACCTGCCCATGTCTGTGACCCAAGACGATGTCCGGCGCATTGCGCGTCTGGCCCGCATCGCCGAGCCGAGCGACCGTCTCGATTCGCTCACCAATGAACTCAACGGCATTCTCGACTGGGTCGAGCAGCTTGATGAAGTGGACGTCACAGGCGTCGAGCCGATGACCACCCCGGTGCAGACCCCGCTGCCCCTGCGCGCGGACGAGATCACCGATGGCGGCAAGCGCGACGACATTCTGGCCAACGCCCCGAAAGCCGAAGAAGGCTTCTTCGTGGTGCCCAAGAGCGTGGAGTAAGCGCGATGACCGAGTTTACCCAGCTCTCCCTGTTTGACGTGCTCGACGGTCTTGAGAAGAAAGACTTCTCGGCTGTGGAAGTCGCTGACGCGACCGTGAAGGCGGCGGAAGCGGCGCAAGGCGCGCTCAACTGCTTCACCTCGATCGACGGCGACAAGGCGCGTGAGATGGCGCAGGCCTCTGACGCGCGCCGCGCTGCAGGCAAGGCGGGCGCCCTCGACGGCGCGCCCATCGCGATCAAGGATCTGTTCGGCGTGTATGGCGTGGAGACGACCGCCAGCTCCAACATCCTCAAGGGCTTCAAGCCGCGCTATGAATCCACCGTCACCCAGAACCTCTGGGATGCAGGCGCGGTGTTCTTCGGCAAGACCTCCATGGACGAATTCGCCATGGGCTCGTCCAACGAAACTTCGGCCACCGGCCCGGTGGTGAACCCCTGGCGCGCCAAGGGCTCTGACGACAAGCTGGTTCCGGGCGGCAGCTCGGGCGGCTCGGCCGCGGCGCTGGCCGCGGGCATTTCCTATGGCGCGACCGGCACCGACACCGGCGGCTCGATCCGTCAGCCGGCGGCGTTCACCGGCCTTGTGGGCGCGAAACCCACCTATGGCCGCTGTTCGCGCTGGGGCGTGGTGGCGTTCGCCAGCTCGCTCGACCATCCCGGTCCGTTCGGCAAGACGGTGAAGGACACGGCGCTGCTCACGCAAGTGATGTCAGGCCATGATCCCAAGGATTCCACCTCCTATCCCGGTCCTGTGCCGGACATGGTCTCCGCGGTCAGCCGCGGCGTGAAGGGCCTGCGCATCGGCATCCCCAAAGAGTATCGCGTCGACGGCATGCCGTCCGACATTGATGCGCTCTGGGAGAAGGGCGCCCAATGGCTGAAAGAGCAGGGCGCGGAGATCGTCGAGATTTCCCTGCCGATGACCAAATACGCCCTGCCGGCGTACTACATCATCGCGCCGGCGGAGGCCTCGTCCAACCTCGCGCGCTATGACGGCATGCGTTACGGACAGCGGGTCGAGGGCGACGACCTGACCGACACCTATGAGAAGACGCGCGGTCAGGGCTTTGGTGATGAAGTCCAGCGCCGCATCCTGATCGGCACCTATGTGCTGAGCGCGGGCTATTATGACGCCTATTACCTCAAGGCGCTGAAAGTTCGCCGGAAAATCCTCGAAGACTTCAATACCGCCTTTGAGGGCGTGGACGCCATCCTGACGCCCACAACGCCGAGCGCCGCTTTCGGCATTGGGTCGAAAGCGGACGCCGATCCGATCGAGATGTATCTCAACGACATCTTCACCGTGACCGCCAATATCGCCGGCATCCCGGCGATGAGCGTTCCGGCGGGGCTCGACAAATCTGGCCTGCCGCTGGGCCTTCAGGTCATCACCAAGGCGCTGGACGAGGAAACCATGTTCGCCGTCGGCGGCGCGCTGGAACAGGCCGCAGGCTTCACCGCGAAGCCGGAGAAGTGGTGGGGGTGATGCCGCTTCCCCGCCTCCTCATGATCGGCTTCGGGCTGGTCGCCATTTTCGGCGCGCTTCTCGCGTCCGGGCGACTGGGCGAGGGCGGCGTGCAGATGGCGGTGGGGATCACTTTGCTGGTGACCGGCGGCATCGGGGTGATGAACACCATTTTCTTCACCCGGCTCAAACGCTCGCTCGATGAGATGGCGAAAAACCCGCCCGACGTCGCGCCCGAGCCGGATGGGGAGCCGGATTGATGCGCGCGATCTGGTATGAGGATCAGGGCGCAGCCGAAGACGTTCTGACGCTGGGCGAACGCCCTGAACCTGCGCCCGGCCCCGGCGAGGTGGCGGTGTTCATCAAGGCGTCCAGCGTCAATCCGTCAGACGTGAAATCGCGCGCCGGGCTTCGCGGCCCGATGAGCGTCGCGCGGCAGATCCCGCATTCAGACGGCGCGGGCGTCATCAAGGCGGTGGGCGAGGGCGTCGACCCGGCCCGCATCGGCGAGCGGGTATTTGTGTTCAACGCGGCGTTCAAGCGCGCGGGCGGAACCTGCGCCGAGATATGCGTCGTGCCTGTCGAGTTCACCGGCGCGTTGCCGGACGCCGTGAGTTTTGAAGACGGCGCGAGCCTGGGCATTCCGGCTTTGACCGCCCATCGCGCGCTGACGGCCAATGGTCCGGTGCAGGGCAAGACGGTGCTGGTCACCGGCGGCGCCGGGGCTGTGGGGCTGCAGGCGATCCAGCTGGCGAAATGGATGGGCGCGCGTTTTGTCATCGCGACGACCTCTGGCCCTGAAAAGGCGGAAGCGGCGCTCGAGGCCGGCGCGGATGATGTGATCAATTACCGCCACCAGGACGTGGTCGAAGCGGTCGAGGCCGCCACAGACGGCGAGGGCGTGGACCATATCGTCGAGGTCGAGTTTGGCGGCAATCTGGCGGCGTCGGTCGCGCTGATCCGTCCGCACGGCCTGATCGCGAGCTATGGCAGCGAGGGCGAGAAGACGCCCGAACTGCCGTTTTACGATCTGATGTTCAAGAACGCCGGATTTCACAGCGTATTCGTCTACACCCTGACCCCGGCCCAAAGGGCGGGCGCAGTGGCCGATGTCAGCCGTGCGCTGTCTGAAGGCGCGCTGAAACCGCGCATCGACAGCTGTTACGCCTTGGAAGAGTGCGCCGACGCCCATAAACGGGTGGAAGCCGGAGAGAAAATCGGAAGCGTCATCGTCACGCCTGTGTGAGGATGATCCTTGTTAGTTGAGATAGAGAAGACCGCCATGAGCAGCGAGCACACCTACGTCATCAACGGCGCCACGGGCGATTGGGAAATCGTCATGGGGCTTGAGGTGCACGCCCAGGTCAAATCCAACGCCAAACTGTTTTCCGGCGCGGCGACGGCCTTTGGCGCGGAACCCAACACGCAAGTGAGCCTGGTCGACGCCGCCATGCCGGGCATGTTGCCGGTGATCAATGAGGCCTGCGTCGCGCAAGCCGTGCGCACGGGTCTGGGTCTGAACGCCCAGATCAATAATTTCTCGCGCTTTGACCGGAAGAATTATTTCTATCCGGATTTGCCCCAGGGCTATCAGATCAGCCAGTTCGCGCATCCGATCGTGGGCGAAGGAGAGATCGAGTGCGAACGCGATGACAGCTCGCTGTTCACCGTGGGGATCGAACGCCTGCACCTGGAACAGGACGCCGGTAAATCCATCCACGACCTTGATCCCAATGCGACCTATGTGGATCTGAACCGGTCCGGCGTTGCGCTGATGGAGATCGTCTCGCGTCCGCATTTGCGCACCCCCGCCGATGCGGCGGCCTATGTGCGCACCCTGCGCACGATCCTGCGCTATCTCGACACCTGCGGCGGCGATATGGAAAAGGGCCAGATGCGCGCCGATGTGAACGTGTCGGTCTGCCGCCCCGGCCAGTACGAAAAATTCATCGAGACCGGCTCGTTCGAGCATCTGGGCACGCGCTGCGAGATCAAGAACGTCAATTCGCTGCGCTTCATAATGCAGGCCATCGAGTACGAGGCCCGGCGTCAGGTCGATATCCTGGAAGAGGGCGGCACGATCGATCAGGAAACGCGCCTGTTTGACGCCAACGCCGGGGTGACCCGCTCCATGCGCTCGAAAGAAGAAGCGCATGACTATCGCTATTTCCCTGATCCCGACCTGCTGCCGCTGGTGCTCGAGCAGAGCTTTATCGACGATCTTAAGGCGAACCTGCCCGAACTGCCCGCCGACAAGCGCAAGCGCTTTGTCGAGGAGCTGGGCCTGTCGGAATACGATGCGTCTGTGCTGGCCGCCGACAAGGATCGCGCGGACTATTTCGAGAAGGTGCTTGAAGGTCGCGATCCCAAGCTCGCCGCCAACTGGGTGAATAACGAGCTGTTCGGCCGTCTCAACAAAGAGGGCCTCGGGATTACCGAAAGCCCGATCAGCCCTGAACAGCTGGGCGGCATCGTCTCGCTAATCAGCGACAAGACCATTTCAGGCAAGATCGCCAAGGACGTGTTCGAGATCGTCTGGGCGGAAGGCGGCGACCCGGCCAAGATCGTTGACGATCGCGGCATGAAACAGGTCACCGACACCGGCGCCATCGAGAAAGTCATCGACGACCTGATCGCGGCGAACCCCGAACAGGCCGAAAAGGTCAAGGACAAGCCCAAGACCATGGGCTGGTTCGTGGGCCAGGTGATGAAGGCAATGGGCGGCAAGGCGAACCCGCAAGCCGTCAACGAAATCCTCGCCAAGAAACTTCTGGGTTAGGCCTATCGTCTTCCAGATCAAAACCCCGGAGCCAGGCTCCGGGGTTTTTTGTTTGGGCTTTAAAATGGGTCCCCGGATCAAGTCCGAGGACCGAGAGGATAGAGCCTCACCCTCTCGGCCTTCGGACTTGATCCGGAGGCCCATGCGCCTACAGCCCCGCGCGCAAACGCAGGGGAGAACCAAATGACGGGTCGCGCGGGAGCGGGCCGTTTGTGTTGATGGTGTTCAGTCTTGAGAGCCAAACCCGGCTCCCGCGCTGGAGATGTTTTGTCGGGACCACCGCACGGAGACTTCTGCGCTGTCGCGCCGCCGGTGCAGTCGCCGCCTCATCAGACGTCGCTGCCCTGGACCGCCCGGTAAGAGCCCGCCTTTTCGCATGGAGCGCGCGTCACACGCTCTATGCTCGGGACATCCCGTCCCTCCCAGCCTGAACGCGCCGGCCGCCCGTCATGGAAGGAACGAGACGCAGTATGGCTCACGATCCGGAGGGGGCGGATAAGTTCGCGGCTGTCCGCACGCGCTCTAGTGACACGTCATGCGAACGCGCTAACCTTGGCGGCATGACCCAACAGCCTGAATCCGCCCTGTCTGACATCGTTCCGGTCGATGAAATCCGCACGCGCGCTGAAGCCTTGCTCGATTGGGTGCAGGTCTCTGTGCTCAATGTCGACAACGCCGTGCAATTGGGATTGATCCTGGCGGCGTTTATTCCGGCGCTGCTGTTCGGGCCGCGTTTGCGTCATCTGGTCCACGAAGCCACAAAAACCCGGATCAAGTCCGGTCTCTGGCGTCGGCTGCTGACGGCGGCCCTGGCGCTGATGACCCCGCTGGCGCTGTATCTGGTGCTGACCATGATCCGGGTCGGCCTGGGGGCGCTGGATCGTCCGGTCGCCATCGTCAGCGCGGCGATCAGCCTGATGAGCGCCTGGCTGTTGATCCGGGCGGTGACCCTGGTCATCCGCTCGCAGTTCTGGTCCCGGCTGGCCTTCTACATCATCTGGCCCATCGCGGCGCTGGATGTGTTTGGTCTTCTGGACGATGTGATTGCGCAGCTTGAGGCGCTGTCCATTCCGCTGGGCGAGACGTCCGAGGGCGAACCGGTCTCGCTGAGCCTGTTCGATGTTCTGCGGACCATGATCTATTTCGGTCTGCTGTTCTCGATCGCGAGCTTTGCGGGGCGCACGCTCGACAAGCAATTGCAGAAGTCCGACGAGATTTCCCCGGCGCTCAGCGCGCTGATCTCGAAGGTTCTGGGCGTGCTCCTGCCGATCCTGGCGCTGCTGATCGCACTGCAGATGACGGGCTTCAATCTCGCCACCCTGGCGATTTTCTCCGGCGCCGTCGGTATCGGCGTCGGTTTGGGCCTGCAAAAGACGGTCTCGAACTTCGCCGCCGGTTTCACGCTTCTGGCGGACAAATCCATCAAACCCGGCGACGCCATCGAGGTGGACGGCCAGTTCGGCTGGGTGACGGGGATGCAGGCGCGCTATGTGTCGATCCGCACGCGCGACGGCACCGAAATGCTGTTGCCGAACGACCATTTCATCAATAACGGCGTCACCAACTGGTCGAAATCCGACCATATCGTGCGCATGCACGCGCCGTTTGGCGTGTCTTACAATACGCGCGATCTTAAGGCGGTGCAGACCCTCGCCATCGAAGCCGCGAAGACCGTGAACCGGGTGGTCTCGGAACGCGAGCCGGTCTGCAATGTGATGGAGTTTGGCGATTCTTCGGTGAATTTCGATCTGCGTTTCTGGATCAGCGATCCCCAGAACGGGCAGGCGAATGTGCGCTCGGACGTGTATCTCGCCCTGTGGGAGCGTCTGCATGAAGAGGGCGTCGAGATCCCGTTCCCGCAGATGGATTTGCACGTGAAAGCCCTGCCGGATCGCGCCGAGCCGTCAGACGACGCTTAGGCCGAGCAGCTCGCCCCGCCCAGAACGCAGAACTGGGCGCAGTATTTATGGTTCAGGCGCACCGGTTTGAGGCTGTCTTCCAGCGTTTGCGCCAGCTCGAATTCGTCTTCATAGGGCAGCAGGGTGCAGGCGACGACGCTGGCGCGCGTCGCACCCCGACGGCGGATCACCATGCGCTGGCTGGCGCACATGATGTCGTCAGGATTCTTGTTCAGAATGCCCCAGCAATCCACCGTGATCTCTGGCGGATCGCCGCTTTCGTCCATCTCGGGGAAAATCACCAGGCGGGACGGATCCTCGCTCGGGATGTCCGCGCCGACTGTATCAAACAGCGCCTTGAAGCCGTCCCGCGCTTCGGCGTCGGTCTCATTCCACAATGAGCGTCCGGCGGCGCTGAGGGTGAAACCGTGATCTGAGAGCCATTTCAGACCCTCCAGCGTGGCGTCAAACCCGCCGGCGCCGCGTTCTTCGTCATGATAGGCGCGGGTGTAATGATCCAGGCTCAGCCGCATTTCAATCTGGTCGCCGAAACGCGCCTGAAGGTCCAGAAGGCCAGCCTGCACGCGCGGGCGCATCATCGGCTTCATGGCGTTGGTCAGGACCAGAACGTCATGCCCGCGTTTCAGCGAGAGCTCCATCAACCGGATCATCTCCGGGTTCATGAAGGGCTCTCCGCCCGTAAAGCCGATCTCGATCGGGCCGAAGCCAAGCGCGTCGATCTCATCGAGATAGGAGACCACGTCCGCCTCGGTCAGGTAGACCAGCGCATCATTGGTGGGCGAGCTGAGGATGTAGCAGTTCTTGCACTCGATATTGCACAGCGTGCCGGTGTTGAACCACAGCGTCTTGAGCGTATCAAACCCCACGCTGGCGCGGGTTTCGCCCTTGGCGGTGACAAGGGGGTCTGAGAATTTGATCAGCGGCGCTGAGGCGTCGGGCATGAGGCGTATCCAGGTCAGAAGAGCGAGCTGCTTGTGAAGCTAGGGCAGGGCCCGGCGTGCAGCAATCGCGCTCAAGCGGATGTGTTCACACGATACAGTGTTCAGCTGTTGTCGGACTCGTCTTGAATCCAGAACACATTTTCGACCTTTTGCCCCAAGGCGCGGGCGATTTTCAGCGCCAGCAGGGCGGAGGGGATGAAAACCCCGTTCTCCACCGTGTTGATCGTCTTGCGCGTCACGCCCACCTGCAAGGCCAGCTCGGCTTGGGTCAGGCCGGCTTCGGCGCGCAGGCTCTTCATGGCGTTGCCGAGCGCTGCGTCATTCATTCTTCAGCCCCGGTTTCGCCCCGGCGGTCATAATGGACGACCGCGACAAAGAAGCTGGAGACCGACAGGCCGGTGAGGACCTTGAGCAGAAGGCCACCATCAAGACCGAATTGATTGATCGTCATGGCGAGCACCGTCGAGACCGTCATGACCCAGAACGCGGCTTCTGCGGCGCGGCGGCGGACATCACGCGCCCACTCATCATTGACGATGTCATAGCCGACGGTCTTGTAGGCGCGGAATGCGTCGCCAAAATACAAGATGATCGTGACCAGCCAGAGCCCGAACCCGATTCCGCTGATCACAAGGCCCGGTCCCATCCAGCTGTCAGGCGTCTGGTGCGAAGATCCAATGCCGTCCGCCGCCTGCCAGGCGAAGAAGCCTGCGGCCTGGCACAACAGGAAGGCGCGCATGCGCAGATTGATCTTTTCAAGCTCGTCCATGGAAGACTCCGATACGCCATGTCACCTTGAGGTAACATGGCGTATCGGGAATGTAACGTCAAGGTGACGCTTACATCAGTCCGATCTCACGCAGACGCTCGAGCAGGTAGGCGTGCGCGGTCATCGGTTCGGGATACCGGTTCGGATTGTCGTCGCTGATGCAGCCAGGCAGGGTCTCGATCAGGAAATCAGGATTGAAGTGCAGGAAGAAGGGCGTGGAATAGCGCGAGAACGCCATGCGCTCTTTGGACGGGTTTACCACGCGGTGGGTGGTCGACGGATACACATGGTTGGTCAGGCGTTGCAGCATGTCGCCGATATTGACCACCAGCGCGCCTTCGGGCGGCTGCACCGGCAACCAGGCGCCGGTCTTGGTCTTCACCTGCAGACCGGCTTCTTCCGCGCCCAGCAACAAGGTGATCACGTTGATGTCTTCATGCGCGCCCGCGCGCACGCCTGACGGATCGCCGTCGATCGGCGGATAGTGCAGTAGCCGCAGGATCGAGTTGCCGTCATTGACGGTTCTGGAGAACCAACTTTCTTCAAGCCCCAGATCTTTCGCCAGCGCCTGAAGCAGCACAGCGCCCATCTCGTCGAGCGCCGCGAACAGCGCCTGCACGCTGTCGTCAAAGCGTGCAATGTCGCTCACCGGCACATTGGGAGGCATGACGTCAGAATAGGGATGGCCATCGGGCAGGTTCCGGCCATGGTGCCAGAATTCCTTGAGGTCCTTCTGCGCCATGCCCTTGGCGTTCTCTGTGCCGAACGGCGTATAGCCGCGCTGCCCGCCGCCGTTTTCCACCACATAGCTTTGCTTGGCGGCTTCAGGCAGGGCGAAAAACGCTTTGGCGTCCTCCAGCGCGCGATCAATCACACCCTGATCGACAGGATGGTCGCTGATGACGGCGAAGCCGGTTTCACGAAAACTCGCGCCCAGTGCGCGGGCGAAAGCTGCGGGATCCTTACCGGCGAGTGTGAACGACACCGGTTCGAGGGTCTGGTCAGTCAAAATGATATCGGTCATGGCGCGCTCTTTAGCCTTCCCTCGCGAGCTCGTGAAGCCGCAATGTCTTGCACGAATGGTCGCAGACGCCGACATATGTCGTTCAAAGCTGTTGTACAGGGCATGGAGAACTGAATGACCCAGCCGATCGAGCTCTATTACTGGCCGACCCCGAACGGATGGAAAGTGACCATCGCGCTTGAGGAGATGGGCCTTCCCTATGAGATCAAGCCGGTCAATATCGGCCTGGGCGAACAGTTCGAACCGGACTTTCTGAAGATCAGTCCCAATAATCGCATGCCGGCCATTGTTGATCCGGACGGGCCTGACGGTGAACCCATCTCGATCTTTGAGAGCGGCGCGATCTTGCAATACCTCGCCCGCAAGACGGGGCAGTTCTATGGCTCGAACCCGCGTGAGCAGGCGGCGGTCGAGGAATGGCTGTTCTGGCAGATGGGCGGACTGGGTCCGATGTGCGGCCAGGCGCACCATTTCCGCACCTACGCCAAGAAGATCGAGCCCGACGAAAGCAAGCTCGAATACGGCAAGAACCGCTACACCAATGAAGTGCACCGTCTGTATGGCGTGATCGAGCGGGCGCTTGAGGGGCGCGACTATCTGGCGGGCGACTTTTATTCCATCGCCGACATGGCCGCCTGGCCCTGGATCCTGCCAGAAGGTCAGGGCCAGGATCTGGACGAATTCCCGCGGCTGAAAGCCTGGGTCGAGCGCGTCGGCGCTCGCGAGGCGGTGAAAACCGGACGGAGAGTGGGCAAGGATCTGTTCAAACCCCTCGATGAAGACAGCGAAGACATGAAAAAGGCGCGCGCCGTGCTGTTTGGTCAGCGCGCCAAGTCTTAACGCTTTGTAAATTCGGCTTCCCCTTGTCCTTCATCCCGCTTATTTTGGGTGCGAGGGGCAGGGGGATTTCCAATGTGGGCGCAGACAAACCGGTCTCGCACCTATAGCGAGCGCTATGGCGCCCGCTCGCCTTGGTTGGCGGGGCCTGTGCGGGCCAGTGTGTACCTGGTCTGGCGCGGCCTTTTCGCGGCCTTGCGCCCCGTCCTGTTTCTGGCGCTGCTGATTGCTGCGGGCTGGTTCGCCTATCGAGGGTTGGAGGCGGCGCCTGATGGCGCGTTGTCATTTCCGCCGAGCGTGCGCGATCAGTTTGACGCTGCGTTTCATGATGCGGCGCGCTCTGAGGACGCCGGGCCTGTGCTTCCGCGTTGGAATACGGAGCTGGCTCAGTCCTTGCGGCCCGGCCCTGCAGGCGGCCCTGACCTTCTTCGCGCGCAGTCCTTCGCCGCCAGCCTGCCCGCCATGATGGGAGAGGAGACGCTGGCGCTTCACCTCATGCGTCATGAGCGTCGCCCTGACATGATGCAGGTGGATCTGGTCGCCATGCCGGCCTGGCGGCGCAAGCAGATCGTCGCTGGCGTTCTGGACGCCCGCAGCGAAGACGCGCAGCGACAGGGAATTGATCCGGTCTGGCTGATCGAAAGCAGCAGCGACGTGCAACAGCGCTATGCTCGCGCACAGCGCCTGTATGGCGCCAGCCTGCAGGCGGCGGAGCACTGGTTCGTTCGCCCCGGGTCACAGGCCCTGAACCTTGCAGCGTTCGCGGATCTCGCCTCAGCACAGGCAACCGACCCGGTCATTCTGCCCGATGCGCGAGAGGTGGTTGCGCTCGGATGCGCGCTTGCGCGGTCGTATGGCCAAACTGTGCCGGCCTGCGCCCGGGCGCGGCCCGCACCTGTCTCAGCAGACCCGGTGCGCACGGCTTTGGCCTTGTCTGTATTTGATCGAGAGCTGGAAACGCCTGCTGTGCGTCTGGCGCTGGCGGCGCGTGCAGCCGGGCGACTGGACGGAGACTGGATTGAAACCCTGTTGTTGGGGCCGGCGGCGCCGGAGCGTGACTTGCGGCTTCTGACCGCGCTGATGCCGGTGTTGGCTGAGGCCGATCAGTATTACGCCCAGCCTGAGGCCTGCCACTTGGCGTGTACGCGCGCCATGGCGGAGTTTGCGTCACGCGCCGGCTATGACGCCGCCGCCCGGCGAGACTGGTTCGCGGCTTATGATCAGGTGCGCCGCCAGGACGGCGCGCTGGTCACGATCCGGGTGTCACACGCGTTGACGGGGATTGAGGCGGTCCAGACGCTGGTGCGGATCAGCGCGATCAGCGAGGGGCGTTTGCTCGCCGCCAGCGTGCTTCTTGGAGACGAGCTGACGGTGCTGGACCGCGCTGAAAATTATTTTTGGCCCGATGGCGAGGATCTGAACCTCATCCTGGCGGCCGCGCTTGCGGGATTGGCGCTGATGCTTCTGGGAATCGTTTTGATTTCAGGGCGCTTACGTCGATCCGGAGGCGCACCGAGCGCGCTGGAACGCTTCGACGGACAGGTCAGCCGGTTAATTTTGGGTAGGAATGTCTAACGGAATTAAAGGGTTAATCAGCGTTATTCTTGAGACTCTTTAACCCTGTGGTCACCCATCACACGCATTCTGATCTTGCACAACGGGCCACCGAAAAGGCTTCGGGTGCATGGTGGGATGTGGAGGCGACACGGACGAAAAGTCCGGCCCTCCGCCAACGATGGGAAGACGAAGATGGCTTTCACTGACGTGGAAACGGCGCAAGTGCACGATGCGGTCAAGATGGACCCGACCGGCGAAGATCTGTGCAAGCTGGGCCTTTTGTATTCGACCGGCCAGTGCGGCGTGATCGATTACGTTGAGGCGCACAAATGGTTCAACCTGGCCTCTCTGATGGGCTCGGACACCGCAAAATACTATCGCAGCGAAGTCGCTGCCGAGATGGATGGCGATCAGCTCGCAGCGGCTCTGACTGCAGCGCGCGAATGGCTCTCCACGCGGCACTAGGACTGATCGAGCCATGATCGCCGTCAGAAGCGACAGGCTCGATCCGTCTGCATCCCTTTAGTTCGAATTGAACACCTGATCGGCCAACGCGTATGCGAACGCGTTGTCGAGCGGCAGGATGTTTCGAATGTAAAGCTCTGTAAAATCGTTGATTTCAGCGATTGCAGTGCGCGGTGCGAAGACGATGTCATGCCGGGCGAGCGGAATGGTGTCCGCCGGCGCGCCTTGTTGGGCGTCACGCACATTGACCGTCCGCATCATGACGCCGCCGTTTTCCGCGCGGCGCAGAACGACCACCTGACGCAGCCGCGCGCGATTATTGGCGCCGCCGGCGAGAGTCAGGGCTTCCAGCACGCCCATGCGTGCGCTGATCATCTCATAAACGCCGGGGCTGCGCACTTCGCCGCCCACCAGGATCTGCTGCGCGCCATAGCTGACGGGCCGCACTTCCACGATCGGGTCACGCAGAACACGCACATACCGATCCGCAATGGCGCGCGCCGCTTCGGGGCCCGTCATCTGCGCCACCATCACCGATCCCGCCAACGGCAGGCTGACGCGGCCATCGGGACCGACGGGCAGGGTGCGATTGAGTTCTTCTGCCGTGTGGACCACCACCTCCACCTCGTCGCCCGGAAACAGGCGATAGGCGGGCGCGGTCTCGTCCCAGCTCTGAAACCGGTTCGGTTCAAAGCCGGCTTGCGGCGTTTGACGCGGGGATCCCGCGCACGCGCCCAGCATCAAAACGCCCAGACCGGACAAGACAGACCGTCGTGTTGGCGAATTCATGCTCGCGACTCCCCTAATCAGATCTTCACCATGATTGGCGGCGGCTAAGGAAAAATTAAGCGCAATCACGCCAGATGCACCTATGACGTCAATGTCTTCTGACTCCACCGCCCAGAGGCGGGCGCGGCGCGAGCTGGATCTTGTGGATCTGGTCGCGATTGCATGGACGCAGCGCCTGTTCATCATCCTGATTACGCTCATTGTTTTCATCCCGCTGGCGGTGATGGCGTATCTGAGCCTGACCCCGACCTATACGGCGGGCAGCCGTTTGCTGGTGATCATGGATGACGAGGACCTGACGCCTGGCGCCGCCGGCGCCGGCGGTGAATTCATGTTTGACCAGATCATGCAGTCTGAAGCCGATCTTCTGGCGTCCGAGGAAGTGCGTCGCCGCATGCTGATCGAGCTGACAGGATTTGCAGATCCTGAACAACTGAAAAGCCTGGGCGAGGGGTTCGGCGTCAGCCGTGCGCCGAACGCGAGTTTTCTGATCGCGACCTTCAGGAATGAAGACGCTGACGTGGCCGCCAATACGGTCAACGCCATTGTCGACGCTTATTTGCGGTATCGGGTGGAGCTTCTGACCGGCGGGTTCGAGGGCGGAGTGCAAGCCCGCCTCGACGCCGCCGAGCGCGATGCGCTGAGCGCCCAGCAAAGCCTGCAGGCGTTTCGGGCTGAGAACGGCATCGCTGATTTTGAGACCGAGATGAATTCCGCCCTGGGGCGGCTGGCCGATCTCCAGGGGCGCAAACTGGCGGCGGAAGCGGATGCGTCCCAGGCCCGCGCCCTGGCGCGTGCGCTTGAAGACCGGTTGGCGAATATCCCGCAAACGATTGAGCTTTATGTCGAGAACTCCGTGACGGGGCGGCTCCTGGATTTGCAGGTGCGTCAGGCGGACTTGCTGGCGCGTTACCAGCCTGACGCCCCGCCGGTCCAAGCGGTCGAGCGTGAAATCGAGGCGCTGGAGCGGTTCGTGCGAGAGGGCCGCGCCAATGGCCAGGGCCAGCGTCGGACCGGTGTGAACCCGATCTGGCAGGAGCTGGAATCATCGCGGCTGCAACAAGAATCAAACGCCGCCGGGCAAGCCCGGCTGGCCGCGTCATTGGCGGCACAGCTCAATGCCGCTCGCGCGGATGTGGAGCGCTTGCGGGCGCTTCAGCCAGAGTATGAGCGCCTGACACGAGCCGTGCAGGCGCGCTCCACGGCGGCGGAGCTGCTTTCGGTGCAGGCGGCGGACGCCATGGCGCGACGCGACATGCCGCCGGGCGGCGCGGACGCCATTCGCATCGTGTCGCGCGCAACGCCGCCGGTGCAGGCGCAATCGAAACGCAAGCTGGCCGTGATGGCGGTGGGCGTGCTGGCGGGGGGGATCGCGCTGCTGCTGGGGTTGATCCGCGGTTATGTCGCGGCGGTGCGTGATGACACGCCGCCGCAGCGCCCTGTGCCGCCTGAAGACCGTCCGCAACCCGATGAAGACCCTGAGCCGCAACAGACAGCTCATCGTGCTGAAACCGCGCCTCGTCGCAAGCCCTTGCCCGTACTGGCGCGGGTCAGCGACGCGCCCTGACGCGGAAGCGCTCCGTTAACCATTCGCGCATACATCTGTCTGTTGAGTAAACAGGCGTGGTCGTCGCGTATGAGCATCGAGCGTGAACTTGAGGGGCTGGCCCGGCGGTTGTCACCGCAGGGGATGAGCTCGCGCGCCGTCATGGTCGCGCCCGTCAGCGCCTCGGCCGGCGCTTCCACCATTGCGGCGGGTTTGGCGCGCGCCGCTGTGGCGCAAGGCGTCAAGCCGGTCTGGCTCTATGATCTCGATTTCAAGAACAACCCCCAGTCAGACGCTTTCCGGCTGAACGGGCAGGCGTATTCCGGGGCTTTGTCGGGGCGGCGCTTCTGGCGGACGGTTCCAGACAATGCCGGGCGTGTGGCGCTGCGGCGGGTCGAGGATCAGCCGATCTATGTCAGCCGGTTCGAACGCGCGCCCGGACAGGTTCGCAGCCTGACATTCCTCGACAATCCTGACTATTGGGACCGCGCACGCCACAGCGCCGGCCTGACCGTCGTTGACGCGTCCTATCAAAGCGCTGCGATCGCGCTGATCGCGCCGAACATGGACGGGGTCATTCTGGTCGCCGATGCGCGCACCGATAGTCGGGCGGCGACGGAAGCCGCCGCCGACCACTTGCGAGCGCAGGGAGCGCAGGTCTGGGGCGTGGTCGTCAACCGCGCCCGGACAGCGGCGCGGGCGTGAGCGCGTTTGCGCTGGCGGATCGCTGGCGCGAATCCCTACCGCGATTTCGCTTTGCGCTGGCGCTTGAGACCGGGCTCGCGGTCTTTCTGATCTTCATGTTTTCAAGCGCCCTGTTCTCGCTGATCTTTGGCGGGGATGAAGAGGGCAGTCCGATCCTGCGGCTGATCTGGCCGCCGGTCTATCTTCTGACCTTGATCCTTGTGGTGGTGCGTCCGATGCCGGTGCTCGGCCTGATGGTGCGCGCCTGGCCGCTTCTGATCCTCGCTGCTTTGCCCATGATTTCAGCCTTCTGGTCGCTGGACGCCGGGTTGAGCCTGCGGCGGGGTTTGGGCGTTCTGATGCCGGCGGTGTTCGGGATGTGGCTGGCGAGCCGGTATTGCTGGACCGACCTGATCCGCCTGCTGGCGCTGTCGCTGGGCGTGCTGGCGGTCGGCTCTCTGATCATGGCCGTGGCGTTTCCTGCCTATGGCGTGATGAGCGAGGTCCACCCTGGCGCCTGGGCGGGCCTGTGGGAGCAGAAAAACCGGCTGGGCGCGGTGATGGCGATCGCCACAATGGGCGGCATGGCGGCCGCTTTGACGACGCCGTATCGCACCGAGGTTCGATATTGGGGCGCTCTGGTGATCCTGGCGGTCTTCCTGGTGCTGATGTCGACCTCCAGGACGGCGTTGATGGCTTGCATGATCGGCTTTGGCGGGCCGCTGATGATCTATTTCGCGCGCCAGGGCTTCGTTATGGCCGCGCTTGCGGTGTTCAGCGGTTTGGCGGGCGTGTTTGCGCTGACGCTTGTGATCGCGATCGGGCCGGGCGTCATTCTCGAAGCGCTCGGGCGCGACCCGACCCTGACCGGCCGCACGGACATCTGGGCGGGGCTGATCGGCGCCGTGGCCGAGAAACCCTGGACAGGGTTTGGCTGGGGCGTGTTCTGGCTGGAAGAGGAAGGTCCGGTTTACTGGGTGCGTCAGGCGACCCAGTGGGAGGTGCCGTCCGCGCACAATTCCTGGCTGGAGATCGCGCTCGGCCTGGGCGTTCCGGGGGCGGCTCTGGCGTTCGGCGTGTATCTTCTGGGGCTGGGCGCGTCTCTGAAACGCCTGTTTTCCGGCGTCGAGACCTATTGGGCGCTGCCCGGCATGGCGATCTGGGGGCTGACCAGCATGTCGGAAAGCATTTTCATGACCACGAACGGCTTCACCTGGCTGCTGTTCTGCCTCACCTTCAGCAAGCTCTGCGCCCGCCGGGAAGACTAGGCGTTTGCGCCGTACAGACGCGGCGAGCAGGCTTCAAACCAGATCAGCTTGCCCAGGCCCTGCGCGGCCTTGTCCAGACATTCGGCGGCAGCCTTCGCTGAGATCAGCCGGGCCAGCGGCGCACAGGCGCCGAAGACCAGCACTTGCGCCGCGCCGACGCCCATCCAGAACGCGACTCCCGCCCAGTTGCCTGGGCTCTGCGCGCTGGTTTGCGTTGGCCCCTGACCATAGGCGAAGCTGCGTTGCAAAAGCTTGCCCCAGCTTTGCCGCGGGGCCTGAACATGCTCATAGACATCTGCTTGCGCCGCCCAGCCAAAGCGGACGCTCTGAGCCTGCAGTTTCTGAAACAGCATGTCGTCCTCGCCGCCGATTTCATTGGCGGCCTGGTCAAAGACGGGCGAGGGCAGATCCAGCGCTTCGCGGTCAAACAGGGCGTTGCCGCAGCCATGGGGCTTGTCGATCACTTGAGTGTCTGATGAGCCCAGCCTTGAATAGAGCCGCTGCGTGTAGGCGGCGCGGACGCCGCGGGTCAGCGGGTCGGGCAGCTGTGCGATGACGGGGCCGAACACCACGGGCGCATTCAGCGTTTTGCGAGCGTCCAGAAGGCTTGCGAGCCAGTGCGGGCTGGCGGTTTCGTCATCATCCAGCTGGGCGATGAAACGCGCCCGGGTGTGTGCAAACCCGGTATTGCGGGCATTGGAGACGCCCGGATTGGGTTCATGCACATAGGACAAACGCACCGGAGCGCCGTCAGCCAGCTGGTTGACGGCCTCTTGCGCGCCGGCCTGCGGGTCATTGTCGACGATGACGATTTCATCGGGCAGGCGGGTTTGCGCAAAGACGCTGCGCACAGCGTCCGCCAGCGCGTCATTGCGCCGATAGGTGGGGATCAGGACGGCGACGCTCATGCGCGCGCCTCGATCGCGGCGAGGGCGTCTGATTGCGTCATCACCTGGGCGCCCGATTGTTCGACGGCGTGCAGGACTACGTCCAGAAACTCCGGCGTACAGCCCCATTCAGAGGGCTGTTTCTGGATGTCGTGGCCATAAAAGATAAGCCAGCCCGGATTGCGGGCCGCATCCTTGACCGCGGCGACGGCGCGTTTCAGTCCCTCCTCACCGCCATCCAGCGGCACGGATCTGAGCAGACCGCGATCCGCGACTCCGCGATTGATGCCGGGTTGCACGCCGCGCAGGCTTGAGTAGGTCTCAAGCAAACGCTTCTTGGCGTGCGGCGTCGCTTCCCCATAGGCGAAAGCGTAGCTTGTCGGCGCGTCATCAAGGCCGGCCGCCTTCAGATAGGCGCGATTGCGCGCGGCGTCCGCCGCCACGGCTTCCGCGGGCAGACGCGACGCATCGAGATGACTGTAGCCGTGACAGGCGATCTCATGACCGTCGGATTTGAGGCTCAGAAGGTCCTCGGCATCAAAAAGTTCGCCATGATGATTGGTGATCCCTGCGAGCCCCCCGCTCACATAGAATGTTCCGCGCCAGCCACGTGCTTTCAGCCGCACGGCGCCCAGCTCCAGTGCGGAGCGCGGAAAATCGTCAAAGGTGAAGGTGACGACAGGACGGTCGAGATTGATCCTGAGCGGCGTCACGCCCAGTCGGCGGGCGATCTGTTGTTGAACACGGCCCGCTAATCCACCGCGCGGGCGGTAGACGACGTCATCGGGATTATAATCAGTCTGGGTCATGTGCGCCCCTTGGGCAGATCGCGGGCGGCGGCGCCCGCTCGGTAGAGTTTCAACGCCAGAACGCGGATCTTCAGCGGCGCCCAGGCGGTTTTCGCCAGCGCCTTGCCCATTAGACGGGCGAGCTTGGCCAATCCCGTCGCTTGCACTTTACGGGCCAGCCGCGCGCCGGGACGGCTCTCATAGTCGGGATGACGGATGAGGAGCCGCGCGAAATTGGCGCCCGCGCGGTCAAACTTGTCGAGCAAGGTTGAAACGTCCTGAAGGCCGCCATGGGCGGCGGGAGCGTCCACATGGCCCAGTTCGCCGCGTTTGGACGCGCTGAGCGCCCAGTCCACATCTTCCCAGCCCCATCCTGTATAGCCTTCGTCAAAGCGGCATTGGGCGAACAGGCTGGCGCGAACTGCGAGATTTGAGGAGCAGACCGCCGCCGCGCCCAAGGCCGATCGCGTGGCCGCGTCTGGCGCGTCAGACGCATGGGCGAGCGCGGCGTGGACTGTTTCATGAGCAGACCGGGGCGTGCTTGGCGCATATCCGCCGAACAGGGCGTCACAGCTTGTCTCGGCGAGATGGTGACGCCAGCGCGCGAGAAATCCGGGCTCGACCTCCATGTCGGCGTCCAGAAACAGCAGCCACGCGCCCTGGGCCGCGTCGCCGAGCTGATTGCGGGCGGCAGAGCGACCCAGATTTTTCGGGCTGGTGATCAGCCTGATTGCAGCCTCGGACCCCAGCACGGCGTTTTTCACACAGTTAGAGAGGGCCGGGTCCGGAACACCGTCGTCAAACAGGATAATCTCGGTTTGCAGATCCGTCTGACGGCTAAGAGCCTCAAGCAAGGGGCGGGGATCATCGCCATAAAACGGGATCAGCACCGACAGGGCGACCGCATGAGTGTCAGCGGCGGATGAGCGCGTCATCTGGAGATCCTGAACGGTCATGCCGCAGCCCTCCGCCCCAGACGGGTTGCGATCCTCGCGCCCAGCCAACGTCGCGCACCGAGCCCGTCCAGCGCCAGCAAGATCACAGCATAGATAAGCGCCCCAAATGCGACGTGCACGGCGAGATCGGTGATCACCAATCCGGTCGGGGGCGCGTAGGCCAGAGCGACGGCCATGCCCGCCGTGGCGAGCGCGGCCTTGCTCCATTCGCGCAACGGAATTGGCATGGGGAAAATGCTCCGTCCGTGAATGGCGCAGGCGACAAGCGCGATGGCGTAGGCGGCGACGGTCGCCCAGGCGGCGCCATATAGCCCCAGAAGCGGGATCAGGAGCGCGTTCAGAGCCAGGTTGAGCACGGCGGAACCGGTCATGATGAACGCCATGGAGCCGGTGCGGCGGCCCAGCGTGTAGGCGGTATGAAAGTAGTGGGTCATGATGCCGTTCATCAGCCCTGACAAGGCGATCAGCGGCACGATGGAGGCCGCGCTTTCGGCCAGCTCTTCCCCGATCATCAGCCGCGCCAGATCGGGCGAAACGAGCGCCAGCCCGGCGGCGGCGGGAAAGCCGATGGCGCCCATCAGCGCGCCGGTGCGGCGGGCGACGTCTTGCGCCGCCTTGCGGCCGTCATGTTCCAGCGCGGAGATCAGCAAGGGCCCGGTTGTCATGCCCAGCCACAAGAACACGATGCTGAGCGAACGGTCCGCCAGCGCATAACCCGCCGCATAGGCGCCGGTGGCGGCTTCACCCAGATAGGCGGCGATCAGGAACCGGTCGCCGCTGGTCAGAAGCTGTTCGAAGATCAAGGAAAAGGCGATGGGTCCGCCATAGGCGAAAAAGGCGGTGATGCGGACGCTATGGGCGCGGTCGCGTTTGGCTTTGCGCGCCAGGGCGGGCAGGTCAAAGACCAGCGCCAGACCCGACGCCAGAGCGAGACCGGCCAGCGGACCCGCCGAACCCAGATCGGTCAAAAGCGTCAACGCGGCGCCAAAGGCGAACCCGCCCGCCAGCGAGAACGTTTCAAGCGCCGAATACCGCCAGGCTTCGCCGGCGGCGCGGCGTGTTTCGAGCGCGATCATGACGCCGGCGCGCAACAGCAGATAGGCGAGCGCATAAGCGCTGGCGGTCTTCAATGCGGGCGGCAGGTCGAGCGCCAGCAAGAGAAGGCCGCCCAGAATGGCGACCGGCGCGGCGATCAGTGCAAACAGGGTGAGGGCGGTGAACAAATGCCCGCCCAACCGGCCGCGGGCGCTGGCGCGGGCGTGATAACGCGCCACGGCGGCGTCCAGCCAGGTGAAGATCAGGGTGCTGATCAGCGCCGAGCCCGTCAGCACCAGCATGTACTGGCCATAGGCGTCCGGCGTCAGCAGTCGGGTGAACACGACCACGCTGCCAAAGCCCACAAGAGCCTGGGCCAGATAGACCGGCAGGTAAGCCAGAAGATGACGGTTCAACATGGGCGGTTCAGAATCCGGATCAGCATGTGGCGCGCCATGCAAGAGCGCGACCGGTCCCAAGCTTGCCTCACAACACTGAAAAACGGCTAAACGCGCGTGATTTTGTGCCGAAGCGGGCCAGATCGGGCGTTCGCCAAGCCTTTGTTCAGTCTTGTCTGTCAGGACTGTCGCAGAATGAAACGGGGACCGGGATGCAGATGCTGAGCGTGGACGTGACAACACCTCAAGAGCTGAGCGCCACCGAGCGTAACGCCTGGCGCGCCATGACGGCGGTCAATCCGCTCCTGAAAAGTCCGTATCAAACGCTGGGCTATCTTGACGCCATCTCGGCGGCGCGACCCGATATCCGTGTTGCGGTGATCCGCAAGAGCGCGCGCATTGCGGGCTTCTTCGCTTTCCAGAAAGGCCCGATGGGTCACGCTCGCGCCCCGGGCGGCGTCGTCAATGATTGCCATGGGATCATCTGCGCGCCCGATGAAGACATCGCGCTGACGCATGTTCTGGCCCAGGCGAATATTGCGGTGTTCGACTTCCGCGACAGCCTTGCGGCGCAGGCGCCTTTCCGCCGTCATGCCGACAGCGTTGAAGGCGGTTGGGTGATCGATGTGTCCGAGGGCTTTGACGCCTATGTGGCGAGCCGCAAGAAGCTGGGCGGCAATACGTTTCGCAGCGCCATCGGCGCGCCGAAGAAGCTCGCCAAGGAAGGCGCGCTGACGTTCCGCTTTGATGATCGCCGACCCGAAACGCTTGAGGCGCTGTATGCGTGGAAGTCCGCGCAGTATCGCGAGTCCGGCTTTCCGGATCTGTTTGCGCTGAAATGGGTGCGCGATCTTCTGGAGCAACTCTGGCGGCAGGACCGCGCAGAGGGCGCAGGCCTGATGTCCACGCTGGAACTCGACGGCCGTCTGGCGGCGGTGCACTTCGGCCTGATTGGTCCTGAGGTGCTGCATTCGTGGTTTCCGGCCTATGACCCGGACTTCGTCAAACTGACGCCCGGCAACGCCTTGTTGATCGAAATGCTTAAAGCGGGCGCCGAAGCGGGCGTGCATGAAGTGCATATGGGACCGGGCGAGGGGCGTCAGAAACAAGCCATGGGCTCGTTTCAGGAAGGCCTCGCCACCGGCTGCATAACCCAGCCCGGGCTTGTGGGCTGGACCCGCCAGATGGCGGGACGGATCGAGAAGACGGCCGAGCCCTTGCCGCTGGGGCCGCTGGCGCGGGCGCCAGGCAAGGCGTTTCGCAAGATTGACCGGATCGCGGCGCTTTACGGCGTTTGATCGGGCCGGATCGCAGCCTGCGCTTCGGGTTGTGATTGCCCGTCTTGTGCGGATCGCGCTAAACCGCTGGCATCAGACCGCGCGTCTTGCGGTCGGCTTTGCCAGATGAGCGTCCATGAGCATCCCAGCCCTGTCCATCGTCATTCCCGCCTTTAACGAAGCGGCCAGCATCGAAGAGGTGGTCAAGGAGGCGATCTCGGTCTTCTCTGAAGGGCTGGAGAGCTTTGAGATCATCGTGGTCGATGACGGCAGCGATGATGACACCGCTGGTGCGCTTGGCCCGCTCTCTGAGGCCGATCCGCGCGTGCGCGTCATCCGTCATCCCAACCGCTCCGGAAAAAGCGCCGGGCTGCGCACAGGATTCCTGGCGGCGCGCGCGATCTGGGTCGCGACCATGGATGGCGACGGACAGGATGATCCGCGGTCGGTTCTGGAAATGAGCAAGGCGATTGATCTGTCGACCGTGGACACGGTGGGCGTGGTGGCCGGGTGCCGGCAAAACCGCACGGACGGGGCCAATCGCAAATTCGCGTCGCGCTTCGCCAATGGTCTGCGCCGCTCGCTCCTCAATGATGACTGTCCGGATACGGCCTGCGGCCTGAAAATCCTGCCGCGTGATCTGTTCCTTGTGATGCCCTTCTTTGACGCCATTCACCGCTATCTGCCCGCTCTGGCCGGGCATCTGGGCTTTGAAACGCTCAATGTCACCGTGGTGAACCGGCCGCGGGCGGCGGGCGAGAGCAAATACACCAATCTCGGCCGCGCGGCGGCGGGTCTGTTTGACCTGTTGGGCGTCATCTGGCTGATGCGTCGTACGCATTATCCGGATCCGCACATGCTGCTGGGCGCTCGGGGTGGAGATCGCTGACCATGACCGGTTTTATTTCATCACTGACTGAGCCGGGCCAAAGCGGCGGGCTGTCTCGCCGCGCCTGGATTGTGGTGATGTTGCTGGCGGTGATCGCGCACTTCCCCGGATTGTTCTCGATCCCGGCCATGGATCGCGATGAAGCGCGCTACGCCCAGGCCAGCCGGCAGATGATGGAAACCGGCGACTTCGTCGATATCCGCTTTCAGGACGATCCGCGCCACGTCAAACCCAGCGGCATTTACTGGCTGCAGGTGATCACCACCCAGCCTTTCGGCGGTGAGACCGCCCCCATTGGCGCGCACCGCCTCCCCAGTTTTTTCGGGTCCCTGATCGCTGTGGCGCTGACCGCCTGGCTGGGCGCGCGATTGTTCTCGCCATCGGTGGGGCTGGTAGCCGGGATCGTGATGGGGCTCGGCCTCGCCATGCAGATCGAGGCGCGCACCGCCAAGACTGACGCCGCCTTGCTGGCGGCGGGCATGTTCGCCCAGGTCGCGTTGGCCATGCTGATGCTGAAAGTGCAGGAGGCGAAGCCGAAGTTCTGGGGCTGGCCTGCAGTGCTTTGGGCGGGGACCGGAGCTGCGATCGCCATCAAGGGGCCGATCATCTTCATGGTCACGGCGCTGACCCTGATCGGGTTTGTCGCGCTGAAGCGTGATCTGAAACTTCTGCTTAAAATCAGGCCTTTGCCGGGTCTTCTTCTGGCTTGTGCGATCTTCCTGCCCTGGCTCATCGCGATCAATATCCAGACCGACTGGGGCTTTTTCCAGGAAGCGGTGGGCCATGCCTTGTTCGGCAAGGTGGGCGTGGCGGACGACAGCCATGGCGGCCCGTTCGGCTATCATACCTTGCTGATGCCGGTGACGCTCTGGCCGGCGTCCGCGCTATTGGGGCTGGCAGGGCTGGCGGCCTGGGCGCGGCGCGGCGAGGCGGCGGTCCAGTTCCTTCTGGTGTGGATTTTGCCGTCCTGGCTAGTGTTTGAGTTGATCCAGACCAAGCTGCCTCATTATGTCTCGCCCATGTTCCCGGCCATCGCCATTCTGATCGGTCTGGGTCTGGTGAACGCGAAGGCGCTGCTCAGCGGCTGGAAGCAATGGACGCTGTTTGGCGTCATCGCAGCGCTGGCCATTGTGGTGGGCGCGCTCGTGGGGCTGGTGCCCTGGATCGGCCAGATCGAGTTTGGCGAACCCGTCAGCCTCGCCAGCAAGGTCACGGCCGTGATGGGCGCTCTGGCGGTGATCAGCCTGGTCTGGCTGGCGTTCAAACCTGATCTGACGCGGCTTCTGGCGGTCAGCGTGGCCAGCGCGTCGGTCTATGTGGTCGCTTTTGGCGTCGCCATTCCCGGCGTCCACAAGCTGTGGCCGTCCTATAACGCCGCCCGCATCGCGGAGACCTTCACGGGCTGTGAGACGCTTAATGTGGCCACAGCAGGCTATCGCGAGCCGTCCAACGTCTTCAATTTCAGCACCGATGTCCTCTTGGGGCGCGATGGCGCGGAAACGGCGGCGTTCCTGCTGGCGCACCCGCAATGCGGTCTCGCTGTTGTGGACCAGTCTGAGCAGGCCGCTTTCGAGGCCGGACTCGAGGGCGCGGGTGTCCGTCAGCTCGCCGCGCTTGAGGGCTATAACGCGGTGAAGGGGCGGGATCTGACCTTGCGCTTTTACACGCTTGAAAACTCCGCTCTTCAGGCGCCGGCCCAATAGGACTTGTCTGTGCGTCAGTGCTGACCGACCCTGATGAGAATTCAGGGAGGACAGTCATGAGCGTTCAGTACGAAACGCGCGGCGCCGTCGCCATCATCACCATCAACCGGCCGGATCGGCGCAACGCCGTGGACGGTCCCACCGCTGACCATCTGGCCGAGGCGTTCCGGCGTTTTGACGCCGACGAAAGCTTGAGCGTCGCCATCCTCACCGGGGCTGGCGGCACGTTCTGCGCCGGCGCGGATCTGAAAGCGGTCAGTACGGGCGAGGGGCGCAACCGGGTCGAAGAGACCGGCGACGGCCCCATGGGGCCTTCTCGGCTCAGATTGAGCAAACCAGTCATCGCCGCGATTGAAGGCCACGCGGTCGCGGGCGGGCTGGAGCTGGCGCTGTGGTGTGATCTGCGGGTCATGGCCGAAGACGCCGTGTTCGGCGTCTATTGCCGACGCTTCGGCGTGCCGTTGATTGATGGCGGCACGGTACGCCTGCCACGCCTGATCGGTCAGTCGCGCGCTATGGACATGATTCTGACGGGGCGCACGGTTGAGTCAGGCGAAGCGCTCTCAATCGGTTTGGCGAACCGGGTGTCCGGGCCCGGTCAGGCGCTCAAGACGGCGCTTGAGCTTGCCGATCAGATTGCGGCTTTCCCCCAGCTCTGCCTGCGCCATGACCGACAGTCCGTGCTGGAGCAATGGGGACTGGATGAAGCGGACGCCATGCTCAACGAGGTTCGGCTCGGGATCAAAACCCTGACCAGCGGTGAAACGGTGGAAGGCGCGACCCGCTTCGTAAAAGGCGAGGGCCGGCACGGCCAGTTCTGAGCGCCCATTAAAAAAGCGCCCCGCCAGATTGCTGGCGGGGCGCTCTCAGTCAGTGATCCAGCGTCTTACTCTTCTTCGTATTCGCCGCGGGCGCGGTCGATCATGGGGGAGAAGAAAATCGCGTTCATCAGCAGACGCTCCGAACCGGGGAAGGTGGCCCGGAAGACGGGATTGTCCGCCATCATGATCACCGAGCCGCGGCCCAGACGCTGGGCGACGACGGCAGGCGTGCCTGCGATCTCGTCCTGGCGCATCTGCGACGCGTAACCGCTCAAGAGCGGATCGTCGGTGTATTGCAGCGGCACCGCATAGGGATCGTCCTCGGGACGGATCAGAACGTCGGTGATGTTGCGCTGAACCGCCAGCGTGCGATCCCCAAAGCCGAAGCCCAGCGGGTGAGACGTGTCGAGATCCGTCTCAAACAACGCGCCGCCGATAATATGCTCGGCTTCACGCACCGCCATATCGGCGACGTTGAGACGCGTCATGGCTTCGGCGTCGGCCTCTGAGCCGTTCGCCTCGTCCTCATCGTCAGCCTTGCGGTCAAAGAAGGCCTCCTGCGCCCAGACGGCCGCCTGGCGAGTGGCGATCAGCGTGCCGCCATCGCCGCGGATCCAGTCGTCAACCTCTTCCTGAATGCTGTCTGACAGGCGAGCATTGCCGCCGACCAGAATGAGGTGGGTGTATTCGCTCCAGTCCACGCCGCCGAGATCATCCTTGCGCACAAGGGTGACTTCCATGTTGTGACGGAAATCGAGGGTCCACCACATCTCACCCGAGTCATAGCGCGTCAGGCCGTCATCGAAGGCCAGCAGCACCTTGGGCGTCTCAACCGAACGGAACACGCGCGCTGCGCCGAAATCCGCGCCTTCATTAGGGGTCAGGCCCGAGGTGAGGGCGTGGACGGTGACGCCATCCTCAGACGCGATGGTCTCCATCAGCGCGTGAATGTCTTCACGGCTCATATCCTGACGGGCATAGGGGATGAAGATCGCGCCACGACCCAGCTCAACCCGGCCACGCGTGGTTTCGGCGGTCACAGGTTCCGTACCCGTCCGCGCCAGCAGCTCGGCGGACAGGATCCGGTTCAGCGCGCGCGGGGCGAAGGTGTGCGACCATTCCAGCGCATAGCCATAGGGCGCCACATCCGGGGCGGGAGCGGCCTCAAAGGCGCCATCCGCCAGCTCATCTGACATGGAGACCGAGCGCAGACCGCCGGTCAGGGCGGAATACTCAAGGTCATAGGCCAGCGGCAGGGTCCAGCCCGAGACGTCATAGAAGATGTTTTCGGGGAACTCGGTGACCTGGTCAAAAACGCCCCGGATCATCCGGTGCTGGTCCTGGTTCATCGGCACTACAAAGGATTCGCCCGCTGCATAGGTGCGGCCATCGGCGCGTACGTCGCCCTCAAGCGTGTAGACGTCGATATCGTGCATGCGCAGAAGACGCACGAAACGGTTCGCCCGTTCAGGGTCGCCGGCCGCGGTGAACACATAGGCGCGGCGATTGTCGCGGCTCGCCATCTGGGCGGATTCCGCAAAATAGCTGGTCTGATACTCGATCAGCTCGTCGCGAATATTGCGCGCGCCTTCCACTGTGGTCAGGGCGGTGCGGAATTGGGTGCGCACATTGTCGGCATGGGTGACAAGACCGCGATCGGTCTCGATTTCACCGCCGCGCGCGGCGCCGATCTCGAACAGAATGCCCAGGGATCCATTGATCTGGGGATAGGTCGAGCCCTTGCCGATATAGAAATTATCAAAGCCTTCCTGGGTGGTGTAGAGCCGCGCTTCGGGATCCAGGAAGTCGGTGGTGTGCTGCTGAGCGATCCGGTAGGTCAGATCGCGCGCCCGCTCCGGGATCAGCGGATTGCGACGCAGCGCTTCACCGGGGTGGAAGTAGAACGGGCTGGATGAGCCCATTTCGTGATAGTCCGCCGAGACCATCGGCTTCCATTCATGCCATTTGCCGATCCAGGCTTGGGCTTCAGGCTGGGTCAGCAACAGCCACTGCCGGTTCAGGTCGAACCAATAGTGATTGGTGCGCGCTTCCACCCACAGATTATGGATGATGTCGGCGGGATCGGTGTTCTGCGCCTGGGAGAAGAAGGTCTCCACATGGTTCACCCGGCGCGAATGGCCGTCGGGATTGAACACGGCGGTGAACAGCAAAACCGTATCGTCGAGCGTGTCGCCGATATCGGCTTCGCTGGCGGCCGCGAAGTGGTAAAGAACCGGAATGGCGGCGTCCATGCCCGAGGATTCCGCGCCGTGAACGCCGAAATTGATCCACAGGACCAGCGGCGTGTCCGCCGGGGCGTCTTCGCCGCGCATGCGCGCCAGATGCGCGTCACGAATCGAGTCGATCCGCTGCTGGTTCTCAGACGAGGTGACGGTGAAGAACAGGATCGGGCGGTGTTCGTGGGTGTAGCCGATCGTCTCGACCGAGATGCGGTCAGACTGGCCCGCGATCTCGCGCAGATAGGCGACCATGTCGGCGTGACGCACGGGGCGAGCGCCGACTTCATAGCCGAAACTGTCTTCAGGCGCCGTGATGGAAGCGTCATAGCTGACGTCTTCGGGCATGAAGAAGGAAATGGGTTCTGCGACGGCCGCAGAGCTGGTCAGTGCGGCGCCAAGCGCGAGTAATCCCGCACGCAAAAGGCTCTTCATAATGTCTCCCCATGAGCCGTTTATCGGCCCGTCTTTGTCTCGATGGTGAAGTGTTCAGCAACCTAGGCCGCAAAACTTGCGGCGACCAGTGCTAGCCGAATTCAATTTCGCCCTGTATGAGAGCCGCAAAGAGCGCAGGTTTTGCACCTGCGAACACATCGAGATCTGCGAGATTAAGGACTGATCTATGACCGCTCCCGTTGAGCGCATTCGCAATATCGCCATCGTGGCGCACGTCGACCATGGCAAAACCACGCTTGTGGACAAGCTGCTCCGGCAATCAGGGACGTTCGACGAACGCGCCGCGAATGTCGAACGCGTCATGGACTCCAATGATCTGGAGAAAGAGCGCGGCATCACCATTCTCGCCAAGAACACGGCGGTGACCTGGAACGACTACGCCATCAACATCGTGGACACGCCCGGCCACGCCGATTTCGGCGGCGAAGTCGAGCGCGTGCTGTCCATGGTGGATTCGGTGCTTCTGCTGGTCGATGCGGTGGACGGCCCCATGCCGCAAACCACCTTCGTGACCAAGAAGGCGCTGGCCCTGGGCCTGAAGCCCATCGTGGTGATCAACAAGGTCGACCGTCCCGGCGCGCGTCCCGACTGGGTTGTGGACCAGACGTTTGACCTGTTTGACCGTCTGGGCGCAACGGATGAGCAGATGGATTTCCCTGTCGTCTACGCTTCGGCGCTGGAAGGCTGGGCGAGTCTGGATGTGGATCAGCGCGGCGGTGATCTTAACCCGCTGTTCCAGGCCATTGTGGATCGCGTGGCGCACCCGGACGTGGATCAGGACGCCCCGCTTCAGCTGCAGGTCTCGGCTCTGGATTACTCCAGCTATACCGGCGTGATCGGCCTGGGCCGCATTCGCCGAGGCAAGCTGAGCAAGAACCAGCAGGTCGTCGTGGTCGGCGCTGACGGGACGGAGCGCCGCGCGAAAGTGCTGCAGGTGTTCGGCTTCCACGGTCTTGAGAAAGTCGAGCGTGAGACGGCCGCCGCTGGCGACATCATCACCTTCAACGGCATTGACCCGCTCAACATCTCCGACACGCTGTGTGATCCCGAGCATGTGGAGGCGATGCCGCCGCTGACGGTGGACGAGCCCACGATCTCGATGATCTTCCAGGTGAACGATTCGCCGTTCGCCGGCCGCGAAGGCAAGTTCGTCACCTCGCGCCAGATCAAGGAACGTCTGGACCGTGAGCTGATCCACAATGTGGCGCTGCGGGTCGAGCAACAGGATGACGCGGATAAATTCCTCGTGTCCGGCCGGGGCGAACTGCACCTGTCAGTGCTGATCGAAACCATGCGCCGCGAAGGCTTCGAGCTGGCTGTGGGACGTCCCCAGGTGATCAACCGCGAAATCGACGGTCAGATGTGCGAGCCGTATGAGGCGCTGACCATCGATGTCGAGGAAGAGCATCAGGGCGGCGTCATGGAGCGCCTGGGGTCGCGCAAGGCCGACCTCAAGAATATGGAACCGGACGGCAATGGCCGGGTGCGCCTGGAATATGTCGCGCCGACGCGCGGCCTGATCGGTTTCCGCTCGGAATTCCTGACCCTGACCCAGGGCTCGGGCCTGATGTTCCACACCTTTGACCACTACGCCCCGCGTTCGGCCGGCGAAGTCGGTCAGCGTCCCAAGGGCGCGATCATCTCCATGGAGACCGGCAAGGCGCTGGCCTTCGCCCTGTGGAACATCCAGGAGCGCGGCAAGCTGTTCATCGGTCATGGCGTGGAAGTCTATGAAGGCATGGTCATTGGCCAGAACGCCCGCGACGAAGACATGATCGTGAACCCGCTCAAGGGCAAGAAACTGACCAATATGCGCGCTTCGGGCACCGATGAAGCGGTGGTCCTGACCACGCCGGTCCGCGTGACGCTGGAATACGCGCTCGAGTTCATCAATGACGATGAGCTGGTGGAAGTGACGCCGGAAAGCATTCGCATCCGCAAGCGCTTCCTGCTCGAGCACGAACGCAAGAAAGCCAGCCGCGCCAAGGCGGGCTAGGCGATCCGCCAGACGCATGAAAGGCCGGGCTCATCGCCCGGCCTTTTTGTTGTGGAGTGTCAGAGGCCGGCGTTCTCTGCGGCCTTGCCGAGCCAGCTCGCAACGATGGATGGAGCCTCCATCGGGATCAGATGGCCGCCCTCCACAGACTCCAGACGCACCCCGCGAGCGACAAGGCCGCTGGCGTTGATCACCGTGGACCCCTTGTTGGCCTTGAGCACTTGTACTGTGTCGCCGATCCGGCGCGCCGCCCTGAGCAGGTCATGGGCCTGGCCTTCGAAATTGGCGGCCTCCCAGTTCGGGTCGCAAGCCAGTCTGACGCCGTCATCAAGCTCTACAAGACCGTCTTCCAGATAGTCCTCCAGCACGCCGTCCGACCAGCGGGCGAAGGTGGGGCGCGATTGATACCGGCTGATCACCGCATCGCGATCCGGCCAGCCGTTCGAGCGTTTGCGCGCCGTTGCGGCAGGCTTGATCGCAGCCCCCTTCATGAAGGGCCAGAGCGGCGAGCGCGCCATCAGATAGAGTGCGGGCGGCAACACCACAGGCTCGACCAGCGCCAGCGGCGGCGCGTCCCGCATTTGCGCCGCGGCGAGCAGCGTGCTCGATCCGCCCATGGAATGCCCGGCCAGCAAGGCCGGGCGGCGGTCCAGCCGGTCATAAAGCGCAAGAAGATCCTTGGCGTAAACGTTCCAGCTTTTATGGGTGGCGGGGTCGGCGGGCAGGGTGGTGCGGCCATGGCCGCGCAGATCGGGCGCGATGATCTCGAACCGATCGGCCACTTTCCCCAGCATCTGGCGATAGGCCCCGCCGTTAAACCCGTTGGCGTGAGCGAACACCAAAATCGGCGCGCCGGGATTGGGCCAGCGCCAGGCCGCCATCATCCCATCTTCAAACTCATAGTGTGCGCGTTCAGGCTCGATCATGGCGGGCTTTCATTCACAGGCGGTCACAAGCGGTTGAGCTTGCCCGATTCTCACCGGGGCGTGACTGGTTTTCGGTCATGGCGGGTCTAGTCTACTGATCAGCCGCAAGGAGGGTGGAATGAAACCATTCATCATCGCAATCGCCTGTCTCGCCAGCCTGGCCGGCATGCCCCTCTCACACGCCCAGACCGATCTGCACACGCCTTGGGATCAGGTGCTTGGCGCCTATGTCGTCGAAAGCGATGACGGGGTGAACCGGTTTGATTATGCCGGTTTGCGCGCAAACCCGGACGATCGCGCAGTCTTGTCCGCCTATATCGAAGACCTTGAGGCCACGCAGGTCAGTGCTCTGACCGATGATGCGCGCTTCGCCTTCTGGGCCAATCTCTACAACGCCGTCACGGTGCGCCTGATCGTGGATGAAGCGCCCGAAAACTCCATTCGTCAGATTCGGCCTCGCCCCTGGTCTATCGGTCCCTGGGGCGTGAACCGGGTTGAGGTGGAAGGCCGCGCGCTGTCGCTGGACGATATCGAACATGGGATCATGCGCGTGGAATTTGACGCGCCTCTGGTCCATTACGCCGTCAATTGCGCCTCTATCGGTTGTCCTAATCTGATGGCGCGCGCCTGGCGCAGCGATAGCTTGGATGCGGATCTTGAAGCGGGCGCCCGCGCCTACATCAACCATCCCCGCGGCGTAACGGTCACTGAAGACGGGCTCGTGGTTTCGCGAATCTATGACTGGTTCAATGAGGATTTCGGCGGCTCCGATGCGGGTGTGATCGCCCACGTGTTGAGATATGCCGAGCCCGGTCTGGCGCAGCGCATGGATGGCGATACTCGCATTGTTTCATATGCCTACGACTGGTCCCTCAACCGGGTTGTGAGCCCGTAATCGTCGCCGGATTTGGTATGCGGCCTTTGAGCGCCTATCTTTGTCGCCATGGGGTTGTGGACAAAATCCGTACGCAATGCGTGCGTCGCAGCGCTGGCGCTCGCCGGCGCCGTGTCCTGTGGGCGCGCTGATCCGCCTGGTGTGGAAACGCTGGACGAGATCCGCGAGCGTGGAGAGCTGATCGTTCTCACGCTTGAAAGCCCGACCACCTATCATCTGGACGAGGATGGCGAGCCTGAGGGCTATGAGGTCGCTCTGGTCCAGAACTTCGCGCAGGATCTGGGCGTCAGCGTTCGCTTCGAACCCCAGCGCGATCTGGGCCAGCTGATGGCCAATATCGAGGCCGGCCAGGGCCATCTGGCGGCTGGCGGCGTGACGATAACCGAGGCGCGCCAGGAGGCGAACACATTCGGCCCCGCCTATAAAACCGTCACCGAGCAGCTGGTCTGTCGCCGCGGCGGCCCCCAGGTCCGCACGATCGAGGATATGGCGGATGTCGAGATCGCGGTGCTTGAAGGCTCAAGCTATATCGAGACCCTGCAGGCGCTGAAAGTTGACCATCCCGGCATTGAATGGCGGACGGTGAACGCCGCTTCCGCCTTGCCTTTGTTGGAACAGGTGCAGGCTGAGCAGGTGGATTGCACGGTTTCGGATTCCACGATTGTCGCTCATGCCCGGCTGCGGTTTCCTGAGTTGCTGACACCCCTTGTGCTGAGCGAAGAACGCTCGCTGGCTTTCGTCCTGCCTCTGGGGTCAGAGTTGTTGCAGCCCTTGAACCGCTGGTCCGAAGCGCGCCACGAAGGCGGCTTTCTGGAGCGGCTGGATCAGCGCTGGTTCGGGGTGACTCATCAGTTTGATTACGTGGACACGGCTCGCTTCATTCGACGCATTGACGAGCGTTTGCCGGCCTTGCGCCCTCATTTCGAAGCGGCGGCCGAGGAGAGCGGCATCGACTGGCGCTGGCTCGCCGCTCAGGCCTATCAGGAATCCCATTGGGACCCGGATGCGGTCAGCGCGACCGGGGTGCGCGGCATCATGATGCTGACCCTGCCCACCGCCAACGAGCTGGGGGTGGAGGACCGCACCGATCCTGCTCAGTCGATCGCGGGCGGCGCGCGCTATCTCGCTAATCTGATGGAGCGCTTGCCCGAAGAGGTGCAAGGCCGCGACCGGCTGTTCCTGGCGCTGTCTGCGTACAATGTGGGCATGGGCCATCTTTACGACGCACGCCGGCTCGCCGAGCGTCAGTCGCTGGAGAAAAATCGCTGGGGCGATATCCGGAAAGTTCTGCCGCTCTTGTCAGACCCCGAATACTACACGACCTTGCCGCGCGGCTACGCCCGCGGTCGAGAGCCGGTGCATTATGTGGCCAATATCCGACGCTACCGCGTGTTGCTGGATTTGCATCTGGATGACTGACCCAGCGCGGCGCTGCTGAGCGTGAAGCGCCGTATACAGATCAAATGAATACTGTTGCTGCAAGTGCACACTTCAGGCCTCCCGGTGTCTTCTGGCGTCATATTTTTCTTTCCATACTGACGAATTTCCGTATCACGCTCGGAACGAGCCCGCCCTTCAGATCAATTGAGAGGGCGATGGATCTCCACCCTATGCGTCGCCAGCATGCGGCGCTCTTCCGGAGTCGAACTCGTGCCCCAGTTCAAGACCCGCCTGTCCCGCCTTACCGCCTGTTCCGTGAGCGTGCTCGCCCTGATGGCCAGCGCTCAGCCCGCCGCTCTGGCCAATGAGGCGGAAGCCGCGCCTGACCGGCTTGACACCATCATCGTCACGGCGACGCGGCGCGAAGAAAACGTGCAGGACGTGGCTGCGTCCGTGACCACGGCGCCCAAACCGACTCTGGATGCGATCACTGAAGCCGGCGGGGACATTCTTCAGCTCGCGGCGCGCGCGCCCAGTCTTTACGCCGAGAGCTCGAATGGACGCGTTGCGCCGCGGTTCTACATCCGTGGCCTGGGCAATACGGATTTCGATCTCGCCGCGTCCCAGCCCGTCTCCATCCTGATGGACGGCGTGGTTCAGGAAAACGTCATCCTGAAAAGCTTCCCGCTGTTTGACATCGCGCAGGTTGAAGTGGCGCGTGGTCCGCAGGGCACGCTGTTCGGCCGCAACACAACGGCGGGACTGGTGCGTTTTGACTCTGTGCGTCCGAGCCAGGAGCTTGACGGCTATGTCAGCGTCAGCGTCGGCTCGCTCGGTACGACCAATGCGGAAGGCGCCGTTGGCGGCGCGCTGATCGACGGCGTGTTGTCGGGGCGTGTCTCTGTGCTGCGCCAGCATCGTGACGACTGGATCGACAACGGGTTCTTGGGCGTGCGTGATGCGCTTGGCGGTTTTGACGAGCAAGCGGCGCGGGTGCAGCTCCTGTTCACGCCGAACGACCGCTTTGACGCGTTGTTGAACGTGCATGCGCGGGATTTCGAAGGCACGTCCGCGGTCTTCCGCGCCAATATCCTGACCACCGGCTCCAACGACCTGAACGAGAATTTTGATCGCGATACGGTGTTTTTCGATTCCCAGGCCAACAACCCCCAAGCCTATGAGGGCCTGGGCGCCAGCCTGACGATGAACGGCTATTTCGACGGCCTGACCCTGACCTCGATCACCGGCTATGAGTACGCGGACGGGTTCAGCCTCGGCGATATCGACGGCGGCAATCTCAGCGGACCAGGCTTTATTCCGTTCCCGTCTGAAACCCAGGACGCGCTGGATGATCTCAAGCAGGTGACCCAGGAATTCCGTCTGGCCTCAGACACGGACAACGCCACCAGCTGGCAGGTCGGCGCATACTATTTTGACTCCGAGTTTGAAGTGACGACCTCTTCGCCGTCCGGTTTTCCGCCGACCACCACCGTGCGTCACGAGAACCAGCTCTGGGCGGTGTTCGGTCAGCTCAGCCATCAGGTGACCGATGATCTGCGCCTGTCGGCCGGGCTGCGCTATACGAGCGACGAGAAAGATCTCACCGTCCCGCTGGCGGCCTTCCCGGTTGACCCGGTCAGCGTGTCTGATGAGGAAGTGAGCTGGGATCTGTCGGCGTTCTATGACGTCAATGACGATTTCGCCCTGTTTGGCCGCGTGGCCCGCGGCTTCCGCGGCCCGACCATCCAGGCGCGCGACGTCGCCTTTTTCTCGCCGCCCTCCACAGCCGAGAGCGAAACCTCGACGTCCTACGAGGCGGGTTTCAAATCCGAATTCGCCGACGGCCGGGCGCGCGTGAACGCCACCGCGTTCTATTACGAGGTGTCCGACCTGCAGCTGTCCGCCGTGGGCGGCGCCGGCAATCTGGTCCAGCTCGTGAACGCAGATCAGGGCGTGGGCTATGGCTTTGAAGTGGATTCAGAATTCCTGGTGGGCGAGAATCTTCTGCTCACCGCCGGATTCAGCTGGAACGAAACCGAGCTTCAGGATGCCGGCCTTGAAGTCGGGCCTTGCGGATCGGGCCAGTGCACCCCCACGGATCCGGACGCCGACGGCGACGGCTTTGTGGAAGTGGACGGTAACCCGTTCCCGCAGGCGCCGGACTACATTCTCAGCCTGACCGCGCGGTATGACATTCCCTCTCAGTGGGGCGGGGAATGGTTCGTCTACACCGACTGGTTCTGGCAAGGCCGCACCAATCTGTTCCTCTACGAATCCGAAGAGTTCTATTCAGACGGCAATTTCGAGGGCGGCCTACGTCTGGGCTATGCCGGAAACGCCGACGGCCGGGATTGGGAAGCGGCGCTGTTCGTGCGCAACATCACTGATGAGGAGAACCTCGCTGGCGGCATCGATTTCAACAACAATACCGGCTTCGTCAACGAGCCGCGCATCTGGGGCGTCAGCCTGCGCACCAGCCTGAACTAGACACGGATTGATTGATCTGGCGGCCAGTTCCCTCACTGGCCGGAACGGCGTCAGGCTCTGGCCTGGCGCCGTTTGTTTGGGCTCAGGGGCGAGCCGCGAACCGTTCGGTCAAGAGCTCCAGATCCCCCTCTGGCGTTGAGGCGGGATATTCCAAAGTCAGCGTTCGCGACTGGTCATTGACGCTGAGAACCAGCGCGCGTCGCGGCTCACTGACAGGCGTCGGCGCCCTCAGATCAAGTAAACGCGCCCGGTCCGCCACACGTGTCAGCGCCTGAGCCATCTCAAGTTCTGACACTGTCTCGTTCGCCGCTTCCAGACGGGACAATTCGGCGTCAAAGCCGTCGCCGTCCAGCACGCGCACGCCCACATCGTCCAGATTCCAGTACACGCAGCCGGGCAGGGCGTTCTCTGCGCCCAGAAGGTCAAAGCGCAAAAAGCCTTGCGACATCAACGGACATGACAGGCCATCTACATGGATGGCGCCCATCGGCGCGACAGCTCGCCATCCGTCGCCGGCCTGGGGGTGATGACGGATCATCCGGGCATTCGCGTCCGCAACACGTTCGGCGTCATCGAGCTGGTAAGCGGCGCGCGCTTCTTCCGCCGCCATGTGGGCGGCGTTGAGCATCAACGCGTCTTGCAAGGCGGGGTCATCCATGATGATGGCGTAGGCTTCGGCCGAATAGGTCGCTGTCGCCTGCCAATCGCCCAGACGGGCGCTGATGTCGGTCAGGATATGGCGGGCGCGGTAGCGTTCGGACGGAGTGGTCGCCAGAGCCTGAGCCTCCTCGGCAAGCAGGCGAGCCTGCTCATAGTCATGGGTGAGCATTTGGCCGATAGCGCCGCGAAAGGCTTGGGTGAAGTCGGGCGCCGTCTGAGCCTGCGCAAGAGGGGACAGGCCCGATGCGCCAAGCGCAAGCACCGACGCGGCGATCAGGAAAACTCGCATCATAAACTCTTCAACGAATGAATCTTGAAGCAGACTAGGTCTGATCCGGGCGCAAACCCGACTAAAAATTTTGTTAGATGTGACCTGAAAGGACGCTTCGGATATCCAGGCGAGCGTCGAGCTTCGCGCCGAGCAAATACAGTCCTGCGACCTTGCGCTGGATGAAGACCGCCATGGGCGCCGGCGTCTGGGCGTACCCCATCGCGCGCAGTCTGAATCCGCCCTCTCTCAGAGGTTCGACCAGGGCAGACGCGTCAAAATCATACGGCTCAGCGCTGAAGAGCGGCGTCAGCGCCAACTCGGTCAGCTCCAGCACCAGAGCGCGCTGATCGGGCGGCGTCTCGTCTGACAGATAGCCCAGCTCCGTCAGCGCCTGTTCGCGGCCGCCCCGGTCGCCAGACAGTCCCGCTTTCAACAAACGCCGTCCGGCGCATTGGACCGCTTCGGGAATGTCCTGCACGGCGCCGAAATCCAGCAAACCCACCCGACCCGTGTCGGGTTGATAGCGATAATTGGCGAAATTGGGATCGCTCTGAATGGCGCCGAATTCAAACACTTCGCGCAAGGTCAAATTCGCCAGTTCAGCCATCACCCGGTTGCGCTCGCTGGGCAGGGCGTCGACCAGCGTTTCGATCGGATCGCCGGGCAGATAGCTCATCGCCAGCACGTTCGCGGTGGTCAGATCGGACGCCAGTTCTGGCGTTGCAAAGCTGTCGGACCCTGAGAGCCAGTCCCGAAATTGGGAGAGTTTTTTACCCTCACGCGCATAATCAGCCTCATCTCTGAGCTGGCGTTTGACTTCCTCAAGGATGGGCTTGAGGTCGAGCCCCTTGGGCGCCAGCCCGGACAGCGCGATGAGGCTGGCGAGGTTGTCCACATCGCTGTCTATGCTGCCTCGGACGCCGGGATACTGCACCTTGATCGCCAGATCGCGGCCATCCTGGGTGAGGGCGCGATGCACCTGACCGATGGAGGCGGCGGCCATGGGGCGCGGCTCGAAGCGCTTAAACCGGCTGAGCCAGTTTGGTCCCCAGTTCTGGGTCAGCACGCGTTTGAGCTGGTGTGGCGGCATGGGCCGCGCGCTTTCGCGCAGCCGCGCCAGCACCTCGGTAAGCTCCGGCGGCAGCAGGTCGCCGGAATCCATGGACAGCATCTGTCCCATTTTCATCGCGGCGCCGCGCAAATGCGCCAGCTCATCAGCCATGCGTTTGGCGTTTGACGGTGTGAGGATCAGCCGCGAAGCGTCCAGCCGCTCGCCTTTCGCCAGAGCCTGAACCGTGTTGCCCAACGCTTCCCCCGCCGTGCCGGCGGCGAGACGTCCGAAGCGCCCCAGCCGACTTAAACGGCCTTTGGGGACGGCGGAGCCGCGATCATCAGCTTTGTCGGTCATGCGGATATCCTCTCAGATGAGAGAAACTAGGTCGCAGACCGCTGAAAACCCGATCAGGCGGAAAAACTGATCATCGGATTCCCGGCGTCCAGGCGCCCGATCTGAACGGCGGCGCTGTGGCCATGGCGCTCGAAAACCGCGAGCACGTCCGCCGCCGCGTCCGGCGCGCAGGCGACCAGCAGGCCGCCGCTGGTCTGGGGATCGCACAGCATGTCGCGATCTGCGTCTGACCAGTCAGGCGTCTGGGTGACATAGCGTTCAACCGCCGCCCAGTTGCGCCCTGACGCGCCCGTGCGCACGCCCTGGTCCAGCAGACGCCGCGCGCCGTCAAAGACGGGCAGGGCGGTGCGGTCGATGCTGGCGGCGAGTTTTGAACCGCGGCACATTTCCGACAAATGACCCAGCAGGCCAAAGCCGGTGACGTCCGTCACCGCATGCACGCCCGTCATGCCCGCCAGATCGGAGCCGGGCGTATTCAGCCGCGTGGTCGTGGCGATCATGGCGTCATAGTCGTCAGGCGTCAGCAGCCCGCGTTTCTGCGCGGCGCTGAACACGCCCACGCCCAGCGGCTTGCCCAGGATCAGCACGTCGCCGGGTTTGGCGCCGGCGTTGGTCAGGATCTGGTCGGGATGCGCCAGACCAAGCGCCACAAGCCCGTAGAAGGGTTCGGCGGCGTCAATGGAATGACCGCCGGCGACCGGCGCGCCGACGCTTTCCGCGACCGAGCGGCCGCCATCAAGAATCTGCCGGATGGTTTCAGGCGGCAGCGTATTGATCGGCATGCCCAGCACCGCCAGGCAAAAGATCGGCTTGGCGCCCATGGCGTAGACGTCTGACAGGGCGTTGGTGGCTGCGATGCGTCCGAAATCATACGGGTCATCAACGACGGGCGCGAAAAAGTCCGTCGTCGCCACCAGCGCCGTCTCATCATTGAGCTTGTAGACGGCGGCGTCATCGCGCGTGGCGGCGTCCAGAAGCAGGGCCGGGTTCAGCGGCAGGGGCGGGCTATCCGCCAGGATGCGGTCCAGAAAGGCGGGATCGAGCTTGCAGCCGCAGCCGCCCCCGCGAGCCAGGCTTGTCAGGGACGGCGTTGTGGCGGAGGAGGTCTCGGTCATGGTCGCACCCGGCTGTGTTCGATTCTTGATCAGAACGGAACTATAAGGCGCGCATGTTGCGATACGAGACCCTGAAGGATGTCAGCGCCGGCGCATTGCAGCGCTTTGACCTGATCATCGACGTGCGTTCGCCCGGCGAATACGCCGAGGACCATTTGCCGGGCGCGGTGAACATGCCCGTGCTCGACGACGCCGAGCGCGCCGAGATCGGCACGACCTATGTCCAGGTGTCTGCGTTCGAGGCGCGGCGCGCGGGTGCGGCGCTGGTGGCGCGCAATGCGGCGAAGCATCTGGAGACCGCGCTGGCCGACAAGCCCAAACGCTTTCGCCCGCTTGTCTATTGCTGGCGCGGCGGCATGCGGTCCAATTCCATGGCGACGATCCTGTCGGCGGTCGGCTGGCCGGTCGCGGTGCTTGAGGGCGGCTATCAAACCTGGCGGCGGGCCGTGATGGCCGGGATCGAGGCGGCCTCTCCTGATCTGAAACTGATCCTGATTGATGGTCAGACCGGCACCGCGAAAACCGCCTTGTTGCAGGTGTTGCGGGACAAGGGCGAGCAGGGGGTGGATCTGGAAGGGCTGGCCCGTCATCGCGGTTCCGCCTTCGGAGGTTTCGCGAACGCGCCCCAGCCCAGCCAGAAAGCGTTTGAGACCGCGCTTTGGCGCGCGCTGGAAAGCGTCGACCTCAGCCGCCCGGTCTTTCTGGAGGCGGAATCCGCGCGGATCGGGTCGGTTCGCCTGCCGTCACCCTTGTGGACGAGGATGAAGCAGGCGCCGCGGATTGAGATCGCAGCGCCTCTGGCCGAGCGCGCCCGGTTTCTGGCCACGGCCTACGCCGATATCGTCGACGATCCCGACCAGGCGTGCGCGGCGCTGGAGCTCATCACGCCCTTCCACTCCAAGGAGCAGATCGCGCACTGGCGCGAGCTGGCTCATCAAGGCCAGCCTGAGCAGCTGGCGGCCGAGCTGATGACCGCGCATTACGATCCGGCCTATGACCGCGCCCGACGCAAACGCCTGACCCCGAGCGCCCTGTCATTTGAGACAGAGCGACTGGATGCGGCGGCGCTTGAGGCGCTGGCCGACCGCATCATCGCGGCGAAACAGGCGCTTTGAGGGGCGGGCGCCTCCATTGCGCGCCTAACGGAGTTCCAAGGCCAAAGGTCGCCTGCAGCGACGCGAGGATCGAACACCCGGATGGTGTGAGCCGGAAAAGCTAAGCGGTCAGCACCCGGTCGAAAAAGTCCAGGGTGCGCGACCAGGCCAGCTCGGCCTGCTCTGGGTCAAACCGCGCCGTGGTGTCATTGTGAAAGCCGTGCTGGGCGCCCTCATACATGAAGACCTGATAGGGCGCGTCGGCTGCATCCAGCGCATCACGCCAGACCGGCCAGCCGGCGTTGACCCGGTCATCGAGCGCGGCGAGATGGATCTGTAGCGGAACGCGCACGGCTTCAGCGTTTTCAGGGTCGGGCCAGCCGCCATAAAACGGCACGGATCCCGCCAGCCAGTGCAGACGCACGGCGAGCTGATTGGCGACTGCGCCACCATAGCAAAATCCGACCGCCGCCACCTGGCCCGAGCAGGCGGGATGATCACGCAGATAGTGCGCGCCCGCGATGAAGTCCTGAAGCATTTCTCGTCCATCGCGTTGGCGCTGCAGGGTGCGGCCTTCGTCATCCGTGCCCGGATAACCGCCCAGCGGATGCAGGGCGTCCGGAGCGAAGGCGACATATCCCGCCAGCGCGGCGCGCCTCGCCACATCCCGGATATGCGGGTTCAGACCGCGGTTCTCATGAATGACCAGAACGCCGCCGCGCGGCGTTTCGGCGCCGGCTGGACGGACGAGATAACCGCTCATCTCGCCAGCGCCGTCCGGCGAAGCGTAAAGCACGTCGTCTTCCACCAGTCGCGAATCGCCGGCTTCGGTCTGTTGCGCCGTGGCGTAGTTCGGCATCAGGGCGGCGGCGAGCACGCTGACCGTCAGTCCGCCAATGGCGTAGGCTTTGAGCCCGTCCAGGAAATCGCGTCGCGACATCGCGCCATGGGCGTACGCGTCATAGAGCTTGAACGCGCCTTGCGCGATCTCGGGGTCAGACTTTGGCATCGGCTCGCTCCCACTGTTGTGTGGGATGAAGCTAGCGCATCGCACTGAAGCTGCAAGTTGCTCGCCTTTCCACGTAAGCGCGCAGGCGAACCCGCTGAGAGGCAACCGGCAATAGGTCTGAACATACCGGAATCCCTTGCCGAACCGGGCCGGACACTTACTCTGTCGACGATAGAACCGGGGAGAAACGCCATGACCTTCAACACACGATTGCGACTTCAGTCAGCCACGATTGCTCTAGCGGCGGGACTGGCTTCGCAGACAGGCGCCTTTGCGCAAGACGCGCCCATCGTCCAGCCGGGCGCGCCGGGCGAAGACGTGCGCCAGATCAGCGCCGACGAAGCCGTACAGATCGCCGCGAACCGCTTTTCCGAGGCCGATGTGCAGTTCATGCGCGACATGATCGTGCACCATTATCAGGCGGTGCAGATGGCGGACCTGGTCGCAGAGCGCACCAGCACCGATGACATTGTCGCCGTCGCCGGGCGCATCAACGCCAGCCAGGCCGACGAGATCGCCTTCATGCAAGGCTGGCTTGAAGAGCGTGGCCAGGACGCGCCCGATCCCGCCAATGATCCGCATGCGATGCATCACGGCATGGATCATGGCGGCGGCCATGCCGGACACTCCATGATGGCGGGGATGGCGACGCCAGAGCAGATGGAGGAATTGGCCCAGGCGAGCGGGACAGAGTTTGACGCTCTGTTCCTGGAGCTGATGATCGCTCACCATGACGGCGCAATCGTGATGGTGGATGCGCTGCTGGACGAACGGGGCTCGGCCTATGACCCGGTCTTGTTTGACTTCGTCAATGATGTCCGCAGTGAACAGAACTCGGAAATCCGCCGGATGAGCGCTGTGCTCGCGGCGCTGTCCGAAGATCCGCGCAATGGCTTGTCGGCGGGCTTCCGTGACGCCGGAGAAGCGATTTCGAACCTGGAGCTGGTGGCCAGCTTGCCCAAGCCCACCGGCTTTTTCGACGCCGAGAACCCGGTCGGCCTGCCGCCGGAAATCACTCCGGAGGAAACGGATGAAGAGGTTGAGCGTCGCTTTGGTCAGCGCGCGCCGTTTCTGAGCTTTTCGAACACGGATATGGCCTTCGCCGGCGATTTGATGGCGGTCGGCAATTATCACGGCTTCAACCTGTATCGCTTGGGCGAAGACGCGCCCGTTCTGATCAGCTCGGTCGTGTGTCCGGGCGGGCAGGGCGATGTGTCCATTGTGGGCGATCTGCTTCTGGTGTCCGTACAGGACACCCGCGCGCGCGTGGATTGCGGTCGTCAGGGCGTGAGCGAAGACGTCAGCGAAGAGCGTTTCCGGGGCTTGCGGATATTTGACATCAGCAATCCGGTCGCCCCGCGTCAGGTCGGCCAGGTGCAGACCTGCCGCGGCTCGCACACGCATTCGGTGGTCTCAAGCGATGAGAACACCATTGTGGTCTACAACTCCGGCACCAGCTCGATTCGTGACGAAGAAGAGATGGCAGGCTGCGTCGCGGGTTTTCCGGGTGATGAAGAAACGGCGCTGTTCAGCATCGACGTGATCGAAATCCCGGTCGCCAATCCTGCCGCGTCGAGCATTGTGGACAGCCCGCGCGTCTTCGCTGATGACGAGACGGGCCGGATCGCCGGGCTCTGGACCGGCGGCGATCATGGCGAGGGCACCCAGTCCACGCGCCGCACGGACCAGTGCCATGACATTACGGTCTTCCCGTCGCTGAACCTCGCCGCGGGGGCGTGCTCGGGCAATGGCATCTTGCTCGACATCAGCGATCCGCGTGCGCCGCAGCGCATTGACGCCGTGGTCGACCAGGGCTTCGCCTACTGGCACTCGGCCACCTTCAGCAATGCGGGCGACAAGATCCTGTTCACTGATGAATGGGGCGGCGGCGGACGGCCGCGTTGCCGCGCCCAAGACCCCATGGATTGGGGCGCGAATGCGATCTACGCTATCAATGACGGCCAGCTTGAGTTTGAAGGCTACTACAAGATCTCTTCCGCCCAGACCGAAGAAGAGAACTGCGTCGCGCATAATGGCTCCATCGTCCCGGTTCCCGGCCGCGATATCTTCGTGCAGTCCTGGTATCAGGGCGGGATTTCCGTGCTCGACTTCACCGATCCCGCCAATGCCTACGAGATCGCGTTCTTTGACCGCGGGCCGATCGATCCCGATGTGATGGTGCTGGGCGGATACTGGTCGAGCTATTGGTATGACGGCCGCATCTACGGCACCGAGATCGTGCGCGGCCTTGATGTCTTCGAGATGCTGCCCAGTGACCAACTGAGCGAAAACGAGATCGCCGCCGCGGCGCTGGCCGATCAGGGCGACACCTTCAACCCGCAGCAGCAATTGCCGGTCAGCTGGCCTGACCATCCGGTCGTGGGCCTGGCCTATCTGGACCAGCTGATGCGTGACGAGGCTCTGCCGTCAGAGCAGGCGACGAGCCTGTATGACGCGTTGGGACGTGCGGCGCAGGTTGTCGAGGCGGACGCACGGGATCGTCAACTGGCGCGTGAGCTGCGCGATCTGGGTCGGGATTTGCCCGATGCGTCTGAAGACGGCGTCGCCGCCCACCGGATCACGGCGCTTTCAGAAGTGATTGACGGGGTCGCCCGCAGCCTTCGATAAAGACGCTAGGTTCGTATTGACGCCTTTAGCAAGGAGCCGCGTCAGATCTGACGCGGCTCCTATCGTTTTGGCTATGAGGGTCAGCCCATAAATGAGCGATGAGCGGCATCCATGATCAAGTATCGTCCGGAGATCGACGGGCTGAGGACAATCGCAGTGCTTTCCGTTGTGTTTTATCACGCGGAACTGTTCATCGGTGACCGGCAGCTCTTTCGTGGCGGGTTCCTCGGCGTTGATGTCTTCTTCGTCATCTCGGGCTATCTGATCACATCGATCATACTCAAAGAGGCTGCGGGGGCTGAATTTAGCTTCCTGCGCTTCTATGAGCGGCGGGTGCGTCGATTGTTGCCAGCTCTTGTCGTGGTGCTTCTCGCCACCACGCTGGCGGCCGTGCCCATGTTGCATGCGAGTGCGTTGAAAGAGTTTGCCGGCTCAGCGATCACAAGCCTGCTCTTTTCATCCAATATCTGGTTTTGGCTACAGGACGCCTATACCGCTGAACCTTCTCGACTAAAGCCGTTGCTGCACACCTGGACGCTGTCGGTTGAAGAGCAATTCTACATCATTTTTCCGGTGCTGGTCCTACTGGTGCTGAAACTGCGTAAAAGCTTGCTCTTGCCCTCACTCGGGCTGGTCTTCCTCTCATCTTTGCTGGCGGCGCAAGTGAGCAGTCAGCATGCGCCGGAGGCGAATTTCTATCTACTTCCCATGCGCGCTTGGGAATTGATGGCTGGCGCGATCCTGGCCAGCCTTGAGATGCGGTATGGGCGTCAATCGCACCGAGTGTCGCAGTCGACCCTGCCATGGCTGGGTTTGTCTCTGGTTTGCGGCCCGATCTTGTTTTTCCATCACGGTTTGCCGCATCCGTCCGTCCTGACGCTGGCTCCAGTTCTGGGTGTCGCACTGCTGATCTGGTTCACTCGGCCCGGTGGCCTGGTGACGACGCTGTTGAGTCTGCGGCCGATGGTCTGGATCGGGCTCACTTCCTATTCGTTGTATCTTTGGCACTTTCCAATGTTCGCCCTGGCGCGCGTGCATTTCGGCGAGCTGAGCCTGGGTTTGACCCTCGGTCTCATCGCCGGATCGGTCCTTCTGTCCGGCCTCAGCTATCTCTGGATTGAAAAGCCATTCCGGAATACGAGACGGGTCAGTCTGAACCGCTTCACGGCGCTCGCGGGCCTCCTGGTGGGGCTGTTGCTCTTCATCAACGGCGCCATCGTCATTTTGGATGGACGAGTGAAGCTGCCAGGCGGTTCGCACTACGCCTACACGCAAGCCCAGATCGAATCTGGTCGAAACGCCCGGTTCGATGGTGTGCGTCAGCGTTGTGTTCGTTTGGGGTGGGAGGTGTGTGACGCGCCTCAGGATGGACGACAGAACATCCTGATCGTTGGCGACAGCCATACGGTGGACGCATTGAATGCCCTGGAAGTTGTATTCCCGCGGGCGCATCTCATGCAATCGACCCTTCCGGGTTGCCCGCCTTCACCGGATATTCGAGCACTGGTCAGCGCCACTCATCCCGATTTGCCCCAATGTGAAACGATCAATCGTGAGCGTTTTGATCCCGCTTCCTTGCAAGGCGTGGATATGGTCGTGATCACCTATCTCGGCGACTGGTACGGTCCGGATGATCTTGAGCCTTATCTGCAGTTTCTAACTGCGAACACGGATGTCCCAATCATCTGGTTCGGCAATTACTTTCATCTGACTGCGAACTTCCCAGACCTCTTGAGGGAGCGGGACGGCTTGGAAGGTGTGGACAGTTTGGGCGGTCAAATCCGAAGCCGGTTTCTCTATGAAGACCAGAACACGCAGTTGGCGGCGTCTTACGGTGTCATCTATGTCAGCAAGCGGGATGCGTTGTGTGACGGCGATGATTGCCCGCTCTTCGCAGAGGGCGAGCCCTTCACCTGGGACAAGCACCATCTGTCCAGGTCGTTTGCGAGACGGCTGGGGGAGGCGCTGAAAGAGGATTTACGTCCGCTGATATCCTCGGAGCCATGAGCTTGCAGGGCGCTCTATTGGACATGGCGGGCGATCCTCAATCGGCGTGTCTGGCATGCCGGTGTACGGATTATCAAAAGCGATGAGGGGGGCTGGTGAGCGGGCCAGCATCAGTTGGCTCTATTCGGGCCAGACCCAAGAAGGCTGGCGGAGACGAAGGGATTCGAACCCTCGATACCCTTTTGAGGTATACTCCCTTAGCAGGGGAGCGCCTTCGACCACTCGGCCACGTCTCCACTAACCGGTGTAGCCGGGCTTGCACCGCGCGATCAAGTCGCTCGCGCCTCTCAGCTGCAGTTTATGCTGCAATGGGCTGTCTATAAGAGCGCTTGGCTTTGCGTTCGGGCGTCGGCTCGCCTATCTCAGCTGCATGAACGAAATCGTGCTCAACGCTCTCGCCCCCGTCGCCGATCCGGCCACCGGGGCGCCCTTGAACCGCTCAGGCCGCATTGATGGCGCGGATTTGTGCGACGGCGTGGCGACGCTGGTGCTCAAACCCGGCGGGACCGATGAAGATGCGGGCGCGTTGCGGCAGGCCATCCAGGCGGCGTTGACCGCTCATCCCGAGATCGAACGGGCGCGGGTCATCATAGAGGCGTCGTTGAGCGCCAAAGCGCCGAAACCGGCGAAAGCTGAAGCGGCGTCTCCCAAAGCGCCGGCCAAGGCGGTCATCGCTGTGGCGTCGGGCAAGGGCGGGGTGGGTAAATCCACCACGGCCGCCAACCTGGCCGCGGCCTGCGTGAAGATGGGCTTGTCGGTAGGCTTGATGGACGCCGACGTCTATGGCCCGAGCGCCCCCCGCATTTTTGGCCTGAACGGCGCGCCTGGTCTGCAAAAGACGGATGGCGGCATCGAGCCGCTGGAAGCGCATGGCGTGAAGCTGGTGTCCATGGGGTTCCTAGTGGGCGAACGCGATCCGGTGGTCTGGCGCGGCCCCATGGTGACCGGAGCGATCCGGCAGTTCCTGACCGAGGTGAACTGGGGTGATCTGGACGTGCTGATCATCGACATGCCGCCCGGCACGGGCGATGCGCAGCTCGCCATCGCGCAGAGCGCGCCGATTTCAGGCGTCGTGATCGTCTCCACCCCGCAGACCCTGGCGCTGGATGATGCGCGCAAGGCTGTGGCGCTGTTTGATCGCACGGCGATCCCGATCCTCGGCATTGTCGAGAATATGAGCTTTTTCCTGTGTCCGTCCTGCGGCGAGGGAACCGAGATTTTCGGCCGTGGCGGCGCGCGAGCGGAAGCGGAACTTCTGGGCGTGCCGTTCCTGGGCGAAATCCCGCTGCACCCCGAATTGCGTGAAGCCAGCGATGAAGGCCGGCTGGTCGCGTCTGGCGACGGCCCGGTGGCCAAGGCGTTTCACCGGGCTGCATCGGGCATGCTGCATGCGCTTGAAGGCGCGCACCGGCCCGCGCCCGAAATCGTCTTTGAAGACTAGTCTCACCCAGATGTGACAGCGGGCCGCGCTTGAGCCGCGTCTCCAAACTTGTCAAACTTGATAAATGACAGAGCGCAAAGCGCGCATGAGCTTTATGGAGTGCTGAGAATGGAAAACTGGTCCCCGGAGCAGGTCGATAAGGCCCTGAAAGCAGGTGAAATCATCCTCGTGGATGTGCGCGAACCCGGTGAATACGAAAACGAGCGAATTCCGGGCGCTCTGCTCTTGCCGCTGTCGACGTTTGATCCGGCGGCGCTGCCGACCGGGCAGGGGCGCAAGTTGGTGCTCCATTGCGCGGCGGGCGGTCGATCGGGCAAGGCGATTCAGGCCTGTGCAGCGGCGGGATCTGATGTCGTGGCGCACATGGCGGGCGGCATGGGCGCGTGGAAAGCGTCAGGGCTCGCCTACTACCAGATCGAGCCGTCCACCGGACAGATGGTTCTGAAAGGCTGACGGACTCAGTCTCCAGACAAAAAGGGCGCGCAAGAGATTGCGCGCCCTTTCTTTTGGAGGAAGCGCCAGATCAGTCGTTGAGGAAATCGCGCACCAGCGCTGCGGTCTCGACGGGCCATTCCTCCATGGGCACATGGCCGGTGTTCTGCATCAGCACCAGCCGCGAATTGGGGATGGCGGCGTCAAAGCGCGGACCATGGGTGGCCGGGATCATCGCATCATTGCTCCCCCATACGATCAGGGTCGGCGCAGCAATGCGGGCGAGGTCGGGGTTCGGATCAGGCAGGGTGAACTGTTCGATCCGCTCGATCAGCGCCTGACCATTGCCCTCGACCCGCATCATGGCGCGGATGCGTTCAAGCTGTTCGGGCGAGACGCGTGAAGGATCGGCGTACAGGGTAGACGTCGCGTAGGCGACGCCCGCTTCCGGCGCCAGAGAGAGATACGCGCGCACCGCATCGGGGACCGGGGCGGGGTCGTCCGCCACGCCGAGATTGGGATAGCCGCCCGGATCGATCAGAACCAGATGATCCACACGATCTGCATGCTCCGCCGCATAGCGCCAGGCGACCAATCCCCCCAGCGAGTTGCCGCCAATGGCGAACCGATCCGGGGCGATCTCGTCAAGCAGTGCGCTGACCTGAGCGACCGTGTCGGTCACCGAATAGGCCTTATCGGCGCGTGGACCGGTTAATCCGTGACCGGGCAGGTCGAACCGGATGATGCGATAGGTCGTATCCAGCTCGGCCGCCAGTGCGTCCCAGGCTTCAAGGGAATGACTGAAGCCGTGGATCAGGACCAGGGTCGGCGCGTCTTCAGGGCCGCTTTCGCGCACGCGCCAGTCTTCGCCATCCACTGTGACGAAGCGGTCCTGCTCCGTCATCCATTGCTGGCTGACGGCGTCCATATCAAGCGGACGCAAGGTCCAGGCGAAAAAGGCGATCACCAGAACAGCCAGCAGGATCAGCCCGCCCAGAATACGCAGCAGCATGTCAGTCATCTCTCAGATGCCTCAGTCCAGACGGCTCAGGAAGGCCTTGATCGGCTCCAGCGCGGCCGGTTCGGTCAAGAGGGGAGCATGGCCGACATCGGGGACCTGAGCCAGCTCCATGTCGCCATGGCGATGTGACATTTCATTGACACACTCCATGGCCAGAAGGTCGGAAATGGCGCCGCGCACCAGCAAGAGCGGCGTGCCCTTCAAACCCTCAAAGAACGGCCAAAGGTCTGGCGGCGCCACATCGCCATCCTTCACTGGTTTGGAGATGTTGGCGTCGTAATCGAGCACGATCTCGCCCGTATCGATGGACCGGCAGGTGCGTTTGGCGAAGGCGATCCAGAAGTCCGCGCCTGTCTCGTTCGGGAAGGCGACGCCGTTGATGGCGCGCAAGGCCTCGCCGGCTTCCTCCCAATTGGCGAAGCGTCCGGCCCCGCCCACATAGCCCTGGATGCGGGTCAGGCCGACCGGGTCCAGCTCCGGGCCGATATCGTTGATCACCGCGCCGGTCAGAAGGCCGGGGCGAACGGTGGACAGGATCATCGTCATCAAACCGCCCATGGAGGTTCCGACGGAGACCACCTTGTCCCAGCCCAGCTCATCCAGAATGCCCTGAACATCCTCGACATATTTGGCCGGATTATAGTTTTCGATCTGGGCGTCATAGTCAGACCGGCCGCGGCCGCGCACATCCACCGCCACGACCGTGCGGCCCATATCGGCGATGATCGGCGCCAAATCCTCGAAATCACGGCTGTTGCGCGTCAGGCCATGCAGGCAAATGACCGGGGTCTTGCCGCTCTCGCCTTGCGCCGGATAGCGGCGGTAATAGGTGCGAACGCCATCGGGAGCGGTGAAAAAATGCTCTGAAAACGGGGTCATGAAACCGTCTCGGCCTCCTGCTTCTTGTTCGATTGACGCTGCGCCAGACGCTGGAAGCCGGCCGCCAGAAATTCAGGCATGCGCTCGGTCACCGCTTCCAGATCACTGGATTTGCACAAGCCGCCGGACAAGGCGTCCACGCGTCCGGTGTCTGCGAAGGTCAGAACCAGCGCGCCTGACAGAAAGTGATAGCTCCAGAACAGCTCTTCTTCCGGCGCATCGGGGAGGGCGCGTCTGACCGCGTCCAGAAAATGGCGCACGATCGGGTCAAAGTATTTGGACATGATCGCCACGCCCCATTCAGGCGAGTTGGTGACCTGGCCCACCAGCGCGAAATAACTTTTCCAGCCTGGGCCCCCATTGGCGCTGCGATCCAGAAGCGGGTGGGTGAAGGCGTGAATGATAGCTTCAAGAGTCGGACCTTCAGGCCCGGCATTGGCCTCGCACGCTTCCAGCTCCGCCAGGCGAATCGTATTGAGCTCTTCCGCGCGACGCAGCAAGACGGCGTCAAACAGTTCACGCTTGCCGCCGAAATAATAGGCCACAAGCGCCGGGTCGCTATCCGCCTGGCGAGCGATGGCGCGCACTGTGACGCCATGAAAGCCCTTTTCAGCGAACAGGCTCTCTGCAGCGTCGAGCAGGCGGGTGCGGGTGCGCTCGCCCCGGCGCGTTCCTCCGGCGTCAGTCATGATGATGATCCTCCCATGCGCTCTTTTAGAGCCCGGAGACTAGGATTGACCAGACTTTGCCTGTGTCCGGGCCTGTGTCTGGGAAGCCTCAGCCCTCCTGTTTGTTATGACCGAAGTCCTAATCCTTCTTGACTTTTCATTCAACGTTGAATTTACCTCATGCAAAAGCTCATAGAGGCTTCTGTTCACAGGGAGGGATAACCCCATGACTATGACACGCACCGTATTGAGTGCGGCCGCATTGCTCGCTTCTGCGTCCGCCCTGCCTTTCGCCGCCACGGCCATCGCCCAGGAAGCCGGCGCTTCTGACAATCCGATCCGCGACGTGGTTACGGTCACGGCGCGGCGCCGCGAGGAAACCCTGACCGATGTGCCGGTCTCCGTCACCGCCTTCTCGGGTGAACAGCTGGACGCGCTTGGCGCTCAGGACATCACCGCTGTGGGTCAGGTCACCCCGAACGTGACCCTGGAAGTGTCCCGCGGCACGAACACCACCCTGAGCGCCTTCATCCGCGGCGTGGGTCAGCAGGATCCGGTCGCAGGGTTCGAATCCGGCGTCGGCCTCTATCTCGATGACGTCTATCTGAACCGCCCTCAGGCGTCGGTTCTGGATATCTACGACGTGGAACGCATCGAGGTTCTGCGCGGCCCGCAAGGCACGCTTTACGGCCGAAACACCATTGGCGGCGCCGTCAAATACGTCACGCGCGGCCTGTCCGACGAACCGACCGCCAGCGTGCGCGTCAATGTGGGCAGCTATAACCAGCTCGACGTCATCGCTTCCGCCTCCACCCCGCTCACCGACACGGTGCGCGTCGGCGGCGCCGTGGCGCGCCTGTCGCGCGAAGGGTATGGCGACAATCTCTACAACGGCATCGATAACTACAATAAATCGGTCTGGGCTGGCCGTGTGTCGGCCGAGTTTGATCTCACCGAAAACTTCCAGGTCCGCGTCGCCGCCGATTACACCGATGACGCGTCCAATGCACGTCAGGGCCATCGTCTGATCCCCGATCAATTCCCGGCCTTCACCTATCCGGTGCTGGACGACGAGTTTGATACGCGCGCCGGTCTCGACTTCCCCGAGCAGTCTGTTGAAGCCTATGGCGGCTCGATCACGGCGGAATGGATGGTCAACGATTCCATCACGCTCAAATCGATCACCGCGTATCGTGAAGATGAAAGCACCACGCCCATCGACTTTGATTCGCTGCCCGAGGCGGATCTGGATGTGCCGGCGATCTACACGAACGACCAGTTCTCCCAGGAATTCCAGATGTTGTTCTCCGGCGAGCGCGTCAACGGCGTGATCGGCGCATATTATCTGGATGCGAACGCTTCGACGGGCTTTGACGTGATCCTGGCCACCACGGGCGCCATCATTGGCCTGCCGGGCCTGAACGCTCAGACGTTTGGTGATGTGTCGACGGAAACCTGGTCGTTCTTTGCAGACTTCACCTATGACCTGACTGACACGCTCGAGCTGTCCCTGGGCGCCCGCTACACCGAAGACCAGCGCTCTTCCGTGGTGCGCCGCACCACTTTCATCGGCGGCGCGTCCGACCTGTTCGGCGGCAGCGCGATTCCGATTGCGGTGACGTCTGACTTCAACGGCACGGCGGATTTTGACGACTTCTCCCCGCGCGCCTCTCTGGCCTGGTCCTTCGCAGACGGCCAGAACGTCTATGCGACCTATTCCCAGGGCTTCAAGGGCGGCGGCTTCGACCCGCGCGGTCAGACCAGCGCTGCGCCGGATCTTGATGGCGACGGTTCCGTCTCCAGCGGCGAAGTCTTCCAGTTCATGCAGTTCGACCCTGAAGAGGTGGACAGCTACGAGCTGGGCTGGAAAGCGGATTGGGGCAATGGCTGGCGTCACTCCCTGGCCGTGTTCCAGATGGATTACACCGATGTGCAAGTCCCCGGTTCGGTCGGTGTGGACACCGATGGCGACGGCGTGGCCGACACCTTCACCGGCGTCACCACCAATGCCGGCGAAGCGACCCTGCGCGGCGTGGAGTTCGAACTCTCAGGCGGCTGGGAAACCAACGCCTTTGTGGACGGCGATTATATGAGCGTGAACGCGACCGTGGGTCTGCTGGACGGCGAGTATGATCAGTTCATCAACGCCTTTGGTCAGGACATCTCTGACCAGGCGTCAATTCAGAACACGCCGGACACGACTGCGTCTCTGTCGCTGGGCTACAGCATGCCGGTTTACTCTGGTGAGCTGAACCTTCTGAGCACGGTCTCCTATCGCAGCGACTCCCAGCAGTTCGAGCTGGCGAGCCCGCTGATTGATCAGGACGCCTACACATTGTGGAACGCCAGCGCCGTCTGGACGTCAGATGAGGGCACATGGTCTGCGGGCCTGTACGGCCGCAACCTGACGGACGAGCGTTACAAGGTCGCCGGATACGACTTCGTTGACTATTCCAGCAATAGCGGCCCGTTCGTTCCGACCCTGGGCCTAGAAGGCACGCTGACCGCCTTCTACGGCGATCCGCGCACAGTGACCGCCTCGGTCACCTACCGCTACTAATCGCGTCTGATCAGAAAGCGCCGTCAACCTCTCCGGGTTGGCGGCGTTTTTTCTTTGCAAAGTGATGGTTTACGCCTTCAGTATGCAAGGGTGCGACCCGGCGTGCAGACACTGAGAAAAGACCAGGGGAGAGATATGACCACTCAGACCGAGACGGAGACGGGCCTGCCAGAGACCCCGCCCAGCGCGAAATATAGCGCCTGGGTGCTGGCCATGCTCTTTATCGTTTACGCGTTCAATTTCTTGGACCGTCAGATCATTTCCATTCTGGCCATTCCGATCCAGGAGGAGCTGGGTTTGTCGGACCGCCAGCTCGGTCTTCTGGGCGGCATAGCTTTTGCGCTCTTGTACTCCACGCTAGGGGTGCCGATCGCCTGGCTGGCTGACCGCACCAAGCGCACCTGGATCATCACGATTTCTCTGTCCGTCTGGTCCGGATTCACGGCGTTGTGCGGCCTCGCTACAAACTTTACCCAGCTGTTCCTGGCCCGTGTCGGGGTTGGCGTGGGCGAAGCGGGCGGCGTGGCGCCGTCCTATTCGCTGATCGCCGATTATTTCCCGCCGCAAAGCCGGGCGAGGGCGCTCGCCATCTATTCGCTGGGCATCCCCATCGGCTCCGCCTTCGGCGTGATCGCAGGCGCGCAGATCGCCGGCGGCGCCATGGGCGATAATCTCGATTGGCGGGCGGCCTTCATTATCGTGGGCATTCTGGGTCTGCTGATCGCCCCTTTGTTCAAACTGACCGTGCGCGAGCCCAAGCGGGGCGGCCTGGACGCGCCGCAACGGCCAGCGGTTGAGGCCGAGCTGGCTGAAAACGTCGCCGCTGCTGGCGAGCCTGTCAAAGCGCCTGAGAAGCCCGGCATCTTCAAGGTGTTGGCCATTCTGTCGAAAAAGCCCAGTTTCTGGTTCCTCACCCTGGGCGCGTCGTGCAGCTCGATGATGGGCTATGGCGTCTTCTTCTGGGTCCCGAGCTTTTTCGCGCGCAGTTTTCAGCTCGACATCATCACCACAGGCTGGCTGTTCGGCGCGATCCTGTTCGTCGGCGGCAGCCTGGGGATCATCCTGGGCGGCGTTCTGGGCGATCTGATGGGCAAGGGCTCCAAGCGCATGTACGCGATCGTGCCGGCGGTGGCGTTCTTCGTCACCTATCCCTTCTATGTCGCCGGTGTGCTGGCCCCGTCAGCGCTGTTGGCTGTCTTGCTGTTCATGATCCCAACCGGTCTGGGCCTGGCCTGGCTTGGCCCGACGCTCTCGGCCTTCCAGCATCTGGTCCCGCCCAACATGCGGTCGATGGCTTCAGCGATCTTCCTGCTCATCAACAATCTGCTCGGAATTGGCGTAGGCGTGTATGCGCTTGGTGAGTTGTCCACGCTGCTGACCCCGAGCTTCGGCGAGGAAGCCTTGCGCTATTCGATCATGATCGGCGCGACGCTGTATCTCGTGGCTGGCGGGCTGTTCCTCATCGCAGCTCGCACCATCGTCCGGGATTGGGAAGAGGCTTAGGCTTCACCGGACGCCCTAAAACGAAAAACGCCCCGGCCGACGGCCGGGGCGTTTGCGTATCCAGGGTAGCGCCTGAACGATCAGGCGGCGGCGGCTGTCATCGACATCGCCTTGATGAACAGGCTGCGGGCGTCCGATCGTGCATCTTCACCGTCAGCAGCGAACAGGTCGCCTTTCAGCGCCAGAACGGCGTCCGAGTCCGGAGTGGTGGTCTCCGCGATGTCCGCGACCAAAGCCACGGCTTCGCCAAGAGCGCAAACCGGGGCGCCGGCGCGCAGGAAGTCTGCGATCAGAAGGCGCGCATCCTGGTCATTGCGCAGCCGTTCAACGCTGGCGGCGCCTGCCGGAATGACAAGGCCAGTGAACGCGCTGGCGGTCTTTTCACCCGGCTGGGCGTCGACCACGAAATTCATTTCGTCGCCACCTTCAGGGCGACCTGTGATCAAGCCTTTCTTGGGGCTGATCATAACGGTCCGGTATCCAGCGCGCTCGGCCGAACCGGCGATATCGGTCAGATCACCGGCGTCAAATCCGTCAACCGCGAGGACCGCGATGTCACCGGACGCGCCCAGGTGCGTAAGATCGATTCGATTTTGACGTGCATTCGGTTTGGAAAAAGCCACATGTCCTCCTGCCGCTGCCAGCGGCTCTAAATGATCGAAATAGGGGTTGCTAATAATACATAGGAATGTGTGCGTGCTGGTCAAGCTTATACGCAGAAAAGGCTGTGAAATTAAAAAATCAATAATCCTGAAGTGCGGGCCTAAATACAGATTTTGAATTTACAGATGATCGTCCATTGGTCTTGGCGCTACTTTTACGGGCGATTTTTCAATCCTTATTTATTTCAAGAATTAAACGTGTGCTCCCGCGCCATCAGGACGATTGGACGCGCTTTGCGCGCTTGTTTAAGCGTGCGGAGGCATGCAGGACAAAGGCTCCGGAAGGATCGCCATGACCGAACCCATCATTCGCACCGCCTCCGCCCGTCAGGCCGACATTGCTCGCCAGGCCGAAAGCATGGGCGTGGACGAGGCGTTCATTTCCGACCTGGTTGACGCATTTTATGCGCGGGTTCAGGCGGATGAGGATCTTGGTCCAGTGTTTGAAGCCGCCATAGGTGATGACTGGACAGGGCACCTGAAGACGATGAAGCAGTTCTGGGCGTCCATCGCGCTCAATGCGGGCACATATGGCGGGCGGCCGATCCCGGCCCACCACAAGCATCTGGACAAGATCCGACCTGACCACTTCTCGATCTGGCTGTCTTTGTTCCGTCAAACCCTGGAAGAGCGGGCGCCAAGCCCGGAAGCGGCGGCATTTTTCTATCAGCGCGCGGAGCGCATAGGCCTGAATTTTCAGAGTATTCTCTTCAAATAGCGGACACTGCATCCGCACCATTGTTTTATCACGCTAACACGCTATAACGTCCTTCCGAGTTGGAGGCGAACGATGGCTGATCCCATGTCTGAAACCCGCGTTGGCGGCCCCGAGGACGTCAGCGCCTTATGCGAGGCGCTTTTGACCTTGCGAGATGGCGAGGAAATGCGCCGGTTTCTGCGCGACCTGACGACGCCAGGCGAGATGCAGGCGTTGGCGGAACGCTGGCGTGTGGCGCGTCTGTTGTCGGAGGGGAAGAAATCCTACCGCGAAATCAGCGCGGATACCGGCGTCAGCACCACCACGGTCACGCGCGTGGCGCGTTTTCTCAGTCAGGAAGATCATCAGGGATACCGGCTCGTGCTGGACCGTTTGAAGGAACAAGGCCAATGAATGAGAACCGTTTGACCCTGGCTGTTCAGAAAAAGGGACGTTTGGCCGAGGGCGGGCTGGACCTGCTCAAGCGCGCCGGCGTGAAGCTGGCCTATGGCCGGGACGATCTGCTGCGCCGCTCTGAAAACCAGCCCATCGACCTGATGCTGATCCGCGATGACGACATCCCCAGCTTTGTCGCGTCCGGCGCGTGCGACTACGGCATTGTGGGCGAAAACGTTCTTTACGAGGCGCAAAACAAGACGGCCCGCATGGCGGATCTTGAGATTGCGCTGAAGCTGGGTTTCGCCCGGTGCACGTTGAAGCTGGCGGCTCCCAAAGATGGCGCGATCACCAAGGCGGCCGACCTTGAGGGCAAGACCGTCGCCACCAGTTACCCGGCCTTGACGGCGGCCTATCTCAAGGAACGCGGCGTCAACGCCGAGATCGTCGAAATGGGCGGCAGCGTGGAAGTCGCGCCGCGCATGGGCGTCGCGGATGCGATCTGCGATCTGGTCTCCACGGGGGCCACCCTTGAAGCCAACGGCCTGGCCGCGTTTGAGACTGTCCTGGAAAGCGAGGCGGTTCTTGTGCGCCGCAAGGGAGCGCAGAAGGACGGCGTCACCGAGACCGCCGAGCGCCTGATTGAACGTTTCAAGGGCGTCATCGCGTCTCGCCAGACCAAATACATCCTTCTGAACGCCCCCAAGGACCGGCTGGAGGAAGTCCGCGCCATCCTGCCGGGCACCGATGCGCCAACCGTGGCGCCCGTGGTCGGGCGCGATGATGTGGTCGCCGTGCATGCCGTCTGCACAGAGGCCGTGTTCTGGTCCACGCTCGAGCAGCTCAAGGCTGCGGGCGCTCGCTCCATCCTGGTTATGCCGATTGAAAAGATGATGGCCTGACATGCTGACCCGGATCGATTGGAAAACGTCAGACGCGCAGACGCGTCAGCGCCTGTTCGAGCGGCCCTCGCTTGGTTCAGATGCAGTCGCAGTGGCGCAAGGCATTCTGGACGCCGTGCGGGCGCGCGGTGAAGCCGCAGTGCGGGACTACGCCCTCTCGCTGGACGATTGGGCGCCTGAAGCGGGGTTCCGAGTTCCTGAAAGCGAGCTGGCCGAGGCGGAGCAAGCGCTGGCGGCAGAAGACCGTGACGCCATTCTGGCGGCGGCTGAGGCTGTGCGAGCGTTTCACGCCGAGCAGGGCTATCGCGACTACCAGATTGAAACCTGGCCGGGCGCGCTGGCCAGCCGTCGGGCGACCCCGATCGATGTGGCGGGTCTTTATGTGCCGGCCGGCACGGCGCCGCTGGTCTCCACCTTGATCATGCTGGCGGTCCCCGCGCAACTCGCAGGCGTGCCGCGCATCGCGGTCATCGCGCCGCCGCGTAAGGGGCAGGGCGTCGAGCCGACCGTGCTGGCTGCAGCCAAGCTGCTTGGGGTTGATGAAGTCTACGCCATTGGCGGCGCGCACGGCGTGGCGGCGCTTGGGCTCGGGGTGGCCGGACTGCCGAAAGCGGACAAGATTTTCGGTCCGGGCAATGCCTATGTGGCCGCCGCAAAGGCGCTGTTGTCGCAAAGCCCGAACGGGGCCGCGGCGGATTTGCCGGCGGGGCCGAGCGAAGTCATGGTGGTGGCCGATGACGCCGCCGATCCCGAGCTTGTGGCCATCGACCTGCTCAGCCAGGCCGAGCACGACCGCATGGCGCAAGTGGTGCTGGTCGCGTTCTCTGAAGAGTTCGCCGCTCGGGTGGATGCGCAAATCGATGTCTTGCTCAAACAGCTGCCGCGAGCGGACACGGCGCGGGCGGCGTTGGCCAATTCTCGCGCGGTCATCGTCGCGTCAGAAGACGAAGCGGTTGAGGCGGCCAACGCCTACGCCAGTGAACACCTGATCGTTCAGACCCGAGATCCACGCGCCTTTTCGGATCGTATACGTCATGCCGGATCGATTTTTCTGGGGCCGTGGACGCCCGAGGCGGCGGGTGATTACGCCGCAGGGCCAAACCACGCCTTGCCAACCGCTGGCGCTGCACGCGCCTATGGCGGCGTGACGGTGGAGATGTTTCAGAAGACGACGACGCTTCTGGAGCTGAGTGAAGAGAGCCTTGAGTCTATCGCGCCCGTGGTTGAACGCCTGGCGGCGCTTGAAGGACTGGACGCGCACCGCCTCGCAATGGCGCTGCGTCGAAATAGAAAGACGAAGCCATGAGCGGCGTATTTGACCTCTCCAAACGTCCTGAAGACATGCGCGCCATGGGTGAAGCCATGTTGCTTGAACGCTTGGCGAGCCTTCTGGAAATCCCGGCCGCGAACCTGTCTCTGGCCTCTAGCACGGATGAAGCGCGCCAGGCGGTCTGGAGCAGTGATCTGACGCTCGTCAGCGATTTTGGCGCGGACGGGGTGATCGCTCTGGATGAGCCGGCGCAACCCGGTCTGACCTTGTACCGGATCGGCGGCCTGCAGACGCCTGTCACGGTCTTGTCGGCCATGGATGAAGAGCAGGCGGCGCTGTTGCGCACCAAGCTCAATGCGGTGCCGTGTTGTCTGCTCGAAGAGGGTATGCGCCAGCTTAGTCCTGGCGCCCGTCTCGCCGCTCGCAAGGATCGCGAGGAACGCGACGCCATTCTGACTGATATCGGTCAGGCCCTGGCTGAAGAGCTGGGTGAAGTGGGGCAGGTCACGGCGCGCGGTCTGGTTTACGAGCATACCAACCTTAAAACCCTCAGCCGTCTGGGCCTGGTTCTGGCCGAAGACGGTGAAGGGCTGGTGGGCCATGTGCGTGACGCGCAGACGGCGCGTGAGTTGCGCGATTTTCTGGGTCTGCGCAGCCAGCGGCGCACGGCCACTGTTCGCCGCGTCACCAAGGAAACGTCGATCACATTGAACATCAATCTGGACCGCGAAGGCGCCGAGATTGATACCGGCATCGCCTTTTTTGATCACATGCTCGAACAAGTGGCCCGCCATGGCGGCCTGGCCCTGAGCGTGTCGTGCGAAGGCGATCTCGAGGTCGACTCCCACCACACCATCGAAGATGTCTGCCTGGCGCTCGGCGAAGGGCTGAAGGAAGCGCTTGGCGACAAGCGCGGGATTGGGCGCTTCGGGTTTGAAGTGCCGATGGACGAAACGCGCGCGGGCGTCTGGATCGACCTTTCCGGGCGGCCTTATGCAGTGTTTGAGGGCGAGATTCCCGGCGAACGGGTTGGCGACTTCCCGGTTGAAATGTGTTCGCACGCCTTTCGCTCCATCGCGGAAAGCCTGAAAGCGGCGCTGCATGTGAAAGTGGAGGGTGAAAACGCCCACCACATGATCGAAAGCTGTTTCAAGGCCTTTGGTCGCGCCTTGCGTATGGCGTCCCGGATTGAGGGCGACGCCTTGCCGTCCACCAAGGGTGTTCTGTGATGACCACGGCGATTATCGACACCTCGACCGCCAATATCGCCTCGGTTCGATATGCGCTGGAGCGTCTGGATGCGCGCTATCGCCTGACGGAGACGCCGGACGAAGCTCAGGATTGCGATCGCATCATCCTGCCGGGCGTGGGCGCGGCGGGACCGGCCATGAAGCGCTTGCGCGAAACCGGCTGGGCGAAAGCACTGCAGACCGATCAAAGGCCTCTGCTGGGGGTGTGTTTGGGCATGCAATTGCTCTTTGATTACTCAGAGGAAAGCGATTGCGAGATGCTGGGGTTGATCCCGGGGCGCATTGAGCGCCTGGATCCGGGCGATGCCGGGCCGTGGCCTCATATGGGCTGGAACACGCTGTCCCAGACCCGCGCGGACGAGCCTTTGCTTGAAGGCGTTGAGGCTGACGCACACGTCTATTTCGTCCATGGCTTTTACGCGCCTGTCGGCGCGCACACGGTCACGTCCACACACTATGGGCCTGAAGTCACGGCCATCGCCCGCAAGGGCCATGTGGCCGGTTGTCAGTTCCACCCCGAGCGTTCGGCCAAAACCGGCGCGCAAATCCTGACCAATTTCATAAAGGGCGCGGCATGATCGTTTATCCCGCCATCGATGTTCTGGACGGCCGCGTAGTGCGGCTGGCCAAGGGCGATTTCGACGCTGTGACCGAGTATGGCGACAACCCCGTGGCCGTCGCCGAGCAGTTCAAATCCGCCGGCGCGGACTGGTTGCATCTGGTGGACCTGTCCGGAGCGCGTGACGGCGCGCGGCGTCAGCAGGATCTGGTGCGCGCTATTGCGGGTGTGGGCCTGAAGGTTCAGACCGGCGGCGGCGTGCGGTCGCGTGAGGATGTGGACGCCATTCTGAACGCCGGCGCCAGCCGCGCGGTGATCGGCAGTCTGGCGGTCAGCGATCCGCAGACCGTGATCGGCTGGATTGCGGAATACGGCGCCGAACAGATCGCCGCGGCGTTTGACGTGAAGATCGCGGAGGACGGCGTCGCCTATCCCACGCTCAAGGGCTGGACCGAGCAGTCAGTCACGCCGCTTGCCGATCTTCTGTCTGAATACCGACTGGCGGGGCTGAGCCACGCTCTGGCGACCGATGTGGCGCGCGACGGCATGCTCGAAGGTCCGAACCTGGAGCTTTATGAAGACCTGGCGCAGATCCGGCCTGACATGAACTGGCAGGCGTCGGGCGGGGTTTCGTCGCTGGATGATCTCCGCGCGCTCAAGGCGAACAAACTGTCCGGCGTCATCATCGGGCGGGCGCTGTTTGAAGGCCGCTTTACGCTGGAGGAGGCGCTGGCATGCTAGCGCGCCGTATTATTCCCTGCCTGGACGTGCGCGATGGCCGTGTGGTGAAGGGCGTGAAATTCCAGAACCATGAAGATGTGGGCGGGATCGAGGAGCTGGCGCGTCGCTATGCCCAGGAAGGCGCGGACGAGCTGGTCTTCTACGATATCAGCGCCAGTCCGTCGGGCCGCACGGTGGAGCCGGAATGGGTGGGCCGCGTGGCGCGCCAGATCGACATTCCGTTCTGTGTCGCAGGCGGCATCCGCTCGCTTGAACATGCGCGGGCGCGTCTGTTTGGCGGCGCGGACAAGATCTCCATCAACACCCCGGCGCTCGAAAACCCCGATCTGATTGACGCGCTGGCGACGGAGTTCGGTTCGCAGTGCGTGGTGGTCGGCATCGACAGCCGGGTGATCGACGGCGAGTGGCGCTGCCACAAGAATACGGGCGATCCGTCCAAGACCTCCACCGAGCACCGCAAGACGCTGGACTGGATCCGCGAAGTCGTAGACCGCGGCGCAGGCGAGATCGTGCTCAATTGCATGGATCAGGACGGCGTGCGCGAAGGTTATGACATTGACCAGCTCGCCGCTGCGCGTGAGGTGTGTCCGGTCCCTCTGATCGCGTCAGGCGGCGCGGGCGCGCGTGAGCATTTCCGTGACGTCTTCCAGCAGGCGAATGTTGACGGCGCCCTGGCGGCGAGCGTCTTTCATAAAGCCGTCATCGCCATTCCGGAACTCAAGTCCTGGCTGTCGAGCGAAGGTGTGGAGATGCGCGTATGAGCCTGTTTCAGATCGACTGGAAAAAGGGCGGAGGGCTCGCTCCCGCCATCGTGCAGCACGCCGACACGAGCGAAGTGCTGATGCTGGGCTATATGAACGCCAAGGCGCTCGATGAGACCCAGACCCGGGGTCTTGTGACCTTCTGGTCTCGCTCCAAGGAGCGGCTCTGGACCAAGGGCGAAAGCTCCGGCAACACCTTGTCACTGGTCTCGGTGGCGACCGATTGCGATTCAGACGCCATTCTGGTGCGCGCGCGCCCGGCCGGTCCGACCTGCCATACGGGCAGCCACAGCTGTTTTGGCGAGGCGCCGGGTCCGGAGATCGGCTTTCTGGGGCAGCTGCAGTACGTGATCGATACGCGCGCGTCTGAGGATCCCGAAGGCAGCTACACCGCCAAACTCCTGTCCAAAGGCGTGCTCAAATGCGCGCAGAAAGTGGGCGAGGAGGGGGTCGAGACCGCGCTCGCCGCCGCCGCCGAGGATGACGACGCGCTTCTGGGCGAAGCCGCCGACTTGATCTTCCACCTGATGGTGACGCTGAAAGCGCGCGGCCTGTCGCTGGCGGACGTGACAGCGCTGCTGGCGCAAAGGCACGCGGCGAAAGGCTAGTCGCGAACAGTAGAGTAAAAAAAGGCCCGGTCTTTCGACCGGGCCTTTTCATGTCTTAGTCGCTGGTGCGGCGCGAGGGGTTTCGGAAATCGTTTCCGAAGAAGATCGCGTTCATCATCAGCTTGGCCGGTCCGCGGAAATAGGCGCGGTAATAGGGATCATCCGCAAAGAGGATGACCGAGCCCGAGCCGCGGCGTTCGGCGAAGACGGCGCCGGTTCCCGACAGGGCGCGGCGGACTTCCTCTGACGCGTAGCCGCTGAGCAGCGGGTCGTCTGCGCCGTAACGCACGGGCAGGGCGAGAGGGTTGTCGCCGCCCGCAAACGCCATGCTGCCAATCCGATGGCTGGGCAGCTGGGCGTCGCGATACCCAAAGGCGAGCGGGTGAGTGGTGTCGATCCGGGTTTGGAAAATCGCGCCCGAAATCTCCATCTCTGCATCCCAGACCGCTAGGGCGTCATAATTGTCAGGCCGGGCGGCGTCTGCTTCAGGCGTTTCCAGCTCTGCGATCGCAGCGCTGGTCAGCTCCTGATCGATCACCCAGCGGGCCGCGCCGCGTGTGGCGATCAGCGTGCCGCCGTCGCGGACCCAGGCGTTCAGGGTTTCCGGCATGTCATCGCCCATCCGGTTCAGACGACCATGGGGCAGGATGATATGGGTGTAGCGGCTGAGATCGGCGCCGCCGAGTTCGGACTGGTCGATCATGCTGACAGGCATGTGCATGTCATGATCGAGCAGATGCCAAAGCTCGCCCGCATCGCCCATGCTGATTCCGCGACCCGTGACCAGGAGCACTTCAGGCTGCTCCACATTGCTCAGTTGGAAACCGCCCAGGTCCGACCCGCGCGACGTGCTGCTGGATGTGACGGCGTGGACCTTCACGCCGTCTTCTTCAGCAGCCCGGACCAGCAGGGCGTGGATCTCCTCGGCGCTGACCGGTTGACGGCTCAGCTCGATCATCAGCGAGCCGCGCTCCAGTTCGGTTTCACCGGCGGTCGTCTGAACGCTGATCTCATCGGGAATGACGCGGGCTCGCACGCCGGCGTCCAGCAAACGATAGAGCGCGCGCGGGGCGTAATAGCTGTCCCACTCCATCACATAGCCGATGGCGCTAACGTCCGGCGCGGCTTCGGCCATGTCAAAGCCTGTGACGCGCTCGCCGACGATCTGGCTGCGGTACTGGCCACCGCGCAATTCGGCGTAATCGAGGTCATAGGCGAGGGGCTGGGTCCAGCCCGACACGTCATAGAACTCGACCTTGTCCTCGATCACGCGGGTTTCAAACAGGCCGCGCACCAGTCGGTATTGCTGTTGGCGCAGGGGAATGAGGAAGGCTTCGCCCGGCTCGAAATCCTGGCCCTGATGGGTGAAGGGCTGCGCCAGCTCGTAGACTTCCAGACGGTGGGTTTCCAGCATCTGCAGGAAATCGGCCAGACGTCCACGATCAGCCGAGCCGAACACATAGCCGCGCACCGGGTCTGAATTCGCCATCTGGCGGCTTTCATTGAAGAAGTCACGCATGTGCGCGTGCAGGGCGTCGCGGTTGGCGTAGGCGGACTGGATCAGGGCGACGGCCGTGCGCGCTTGCTGGGCGATTTTGTCGTCATAGCGCTGGATGCCGTATTCGGTTTCCTGAATAAGGCCGCGCACCGAGCTCTGTTCAAACAGATAGGGGATGGAGCCGATCAGGCCCGGATAGCTCGAACCATATCCCAGATAGAAGTCGTCAAAGACCTCTTCGCTGACATAGACCTCGCCGGCCTCGTCAAAGTGCGCGTTGATCGACTCGTTCATCGTCAGATTGAGATCAAAGCCTGCCGGGCTCAGCAGCGGGTGAAAGCCCTCGCGGGGGCCCGGCGAAATGAAGAAGGTGGAGTTTGACCCCATCTCGTGCAGGTCGGCCGCCACATTGGGGCGCCAGTCCTGGGTGGTGCTCACCAGCGCGCGCGATTCAGGCTGGGTGACAGGCAGCCATTGGCGGTTGAGGTCGAACCAGTAATGGTTGGTGCGCCCCCAGGGCCATTCATAGAAATGTTCCCGGCTTTGCGGATCGGCCACAGCCGCATTGGCGTGGTGCATGTTGGTCCACTGGGCGAAACGGTTCGCGCCGTCTGGATTGATCATGACGATTTGCTGGACGACGGTTTCGTTCAGCAGGGCCTCGATCTCGGCGCCTTGCGCGGCGGCCAGATGATAGAGGATCAAAGGCGCAGAATCGTAGCCTGAGGACTCAGAGCCATGAACGCCATGAGTGAGCTGCACGATCACCGGGTGTTCCGCCGGGGCGGCGACGCCCTCGTCGCCGAGACGCAGCTGGGTCGCGCGGATGTCTTCAAGCCGGGCCTGGTTGGCGGGAGATGTGGTGGTCACGCGCAGGATGGGACGGCCGAAATGGCTGTGCCCGATGGTCTCGACGCTGACCCGGTCAGAGGCGTCGGCGATCGCGCGGATATAGGCGGCGTGCATCTCCGGGGTGAAAATGATCTCGCCGGACTGATAGCCCAACACACTCTCAGGTGTTGGAATGGCGGCGTCGTATCGAACGTCGAAGTCCAGCAGATCAGCGATCGGTTTCGGATCATAGGCCGAAGCGGCTCCCGCCGTGGGCAAAGCCAGGGCCAGAGACAGTGCAAGCGCGCGCAGCATTAAAGCAGCTCCCCAAATTGTTGTTAATTTGTAACGGTAAGCAGGCCGACGCTCCGGTCAAGCATGTCTGGATGACATCGCCGCTCTATGTTTGTAATCCCGCCCGATAAATATGCGTCTTGAACGCGAAAAACACCTGAGGAAATGCTCTGATGTCTCGCTTGTTCCGCCATGTCTTGCTCAGCTCCGCCACCGGGTTTCTGAGCCTGTGCGGCGGCGGTCATGCTGCATCCGCACAGGATGCGCCCGCTGTGCGAGACGTTGTCGTGGTGACGGGGGCGCGTGCGGAAACCCTGCGCCGTCAGAGCACACTGGCCACCGCAATTCTGGAGGCTGAGGCTCTTGATCGGGTCGGCGCGCATCATGTCAGCGAGGCGCTCAATCGTTTGCCCGGCGTCAATATCAATCGCGGCAATGGCGCGGAGCACCTCACGGCGATCCGGTCTCCGATGTTCACGGGCGGTCAGGGCGCTGGCAGCTTTCTTTACCTTGAAGATGGCGTGCCGCTGCGCGCCGCCGGTTTCGCCAATATCAACGGCCTGTTTGAAGGCGCGGACGGGCTTGCTGACCGGATCGAGGTGGTGCGGGGGCCGGGGTCTGCGGCTTATGGCTCGAACGCCCTGCATGGTCTCGTGAACATCATCACGCCTGACCCGCTGGACGCGGAGCGCTCGGTCCGGCTGGAAGCCGGCTCATATGGCCGGGCGGCAGCGCGCTTGAACCTGGCGGGCGAGACCGGGTTCGGCGCAGGATGGCTGGGGGTGAACCTGCGTCATGAAGACGGCTGGCGCGAGGATGCGTCGCTGGATCGGCGCGTGCTTCAGGCCCGACTGGACGGGCGGATGGGGCAGACTGATTGGTCCTTGCGCCTCTCTGGCGTTGATCTGGAGCAGGAAACCGCGACCTATGTGGGCGGGTTCGAGGCCTATAAGGATGAAGCCGCGTCTCGTCGCAACGCAGATCCCGAAGCGTTCCGCAACGCCTACGCCCTGCGCGCCGCCCTGCATCTGAACCATCCGATCACCGAGACGCTCAGCGCCCAGGCGGCCCTGTTCGCGCGCAGCAATGACATGCAGTTCCGCATGCACTTCCTGCCTTCGGAAGCGCTGGAGACCAGCGGCCATGACTCGCTGGGCTTTCAGTCCGCACTGGTCTGGACGCTGGATGACAGCGTCATCCGGGTGGGGCTGGATACGGACTTCACCGAGGGCGCGCTCAGAGAGTTCCAGACCCGCCCGACGGTGGGGCCGTTCGTTCAGGGGCTTCATTATGACTACACGGTGCAATCGCGCACCGTCGCCGGCTTCGCCATGGGTGAACATCAGCTGACGTCCAGATTGAGGCTCGACGCCGGATTGCGGTGGGAGAACACCCGGTACGCGTATTCAAATCGGGCGCCTGAGGGTCAGGTCGGGCGCTATCTGCGTCTGCCGGATCGCGATGACAGCTTTGACACGCTGGCGCCGCATGCGGGCTGGGTCTTGGACGTGACGGACTCGCTGTCGCTGTTCGGTCGTGTGGCGCGCGGCGTGCGCGCGCCACAGACCGCCGAGCTTTACCGGTTGCAACCGGGGCAAAGCGTTGAAGGCATCGAGCCTGAAACGCTGGATAGCGCGGAAACGGGTCTGCGCCTTGATCTTGGGGGCGCAGCGCAGGTCGAGCTGACCGGATATGTCATGCGCAAGGAGAATGTGATCTTGCGCGACTCAGACGGCCTCACGGTCACTGGCGCGAAGACTCGCCATCAGGGTGTGGAGCTTGAAGGCGGCTGGTCTATCACTGACACGCTGATGCTCTCGGGCGCGGTCAGCTGGGCGGTCCATGAATATGATTTCAATGGCGGGGCAGGCGCAGGTTCTGAACGCATCCGCGAAGGGGCGCGCATCGACACGGCGCCAGAATGGCTGTCCAGTCTTCGCCTGCTGTGGCGTCCTGTCGAGTCAGTGCTCGTGGAAACCGAATGGGCGCATGTGGGCGAATACTACGCCGATGCAGGAAACACAGCCGTTTATGATGGCCATGATCTGTTTCACATGCGTCTTTCCAAAGACATTGATGACCAGACCCGGATCAGCCTCGGAGTGCGAAATCTTCTCGACGAACGCTATGCGGAACGGGCCGACTTCGCATTTGGGCGCTATCGCTATTTCCCCGGGGAGGGACGGACCATCAGCGTCAGTGCTGGGTGGTCTTTCTAAGCAGTTTTCAACAAGAATTTTCGCATAACCATGCTTAAGAGACTCACGGGCACCTATGGAGAGTTCTCCAATTCAGGGTGGCCTCCATGTTCAAGAATGCATCAATAGGTCAAAAACTGTATTTGGCAGGTGGCGCGCTGGCCGTAATGCTGGTGTTGCTGACGGTCGTCAGTGCATTTCAAGTGCGGCGCGCTATGCTTCAGGAGGTCGATCAGGGGCTCTCTGAGATCGTCGAGATCGCCACAAGCACGATCAGTTCTTATCACGCCAGAGTAGAAGCGGGCGAGATGACGCAGGAAGCGGCTCAGGCTGCTGCGATGCGGGCGCTCAGCGACATGCGCTTTGAAGGCGACAATTATTTCTTCGTCATTGATTTTGATCACCAGATGATCATGCACGCAGTGCGCCCCCAGCTGAATGGGCAGTCCGTATACAATACGCAGGACCCCAACGGGCTGTTCCTGTTTCGCGAGATGACCCAGGTGGCGCGCGCCGAAGGACAGGGTTTTGTGGATTACGGCTGGCCTCGCGCCGGCTCTGACATTCCTGAGCCCAAACGCAGTTACGTGATGTTGTTTGAGCCTTGGGGGCTGATCACTGGCGCCGGCGTTTATTATGACGATGTTCAGGCCAGCATCTGGTCGATCATCAGAGTGCTGGCGCTTGGCAACGGTGTTGTGATCGCCATTTTGTTTGCCGGAGCATACGTGCTCAACCGATCCATCCAGGGGCCTGTCGCGCGCCTGAGTGGAGCAGTGGAGCGTCTGGCCCAAGGTGATACGGCGGCGGAATTGCCTGAGCCCTACGGCCGGGAAGTGTCCACATTGACGGCGTCCGTGAAAATTCTTCAGGTTTCCGCGCGTGAGCGCGAACGCCTGGAGGCGGAAGCGCATGCCGCTCAGGAGGCGCAACTCAAGCGCGCCGAGCAGATCGAAGCGCTGGTGTCGGAGTTTGACCAAAGCGCGTCACAGGCCATCTCCGCGTTTGAAGCCGCGGGTGAGCAGCTCCGTGCGTCGTCCCAGGGAATGAAAGCCAACGCTGGCGCCACCGCGGATGGCGCTCGCACTTTGGACGGGGCCGCCCAGACTTCGGCGGAGAGCGTCGAGGTGGTCGCCGCCGCCGCAGAAGAGCTGACCGCCGCGATCAGCGAGATCAATCAGCAATCCTTGCGTTCCTCTGAAGTGTCCAAATCCGCGGTCGAGCAAGCGGAATCGACACGTCAGGACGTGCAGAAACTGGCGGACGCCGCCCAGAAGATCGACGGCATTGTCCAGCTGATCGCCGGCGTCACCGAGCAGACCAATCTTCTGGCGCTGAACGCCACCATCGAGGCCGCACGCGCCGGTGAGGCGGGCAAGGGGTTTGCGGTTGTGGCCAGCGAAGTGAAAGCGCTGGCCGAGCAGACCGCCCATGCGACCGAGAGCATCGCTTCGGAGATCAAAGGCATTCAGTCCGCGACGGATGCGTCAGTGAGCGCCATCGAGAAGATCGCAACCGTCATTGGCGAGACCTATGAAATCGCCACCGCCATTTCCGCCGCCATGGAAGAGCAGCGGGCCGCGGCCGCTGAAATCTCGAGTTCAGCGCAAAACGCCGCCGCCGCCACCGGCGAAGTGCGCACTGAAGTGAGCCAGGCCCAGCAGCGTGCGGATCAGGCGAACAAGGGCGCCAGCGATCTGGATCAGGCGAGCGTGGCTGTCGCCAGTGAGTCGCAAGGTTTGAAGGCGACCATCGAGCGCTTTCTCTCTGGCGTTCGCGCCGCCTGACGCTTGCCAGGCGCCGCCGGTGCGCGTTAGCAGATCGGGTCCACTCTTGCGGAGAACCCGATCATGCCTTCACGCACTGGCGCCCAGCACCTAATCGCCGCTTTGTCCGCCAATGGCGTTGAGCGAATTTATGGTGTTCCTGGTGAGAGTTATCTGGCGGCCCTTGATGCATTGGTTGAAGTGGATATTCCCTTTATCCAGTGCCGTCACGAAGCCGGGGCCGCCAATATGGCTGAAGCCCATGGCAAGCTGACCGGGCGTCCGGGCATTTGTTTCGTGACACGGGGGCCCGGCGCCACCCAGGCCGCTGTCGGGGTCCACACGGCGCTTCAGGACTCAACGCCGATGATCTTGCTGGTCGGACAGGTCCGCCGTGAGGATGAAGGGCGTGAGGCGTTTCAGGAGCTCGATTATGCGCAGGCCTTTGCGGGGCTCGCCAAGGCGGCGTTCGAGATCCGCGATCCCGCTCGTGTGCCTGAAATGATGATGCGCGCCTTTGCGCTCGCCATGAACGGGCGGCCTGGACCGGTCGTCGTGGGCTTGCCTGAAGATATGCTGACCGAGATCGCTGACGCGCCCGAGGCTGCGGCTTTGGTTCCGGCGCGCAGCGAAGTCTCCGCCGAGACAGCGCATGAAATCGCCGCGATGATCGACGCGGCCGAGCGCCCTGTGATGATGGTGGGCGGGCCGGGCTGGCGCGATGAAGACCGTGAGGCGCTGCATGATTTCGCGGTTCGCGCCAATTGCCCCATCCTGACAAGTTTCCGCGTCAAGCACCTGTTTGATAATGCTCATTCCCATTATGGCGGTGAGGCGGGCATTGGCGCATGCCCGGCCGTCGTGACGGCTTTGCGCGAAGCGGACCTGATCGTCGCGGTCGGCCCGCGCCTGGGGGAGATGACCACGCAGAGCTATGATCTGTTCGACGTTCCCGAAGGCGTGGCGGATCGTCTGGTTCACATTCATCCGGGCGGGGAAGAGCTGGGCCGTGTGTATCGCCCGAAACTGGCCGTCACCGCCCAGGCCGGTCCTGCGCTGAGTGCGATCAGCGCCGCGGCCAAGTCTGGCAACGCAGCCGCTCGCGCTGACTGGGTCAAGCAATGCCGCGCCGCCTATGACGCCTGGATCGAACCGGTTGAGGTGACGGGTGATGTGAACCCGTCGATCATCTGGCGCGAAACGTCAGACAAGCTCGGCGGTCAGGCGATCATGACCAATGGTGCGGGCAATTTTGCGGCCTGGCTGCATCGCTATTGGGTGCACCGGTGCTGCCCCAGCCAGCTCGCGCCGACTTCGGGCGCCATGGGCTATGGCCTGCCGGCTGCGATCGCCGCGAAGCTGCATTGCCCGGATCGTCCGGTGATCGCGGTGTGCGGAGATGGCGATTTCATGATGGCGGCGCCGGAGCTGGCGACGGCCGTCCAGCATGGCGCGAACATCGTGGTGTGTGTCTTTGACAATGGCGCCTATGGCACCATCCGCATGCACCAGGAGCGCGCCTATCCGGGCCGGGTCAGCGGGACGGATCTCTCCAATCCTGATTTCAAACTGATGGCGGAAGCGTGCGGCTGCGCGGGCTATTTCGTCGACAGGACCGAAGACTTCGCTGACGCTCTGGATCAGGCTTTGAACGCGGGCAAGCCCGCCCTGATCCATGTCAAACAGAGCCTGGCTGACATTGCGCCGGGCAAGACGCTCACACTGAGCTAAGTCAGACCTATCCGTTTCCGACCTTCAGGGAGTCCACCCCCATGTCCCAGAGCTTTTATGACCGCCTGACTGAAACCCTCGCCGAGATCGATGCGGACGGGCTGTACAAGCGCGAGCGCACCATCACCTCGCAGCAGTATTCCGAGATCGATGTGCGCGGGACAGACGGGACCGAGCGCCATGTTCTGAATTTCTGCGCGAATAACTATCTCGGCCTCGCCAACCGCCCCGAGCTGATCGACGCCGCCAAGACTGCGCTTGATCGCTACGGCTATGGCGTGGCGTCGGTTCGCTTCATCTGCGGCGCGCAGGAGGTCCACAAAGAGCTTGAAGCGGCCATCGCCGACTTCACCGGCCAGGAAGACGCCATTCTCTACGCAGCGGCGTTTGACGCCAATGGCGGCCTGTTCGAACCGCTTCTGGGCCCGGAAGACGCGATCATCTCCGACGCGCTGAACCACGCCTCGATCATTGACGGCGTGCGTCTGTGCAAGGCCAAGCGCTATCGCTACGCCAATTCGGACATGAATGATCTGGAAGCCCAGCTCAAACAGGCCCGCAAGGATGGCGCGCGCACGATTCTGATCGTCACGGACGGCGTGTTCTCCATGGACGGCTATATCGCGGATCTGAAGTCCATTTGCGATCTGGCGGACAAGTATGACGCCCTGACCATGGTCGATGATTGCCACGCCCATGGCTTCATGGGCGCGAAGGGCCGCGGCACCCACGAGCATTGCGGCGTCATGGGGCGGATCGACATCATCACCGGTACGCTGGGCAAGGCGCTCGGCGGCGCCATGGGCGGCTTCACGGCGGCGAAAAAGCCGGTGATCGACATTCTGCGCCAGCGCTCGCGCCCCTATCTGTTCTCCAACTCGCTGGCCCCGGCCATCGCAGGCGCCAGCCTGAAAGCGCTGGAGATGGTGCGCGAGGGCGATGATCTGCGCGCCCGGCTGTTTGACAACGCCAAGCGCTTCCGCGCCGGCATGACCGACGCCGGCTTTGATCTGCTGCCGGGTGAACACCCGATCATTCCGGTGATGCTGGGCGACGCCGCCCTGAGCCAGAAAATGGCGGACAAGCTGATGGAGGAGGGCGTCTACGTGATCGGCTTCTTCTATCCGGTGGTGCCCAAGGGCAAGGCCCGCATCCGCACCCAGATGAGCGCCGCGCATACGCCCGAGATGATCGACCGCGCCGTCGCCGCCTTCACCAAGGTCGGTAAAGAGCTTGGTGTTGTCTGATGGGAGACGCTGGTCGCCTTGAAAAAAAGTACCCTGAGTATTTTCTTGAGGCTGGTAAGCGGACAGAAATTGATATTATCCGTATTGTTCAGGCACGAGCAATCTACGCGCAAGCAACCTTGAAGGGCGGGGCTTTCCAAAGTTTTTCAGGAACGTATAAGGGAAATGTTGCGCAGTTTTTACTTCATTCTTTGACCAATGAAATGGTTGCGGGATTAGCGCGCCTATTCGCTCCGATTAACATTCAAAGACCAATGCGAGAGCGTGATAGGTCACTTCGCCTTTCGGCGCATGCGCTAAAAAATGATGCCACTCTAGTAAAGCTATTTATAAGGAATGCTCGTCGCTGGGGTGCTTCAGGTGAATACTCAATCTATGAAGACAGTGGCGTCCGCCAGATGAGCTTCGCGGAAACATTGCGCCAACGGATAAAAGGAGCGAAAGCGCAAGAGCGTAACGCAATGCTTGAAGTTAAAGTAGCTATTGAAAGAGTTGAAAACTTTTCGAAATCTGAGGCGTATGGTCGCGTGAGAGCGCATCGATCGGAGCGGTTGTCTCATTCTCTTTTACATTCAGCTGATCGTAGAAAATATCGCATTCCTGAGGATTATTCTCTGACATATGGTGATTTAATTGATGCTGTTGATGAGGGAATTGTTGTTGCAGATAACGCATATGGTGCATTTTACAGGACATCATTGGGGCTAGAGGACCTTTCTCAGATTTGGTCACAATATGCACTTGAGTTTTGGCATGCTGCAGCGGAGCAAGAGCCTCCTGAACTCGATTTTTCAGATGTACTTCGATCTTAATTTTCATGCTGAATCTATTTCAGTACTTCAAGTTTTTGCATATCTATTTGACCGCGCCGTCGCCGCCTTCACCAAGGTCGGCAAGGAGCTGGGTGTTGTCTGACCGAAATTTAAGCCAGTCCTGACATGGATCAGGGTTCAAGGTTGATTTGACATGATGTAAAGACCCGACAGTCTGGGAGTTTGCATCATGTCTTTTACCTCACTCGCGTTCACCGTAATGGCTGCTCTGGCGGCGGCCTCGACGGACGATCTCGTCATACGCAACGTCACCCTCGCCAGTCCGGAACAGGACGCAGCGCTTGAAGGGCGATGGGTGCGCATCACAGACGGCCGGATCGTCGAGGTCAGCGCCAATCCCATAGAGGTCCATGAAGGCGACACCGTGCTGGACGGGCAGGGCCGGTTCCTCGCCCCCGGGCTGACAGACAGCCATCACCATGTCTCCTTCGTGCCGGGCATGGGCGCTGCAGGCATGCCGCCAGCAACCGATCATCCTGATCTTGTCGCCGCCTATATGACGCAGCAGCCGCGCAGCCTGCTCTATCATGGCGTGACGCAAGTGCTCGATCCGGCCCCGCTGACAGGCTGGGAGGGTTTCACCGATCAGCCCCAACATCCTGATCTGCTGCGCTGTGGCGAGGTTCCCGGACCGCATGACGGCTATCCGATCAACCAGCGGTCCGGCGATCATCCTGCAAGCGCCTATCCCTATGACATCGCTGCGCCGGACGAGGCGGCGCCCGTTATCGCGCGCATGCAGGCGGACGGCGCTGTCTGTGTGAAAATCTATCTGGAAGACGGTTTCGGCGCGGCCAGCGACTGGCCGCTGATGAGCGATGAAACCCTGGACGCGATCAAGGCCGAAGCCCAAGCGCGCAATATGCCGGTTCTGGTCCACGCCAACGCCATCGACATGTATCAGATCGCGCTCGATCACGGCGTGGGCGTCATGGCGCACGGCTTGTGGAACTGGCAATGGCCCGAGGGCGAACCGCCCGTGGTGGAGACGCTGGATCGGGTGATTGAGAGTGAGACCGGATATATGCCCACCTTGCGCGTGATGGCGGGGCTGGCCGATCATGTGCGCCCCGGAACGCTCGACAATCCCGATCTCGCGCCGGTCACGCCTGCCTCCCTGATGACGTTCTATCGTGAGGGTGGGGCGGACTGGTTCGCTGATGAGCTGGCGTCTGATTTTCCCGCCGATATGCCCAGAGACGAGATCGCCGACATTTTCGGCTTCGGCGTGCAGCGCGGCCAACGCGCGCTCGCCTATCTGCACGGTGAGGGCCATCCCGTGATGCTGGCGAGCGACTGTCCTGGCAGTCCGACCGCCATCAATCAGCCCGGTCTGTGCACGCTGCTTGAGATGGAGGCGATGGCGGAAGCGGGGATGAGCGCGGCGGAGATTTTCCGCTCAGGCACGCTCACGATCGCTGCTCAGTTCGGTCTCGAGGCGGAGTATGGCCAGATTGCGCCGGGCTATGTCGCCAATCTGGTCCTGCTGGGCTCAGACCCCTTTGAGAGCGTCGCCGCCTGGCGGGACATCGAGACGGTGGTCCTGCGCGGCGAGGTGATCGCACGCGACAGCTTGCAGGCGCGCTAAACGGGGAGGGGCGAGGCGGCGCTAAAGCCTCTTGGGCGCCGCTCTTGCCGCGCCCGCATCCCGCTTGGCTGGTATCGGTGTGAGCGCAGCGCGCCGGTAAACTCGTGCGCTGGATGCTTTGCGGGGTGAACCGGGTTTCACATGCTTTTGAGGCGAACCCGTGCCAGTGTCTGTCTTGATACCATGATCCTGGCAAGGGGGACGCCATGACCGAAACGCGCACTGCAGCGAACGGAGCTGATGAGAGCGCTGCCAGCAGCGCCCGCCCGGGCGATGAAATGCTGCCCTTTCTCAACAACTTCCACGACATCTTCACCACCATAGGCGTGTTGATCCTGTTTGCCGGTCTCATCCTGGGGGCGGTCCAGTTTCACGACTCCCTGGATCTGGATCGGGACGGGGTGGCGTCCGAACTCGTCTCGCTTGGGCTTCTCGGGCTGATCGCTCTCATCGCCTGGGGATTGTCGGCATTGCTGGTGGGGCGGCAGCGCCGCATCCTGCCGGGGATCGTGTTATGCGCGGTGTTCGTGGTCTGCTTCGGGGGGCTGTTGGTCTGGCTCTATACCTCCTTCATTCTGCCGCTTCTGACAGAGGTTGATCCAGCGGTCGCCTTTGACCATCTGAGCGTTTTTCAAGAAGAGACTGTCAGCGCGATGCTGAACGAGCTCGGCTGGGCGTTGCGCAGCTGGCCGGTGATGATCGGGGCGTTCTTCGTGGTGGCGGTCGGTCTGTATTACGCCAGCTTCCGCTTGCCGTTCTCAGGCGGGCTTCTGGGCGTGGCGATCGCGGCGCTGGCCGCGAGCATCTGGCTGGTGATCGACCCTTACAGCTTCATGGTCTTCAACCCGCTCGCCAGCCTGTTGATGGGGCTTGGGCTGTTTCTGGCCGGAATCGTCTTTGATGCGCGCGATCCCGCCCGAACCACACGCCTGTCGGGCACAGGGTTCTGGCTCCACTTTTTCGCTGCGCCGGTTCTCCTCTCCGCCGCCCTGACGATGGCGATCAATGGCGTGCGGATCGACCCGCAGGATAGCTTTGTCGGCATGATCTATTTTCCCGAAGGGGGAGAAGACGCCGCCGCCATGCGCGCCGCTGTCGTCACCTTGCTGGTCATTGCGGTGTTCGCCCTGGTCTCTCTTCTGATCAACCGACGCGCCTTGATCGTATCAGGCCTGCTGACGACGGGCGTCGCGCTTGGCGTGCTCGTGAACCAGCTGGGCCTGGACGGCGCGGGCGTGGTGGCGACGACCCTGCTGGTGCTGGGCGGGATCGTGGTGCTGCTCGGGGTCGCGTGGACGCCGGTGCGGCGCGTGCTGACCGCGCCCTTTCCCAATGCGGGCCTGATCGCCCGGATCATCCCACCGCCCGTGCATGGTCATGAGGGGTGAGACGCATCCCCGGTGAGGGGCGCTCTTTTCTTTCAACGCGCGGCGTGATCAAAGCGAGTTGAGACGTCCACCTCTCAATTGGGAGCCCCCGTATGAAAGCCCTGGTCAAAGCCAAAGCCGAAGAAGGCCTGTGGTTGCAAGATGTCGACAAGCCCGAGATCGGGCCGGACGACGTCCTGATCCGCGTGCACAACACCGCCATCTGCGGCACTGACGTGCATATCTATAACTGGGACGCTTGGGCGCAAAAAAACGTGCCCGTGCCCATGGTCGTCGGCCATGAATTTGGCGGCGTGATCGAGGCGGTGGGTTCCGACGTGCATCGGGTGACCGTCGGCATGCGCGTGTCCGGCGAAGGCCATGTGGTGGGCGAGAAATCCCGCGCCGTACGCGCCGGGCGATTCCATCTGGACCCCGACACCAAGGGCGTGGGCGTGAACATGCCGGGCGCGTTCGCCGAATATCTGGTGATCCCCGCGTTCAACGCCGTGCCGCTGCCTGACGACGTCTCCATGGAGCAGGCGGCCTTCCTCGATCCGCTGGGCAACGCCGTTCACACCGCCACGGCCTTTGATCTGGTAGGTGAAGACGTTCTGATCACCGGCGCGGGACCCATTGGCATCATGGCCGCTGCGGTCGCGCGCCATTGCGGCGCGCGTCATATCGCGGTGACCGACATCAACCCCGATCGCCTGGCGCTTTTGGAAAAGGTCTGCCCGACCGCTGTGCCGGTGAACACCACCAAGGACGATCTGCGCGATGTGCGCGCCCGTCTGAAGATGACCGAAGGCTTTGATGTGGGCCTTGAAATGTCGGGCGCGGAACCGGCCTTCAACCAGATGGTCGAGAACATGGTGATGGGCGGCAAGATCGCCATGCTGGGCCTGCCCGGCAAGCCGTTCAATCTCGACATGGGCAGCCTGATCATGCGCGCGATCACCTTCAAGGGGATCTATGGCCGGGAAATGTTCGAGACCTGGCACAAGATGCTGGCCATGCTGCAATCGGGCCTTGATGTCAGCCAGCTCATTACCCACCGCCTGCCGGCGACCGAATACCAGACCGGTTTTGACGCCATGCGCTCAGGCAAGGCGGGCAAGGTGATCCTGGATTGGACGCAGGTGTAGTCACTTCGTGAATGGCGTCAGGGCGCGTTCTGTCACAGAATGCGCCCATGACCACCCATCCTGTGACCCAACTTGAATTCTCCGAACTGCCCGAAGCCGAGATGCGCGACAGGGCGAATGCGTTTTATGAGATCATGCGCCAGCGGCGCACGGTGCGCGATTTCTCCGACCGGCCTGTGCCGCGCGAGATCATCGAGACGTCGATCCTGACTGCGGGCACGGCGCCCAATGGCGCCAATCACCAGCCCTGGCATTTTACCGTTCTGGGGCAGGGGCCCTTGCGGACAAAATTGCGTGAGGCGGCGGAAGCGGAAGAACGCGCCTTCTATGAGGGCAAGGCCAGCGCGGAATGGCTTGAGGCTCTGGAGCCTCTGGGCACCGACGCCAGCAAGCCGTTTCTGGAAACCGCGCCGTGGATCATCGCCGTCTTCGCCCAGCGTCGCGGCGGGCCGAAGCCGGGGGATGACCGGAAGAACTATTATGTCTCTGAAAGCGTCGGCATCGCCTGCGGGCTGCTGATCGCAAGCCTGCATCAGGCGGGCCTCGCCACCCTGACCCATACGCCCAATCCCATGGGGTTCCTGACCGAGATCTGCGAGCGCCCGGCGACCGAAAAGCCAATGATGCTGATCGTCTGCGGCTATCCGGCGGATGGCGCTCAGGTGCCGCTTCATGCGCTGGAGAAGAAAGCGCTCTCTGAGATCAGTGATTTTCGATAAGGCCTGAAGACGCGCCAGCGGTGCAACAGCATCGCTGGCGCTGTCTTGCTTAGCTTTTGCTGAGATCCGCCATCAGGCGATCGAGCGCGGTCAGCACATCTTCCGACGCGGCTTCCATCTCTTCCACAGCGGCTTCGGCGCCGTCGAGATCGCCTTGCGCGCAAAGACGGGCGGCGCGTTTGCCGCATTCGTGGGCGCGAGCGTGCGGGGGCTCAATCGCGATAAAGGCCGGGATGGAGCCATACTGGCTGCGCGCCTTTTCATACCATTTGCCCAGACGGCATGACCGGTGGTCGGACAGCTCGCTTTCAGACAGCTTGGTCGCGCCTACCAGCATGCTGTTGAGGCGTTTCTTCCACAACAAATGGTCAGACTTCGCGCAATGCAGTACGAAATTGTCGATATGGCGGTCGCTGAGCGCGCTGAGGGTCTGGCCGATCGTGGATTCGGTGCCAGCGCTCGCCTCAACCACATTTTCGACCCGCTCGCGCGCCTTTGTTGCGCCGTCTGCGATCTGGGTGACCGATTGCGACAGATCGGTGGTCGCCTTGGACTGTTCTGCGATCAGGCGGGCGATGTCGGACACGATCTGCGCGCTTTCACGCACCTTGTCGGTGACCGTGTTGACGGCTTGCTCGGACGAGTTGGCGGCGTCAATACCGGCGTGAATGGAGTTGGAAGAGTGTGACACGGCCTCGGTGATGGCGGTGACCTGGCGCTGCAAATGCTCCATGCGCAGGCGAATGTCTTCTGTCGCTTTGGCGGTTTGACCTGAGAGCGCCTTCACCTCGCCGGCCACCACGGCGAAGCCCTTGCCGGCTTCGCCGGCGCGAGCGGCTTCGATGGTGGCGTTCAGCGCCAAAAGGTTGGTCTGATCTGCGATAGCGGCGATCGTGTCCACGATCTCGGCGATCTGGCGGGACGCCTGTTCCAGATCGGTGACCCGGCCGGTAATCGTTTCAAACGCGCCGCCCAGCTGTTCGCTTTCCGAGCGGGTCAGCCGAACCGCTTCAAGACCGGATTGAGACTGCTCAACGCACGCGCCCAGGGAGTCTGCGCCGCGGCTGGCGAGCTTGTTGATCTCATGAATGGAGAAGTCCAGTTCTTCCACCGCACTGGACATGCCGCTGGCGTGCTTATCCATTTTCCGGACTTCGCCAGTGGCGCGCGAGACTGCCGCCATGGCGTTGGAATCCTGCATGGACGCGTTCACCGTTCGCTCCAGCTCGGCGGCGTTACGGCGTTTCAGTTCCTGATGCAGGTCGTTCAGCGCCTCCGCCGCCTCGTGAGGCAAGGCGCTCAGATCGGGAGCGCGCCCCACCTTGATGGCGGTGATAGCCTCAGCGAGCTTCGCGGACACAGACTGCGTTTCTGCGTAGTCTTGTGATGCCACGGCTTGATGATCCGCGACGTTCGACACGGCCTTGCGTCCAAAACTGAGCATAAAGTTTCCCCATACGAATAGGGGTCTACGGGTAGCCAGTGATTGGTAAACGCAGGGTTCACAAAGCCTTGGCTAAGCCCGAATACGTCGCTCAACCGCTGTGCACGACCAGATCAGGGCGATCAGCCAGCCGATGACGGTCCAGCCCAACAGCAGATTGGTCAGGAATATCGCAAATCCATTGTGGTGACCGCGCACCAGCGCGATCAGCGTGGGCAGGAAATGCAGCACCGCCAGCAGAATCATAATGTCCATGACCAACCTCCTTATTGTTTGTCGATAAATGTGGGGAGGGTGGCGACAATCCGCAAGTGACGATCTCGTAAGGTGGCGACAAAAAACCCCGGCGCGCTGCGCCGGGGTTTTGAGAAGCAAGCTGTGTCAGCACGCGACTTATTCAGGGAAGGTGTAGTCCTTGAACATCTCGCGCAGCTTGGTCTTGAGGATCTTGCCCGTGGCGCCAAGGGGCATTTCGTCGATGAACTCGATGCCATCCGGCAGCCACCATTTCGGAACCCGCGTCGACAGATACTCACGGATGGAGTCCGGCGTCGGCGTGGTGTTGGGCTTGGGCTGCACGATCAGCAGCGGACGCTCCTGCCATTTGGGGTGGGGCATGCCCACGGCTGCAGCCATCGCCACATCGGGGTGGCCCATGGCGGCGTTTTCCAGATCAATCGAGCTGACCCATTCGCCGCCGGACTTGATCACGTCCTTGGAGCGGTCCGTGATGGTCATATAGCCATCCTGATCGATATGTCCCACATCACCGGTCTTGAACCAGCCGTCATCGGTGAAGCTGTCCGGGCCTGCGCCGCGATAATAGCTGTCGATGATCCAAGGGCCGCGCACATGAATATGGCCGGCGGACTGGCCGTCGCGCGGCAGGACATTGCCGTCATCGTCCACGGTGCGCATTTCCACGCCAAACAGGAGGCGGCCCTGCTTGAGCTTGATGCCGACTTTCTCGTCATCGGTCAGCTCTTCATGCTTGGGCAGAAGCTTGCCGACCGTGCCCAGCGGGCTCATTTCGGTCATGCCCCAGCCTTGCTGCATCTCGACGCCGTATTCATCTTCGTAAGCGCGCATCAGCGCTTCGGGCATGGCCGAGCCGCCCATCAGCACTTTCTGGACGCAATCGATCCGTTTGCCGCTATCGCGCAGATACTGAAGCAGGCCCAGCCAGACCGTGGGCACGCCCAGAACCTGGTTGACCTCTTCGCCCTCGATCAGGCCCTGCAGGCTCTCACCGTCAAGCTGCGCGCCGGGCATGACCAGTTTCGCGCCCGCCATGGCGGCGGCGTAGGGCACGCCCCAGGCGTTGACGTGGAACATGGGCACCACCGGCATCACCACGCCGTCAGCGCCGACCCCGATCGCGTCCACGCTGCAGCAGGCCATGGCGTGAAGCACCGTTGAGCGGTGCGAATAGAGCGCGCCCTTGGGATCGCCCGTGGTGCCGGAGGTGTAGCACAGCCCTGCGGCGGCGTTCTCATCGAACTCGGGGAAATCAAATTCATCATGCGCGTTAGCAAGCAGGGTCTCGTAAATATCGACCTTGGTCTTGGTCTGCGGCTTGGTCGCTTCGCTTGTCATGGCGATCCAGCGCTTGACCGTCTTGCAATGCTTGGCCACCGCATCGACCAGCGGCGCGAAGGTCACGTCAAAGAAGACGTGCTTGGCCTTGGCGTGATCAATGATCCAGGCGAGCTGTTCGGGGCTGAGACGCGGATTGGCGGTGTGTACGACTGCGCCAATGCCGGACACGGCGTAATAGAGCTCCATATGCCGGTGGGTGTTCCAGGCGATGGTGGTGATCCGGTCGCCCGGTTTCACCTTCAGCGGTCCTGTCAGGACATTGGCGAGCTGTTGGGTCCGCTTATAGCAATCGGCATAGCCATAGCGGTGAATTTCGCCCGTATCGGGCAGGCGCGACACGATTTCGCGCTGGCCATGGTTGAGAGCTGCATGGTGTAAAATGTCCGCAATCATGAGCGGACGGTTCATCATCTGACCGCGTAGCAAGGCTCAGTCCTCCCCTGTAACCTGACGCTCAGCAGAGCCGAGCGCTGGTTCGTTTTGTTGTTACGCCTATCAAAAGGCCCGGAAGCGCAGTACGCAATCCCTTTCGCACCAGTTTCTTGCAGCCGCACAAAAGTTCGAAAGGCTTTGCAGCCATGACGTCTCCGCTTCCTGACTTCGATGATGTCCGTGCAGCCGCCGCACGCTTGAAAGATCAGGCGGTCCGCACGCCCTTGCTGACCAATGCGGCGCTGGATGACAGAGTGGGCGGGAGAATTCTTTTAAAAGCGGAATGCTTGCAGCGGACCGGCACCTTCAAGTTTCGCGGCGCCTATAACGCATTGTCCAAGCTGAGCGAATCACAAGCGCGCAAGGGCGTGGTGGCGTTTTCGTCCGGCAATCACGCCCAGGGCGTCGCAGAAGCCGCGCGCATCCTGGGGATCAAGGCGATCATCGTGATGCCTGAAGATGCGCCAGACGTGAAAAAGGCGGGGGTTCTGGCGCGCGGCGCCGAGATCCGCGCCTATGACCGGGCGACTGAAAGCCGCGAAGAGATCGCACAGGCGCTGTGTGACGCCAGCGGCGCGGCCCTGATTCCGTCTTACGACCATCCCGACGTCATCGCCGGGCAGGGGACGTGCGGACTGGAAATCTTTGAAACGCTCAAGACTGACGGCGTTCACGCGGATCAGCTGATCTGCTGTGTGGGCGGCGGCGGCCTGATCGCCGGCATCAATCTGGCCGCGCAGGCGCTGTCGCCTGAAACTGCGGTTTATGGCGCGGAGCCGGAAGAGTTCGATGATCACGCGCGGTCGCTTGCGAGCGGTCACAAGGTCGGCAATGTCCGCAAGGCGGGGTCGCTTTGTGATGCGTTACTGACGGAAACGCCTGGGGATCTGACGTTCGCCATCAATCAGCCGCGCCTTGCAGGCGTCGGGGTTGTGAGCGATCTGGAAGCGATGCAGGCGGTGCGTTTCGGATTTGAAACGCTCAAGCTCGTGCTTGAGCCGGGCGGAGCGGCGGCTTTGGCGGCGCTTCTGTCGGGCAAGATCGATGCGAAGGGCAAAACGACAGTCGTCGTGCTGACGGGCGGGAATGTGGACAGCGCCGTCTTTCAACAAGCGCTGTCCAGCGCGCTCTAACGGCCTTCGGCGCCGCCTTCTGCATCTTCATTCGGCTCAGTCAGGACCGGCGCGTCCGGGGCGGCGGCGTCCGCCTCCTCTTCTAGCGCTCTCTCAAGAGCCTGAGCTTCCCGCAGGGCGGCGACGAAATCATCGGGCAGGGCCGCGGAAGGTCGCGCGAGAACTGCCCCGACAGATCCTGTGTGATGTTAAGCGGCGTGGCTTCGCCATTGTTCAGACGCGCGCGATAAACCTGCAGGTTCTCGATGATGCGCTGGACGTAATTGCGCGTTTCCGAGAACGGGATGGACTCCACCCAGTCAATCGGGTCGATGTCATCGGTGCGCGGATCGCCATAGTTGTTCACCCAGCGCCGCACCCGATGCCCGCCGGCGTTATAGGCGGCGAGCGCCATCACCAGAGAGCCTTCGTAATCCGTCACCACCTCCTGAAGGTGGGCCATGCCCAGGGTCAGGTTGTACCCCGGGTCATCAGTCAGCCATTGGAAGTTATAGGGCATATCCAGCTGTCGCGCGGTCTGGCGCGCGGTGGCGGGCATCATCTGCATGAGACCGCGCGCGCCGGCGCCGGACACGGCCTGGGGATCAAATTCGGTCTCCTGACGAATAACGGAATAGGTCAGGGCCGCTTCAGGCGCCATGGGCGCAGCGTCCGGCAGGTCGATCAGCGGGTAGGCGCGTTCCGCCAGGATCATACCCTGCAGGCGCCCGGCTTTTGCAGCGCGGACCGCCTGACGGATCTGGAAGTATTCCAGCGCAATGTCAGTGATCATGGCCTGTTCTTCAGGCGTCTGCATCTCATCGTCAAAATGATACATGAAGACCCGGAACAGATAGTCCGCATTCACTTCCGCGAGCAAACGCAGGGCCTGAATTTCAGGCCGGGCGTTGAAGGCGGCGCGCGCTTCTTCGCTGGGATCGGGGTCAGGCGGCAGATCAAGCTCCGCTGCGTCCGGCCCGAGCGCCAGGATGGCGAGCTGACCGTAATAGGCGGTGGGGTATCTGGCCGCCGCGGTGAAGCGGTCTGAGGCGAGTTCCAGTTCGCCGGACGCCTCGGCGGCGCGGCCCTGCCAGTAGAGCGCGCGTGAGGTGGAGACGGGCGTGGTGACGCCGCTTTCAAGCCGCTCAAAATGCGCGAAGGCGACGCCGGGCTGATCGAGTTTCGTCAGCGCCAGCCAACCCGCCAGGAATTCGGCGTCAGCGAATTCAACGCCGCGCTCCATGCCGTTCGCGGCGGCGAGCTCATAAGCGGTTTCGAATTCGCGGTCCCGGATCAGGTCCAGGATCATCAGCTTGCGCTCGGTCCACATGGATTCCAGCGCCGCGTCATTGTCATAGCTGTCAGGCAGTTCCAGCAGCAGCTCCAGTGAAGTGTCCAGACCCCTGCGGCGGCGCCAGCGGGCGCGCTCATACACCAGGCCCGGCGTATCGCTCAGCGAGTCAGGGACAGCTGAAACCGCGCCATCCACGCCGCTGGAGCGGCTGGCAAGGCGTATGCGCGCTTCCGCGACGCGGCGTTCCCCCGCGGAGAGCTCCGGCAGGAGGCGGCTGGCGGCGGTGCGCTGACCGGCCCAAAGCAGAAAGTCGACGCGGGCGGCGTGATCGTCATTGGTCAGAAGCCCGCCATGCTCGCGCAGCACATCGCGTTGATTTGACAGACGCAGGCTCTGGGTGCGCCAGGCGGTGCGGATTTGCTCGGCGCCTTCATCCTCGCGCCCTAGCGCGATCAGGGATTCGCCCAAGGCGATGCGGCCCTCGCCGGTGACCGGTTCGCGATCTTCAAACCAGGCGACGATCAGGGCCGGGCTGAGCCCGGAATCCTCGATCTTCCATTCCGCTTCTCGGCGAATTGAAGCCTGGCGCGGCCAGCCTTCAAGCTCGTCAATGGCGCGATCAAGGTCTGAAAACGGCGCACGGGCGTCGCTGACCGCGATCCGCCACAGCAGGACATGGTCAGCGACCGGATTGTCCAGCGTGATGATGGCGGCGCGCACATCATCCCAATCGTCATCATCGGCGGCGCGCATGCCGCGCCTGAAGGCCGTAAAATCGGCGTCTGACAGCAAGATGGAATGGTTGGGCACGGGCGGTTTCAGCCGCGGTGCAGGCGTTTGCGCCGTCGCAGCAGACAGCGGCAGGGAGAGGGCGAGCAGGAACAGCGCGGCGCGGGCCAGGGTCACGTCTGTATGTCCTATGTAAGAGCCGGATAAACAGCAGGGTGAGCCAAGTGCAAGCCGCTGTCCATGATTGTCCTCTGCACTTGGCGCAAATCGGTGCGGCGCGTATGGTCCGCGCCCGAATTTGAAGTTCCGATGAAGGTCCGTCCCATGTTCAAAGGCTCCCTGACAGCGCTCGTCACTCCGTTCAAGAACGGCGCCGTTGACGAGAAAGCCTTCGCAGCCCTGATCGAGCGTCAGATCGCGGCCGGAACGGCTGCGCTTGTTCCGGCGGGCACGACAGCGGAAACGCCCACCCTGACCCATGCCGAGCGGCTGCGCAGCGTCGAGCTGTGCGTGGAGATTGCTGCGGGACGGGTTCCTGTGATCGCAGGGGTCGGCGTGAACGCCACAGCAGCGACTATCGAGCTGCAGGAACACGCCAAGCGGATCGGCGCGGACGCCGGTCTGGTCGTGGCGCCGTATTATAACAAGCCGTCCCAGGACGGGATCATCGCCCATTTCACCGCCATTGCGGACGCCGTCGCTCTGCCGATCATCGTCTACAATATTCCGGGCCGGTCCATTGTTGATATCTCAGTGGAGACCATGGCGGAGTTGGCGCGCCATCCCAATATCATGGGCGTGAAGGACGCAACGGGCGACATTCAGCGTGTCACGCGGCATCGCAATGTGATTGGCGAAGACTTCATCCAGCTGTCTGGCGAGGACGCTTCGGCTCTGGGCTATAACGCCCATGGGGGACACGGCGCGATCTCTGTGACCTCCAATGTGGCGCCGGAATTGTGCGCCCGGTTTCAGAGCGCCTGCCAGGACGGTCGCTGGGAAGAGGCTCGGACGCTGAATGATCGTCTGCAGCCCTTGCATGAGGCGCTGTTCGCGTCGCCGAGTCCGGGGCCGAGCAAATACGCGCTGTCGCTTCTGGGCCTGTGTGACGAGGAGGTTCGCCTGCCGCTGGTTGCGTGCCCTGACACCGTGAAGGTGAAAGTCCGCGCAGCGATGGAAGGCTGTGGTCTGCTATGAGCAAGAAAAAAGACGATAACGGCGTAGTGGCGGTCAATCGGCGCGCCCGGTTCGACTATGAGCTGGAAGACACGTTTGAAGCCGGCATCCAGCTCTTGGGCACCGAGGTGAAGTCCCTGCGTGCGGGCAAGGCCAATATCGCGGAATCCTATGTCAGTCCTGAAGATAACGAGATCTATCTGATCAATGCTGACATCCCGCCCTACGACCATGGCAACCGCTTCAACCATGCGCCGCGTCGGCGTCGCAAATTGCTGCTGAAGAAAAAAGAGATCAACAAGATCGCAGGTTCAGTCGCGCGCGATGGCCGCACGGTTGTGCCCTTGCGCATGTATTTCAACGAACGCGGCATCGCCAAGCTTCAGATCGCGCTCGCCAAGGGCAAGAAGACCGTGGACAAGCGCGAGACCAAGAAAGAACGCGACTGGCAGCGCCAGAAATCCCGCCTGATGAAGAATTTCGGCTAGGCAAGAGCTATCTGGAGAAAGCGCGGATCCAGGCGTCATAGCTCTGCTGGGTGACTGTTTCGGCTTTCGGCTCTGATGAAAGGACGGCTGTGCGCGCGGCTTTGGCTTGACCGGGCGTCAGGCCGTACTGGCGTTTAAAGGCTCGGATATAATCGCTATCTGACCTGAAACCCCATCGGTAAGCGATTTCGCTTATCTGCAATCCGAGCTGACCGGGGTTCAGAAGATCATGCAAGCTTCTGCGCAAACGGCGGCGCCGGATCTCGCTCGCAATGCCGTCCAGATGGTGAAACAGGCGATAAAGCCGCGATCGGGACAACCCCAAAGCGGACGCTATCATCTCCGGACTCAAGGCGGGGTCGCCAAGATTGTCGTCGATGAAATCCAGGACGGCGTTCACGACCGCAAAATCAATGGCGGCGTCATCAAGACTGACGGATGCTTGTTCGGAGCGGGCGTTGAGGATGCTTTCGGTCAGGCTCAGCAGCGGCTCGATCGAGGCCAGCCCTTCATCAAGGGTCATATCGGCGCGATTGGCGTCCAGTGACAGGATGAACCCGTAAAGCAACTTGGCGAGCGCTGTTTCCCTGGGGATGACGCGGCGGTGATGACCGTCCGCGGCGACCAGTCTGCGGCTGAGCAGATTGCGCGGGATAACAGCGGACACGGTCTGAAATCCGTAATCGACCGCTTGTAGGGGCGCGCTGGCGTCAATGATGTAGATGTCGCCGGATCGGACCTGACGCACCGTCCGGCCATCCTGGACTTCACAATGACCCTTGGTGAAGACCTGCACGATATAGCTGTCCAGACCGTCGGTGAGGATTTTCTGTGGCGGTCGTTCAAAGGACTGGGTTTCTGATGTGATGCGGCCCAGAACGATCTGGCCCAGCGCTGTGGCGTCAACCTGCGCATGAAAACGGGTCGGCGTGATCCGCATATCGATTTTGGCGTCGAAGACCACATTGATGCTGTCACGCCAGACCGCGAACCGCTCCTGAGGGTCGACGCTGCGGGTGTCAAAGATTGACCGGTCCAGTGTGCTCATACAATTCGCCCTCTGGCGCTCACGTCAGGGGCTGCCTGAAATACCTCTATAAGGCGAGTTAGCGTCATCGGAACACTATTCTCGTCCTTCACGCCTGTTTGGGACGATATGTCGATGATTTGAGACGCGCTGTACACGGATAGTCATAGCGATATTCCACGGCTTCGATACCGTGAAAAGAGCGCCGCTATCCAAAGTGGCGTGCGGAAATCCCGCAACTTTTATCGAGCTTTACCCTCATTGGTGGGCTGGAGAATTCAGGAGAACGACCATGGTCTTGATGAGAATCAAACCGAACCACGATGGCGCGTCAGTCGAGCTGCCCGTAGAGCTGTCTGCTTCGGTTCAGTATGTGACCGACGCTGTGTCATCGTTTGACGCCGCGGCTCTGGCGGTTCTGTCGACCAAATCAATCGATTTGGCCAACACGGTGAGCGCGCTGCCGTTCATCGGCTAACGCTCGCTGATAAGGCCGCCGCGTAAACCTCGTGCTTTTCGCGGCGGTCTGTTCCTGTGCAGTTGATGCTGCGCGTATCATGACTATCGCAAGCGGGCCTTTATGACCGACAATGCACTCGATCCGATGACGGCGCTGGGCCAGATGCTCTGGCTGTCGTCTCGTGCGTCAAATTACGCGCAAATGCCCTTGGGCAATATCGTGTCGAGCTTTGAATCCGCTATTTCGACACAACAGTTTCGCATCTATCGCTCTGGCGACAACGCCCCCTTGGCGTGCGTGTGCTGGATGTGGCTTCATGAAGAACATGAAGAGGCCGCCATCGCGACCATGAAAGCGGCGCCGTTCGGTGAGCTTGAAATGCAGTCGGACTGGGTGGGCGGCGACCGTCTGTGGTTTTTCAACTTTATCGCGCCGTTCGGCCACGGCCGGGCCGTGGCGTCCGATTTGCGCAACAATGTCTTTCCCGGCGTTAGTGCGCGCGCGGTGCGCGCCGACAAGCGTGGAAAGATCAAGCATACGGCGCTGTTCCGCAATGAAGCGCCGCGCTCCGCACACAAGGCCGCAGAGACCGCTTAAGCGTCCTCGTTCGGGTTATGTGTCCAGATGCGCCCGTGCCGCGCGGAACACGTTGTGGAACATGGCTTCTGTCAGCCGTCCCGTGTTCGTGTTGTAACGCGAGCAATGATAGCTGTCGAAAAGGGACAGAGGCCCGTTCGGCCCCTCCACATAATGACGCGCGCCATGACCGAACGTGAACGCGGATTGTTTATAGCCCAGCGCCTTGATCGTGTTCTCGTGTGAGACGCGCCCGAGGCAGATCAGCGTCGACAGTCGGGGCAGGGCTTTGATCCGGGCCGTCAGGAACGGGCGGCAAGTGTTCATTTCCGCGCCGATCGGCTTGTTTTGCGGCGGCACGCACCGCACGGCGTTGGTGATCATGGCGTCCACCAGCTTCAGATCATCCTGGCCGTCAGGATCAAAGCGTCCCTTGGAAAAGCCGAACGTCTCAAGCGTCGGGTACAGCAAGTCGCCCGCCCAATCGCCCGTGAAGGGGCGTGCGGTGCGGTTCGCTCCGCCGCGACCGGGCGCCAGCCCGACGATCAGAAGACGCGCGTTCTGATCGCCAAAGCTGGGCACGGCGCCGTTGAACCAGTCTGGTTCTGCCGCGATGTTTTCAAGCCGGTATTGGACCAGGCGAGGGCAGAGCGCGCAGTCGGGCGCGGGCTCCGCCGGGACCGGATTACTCGTCATCGCCGTTTTCACTGTCGTCAAACTCGCGCTGGCGGCGTTCACGGCCCACCAGCTGACCCAGATCGCGCAGCTCGATAAAGGTGTCCGCCTGACGGCGTAGATCATCGGCCGCCATGGGCGGGGAGGATTTCAGGGTCGAGACGACAGAGACCCGAACGCCCTTGCGCTGGACTGCTTCGACCACTTTGCGAAAATCGCCATCGCCGGAAAAGAGGACGATATGGTCGAGATAGTCGGCGGCTTCCATCACATCGATGGCCAGGTCCACATCCATATCGCCCTTGATGCGGCGACGTCCTGAATCGTCGGTATATTCCTTGGCCGCCTTCGTAATGACCTTGAAGCCGTTATAGTCCAGCCAGTCGATCAGGGGGCGGATGGGCGTATACTCTTCGCTTTCAATCAAGGCGGTATAGTAATTGGCCCGGATCAGACGCCCGCGCTTGCGAAATTCTTCAAGCAGGCGTTTGTAATCAATGTCAAAATCAAGGTTTCTAGCGGCGGAATACAAATTTGCGCCATCAATGAACAAACCGAGCTTTTCGTTCGGGTAGAAGGTCATGCCTATGCCTTTCCAACAATCTATTCGTTTGAATGAGGCTCAGCGGGGCATATTCATCGCCCTGGGAGCCAATCGACCTTATCGTCGTCACACGCCTTTTGAAAACCTGCAGCATGCGCTGCAACTGCTCTCTGAACGTGAGGTTTCGGTCCTTTCGTGTTCGCGGCCCTGGCGGACGCCCGCCTGGCCTGATCCGTCTCAACCGCCTTTTTTGAACGCCGTCGCCCAGATTGCTTGGGAAGGTGAAGATCCGACGGCCCTGATGCAGATCCTGCATGAGGTTGAAACGGCCTGCGGACGCGTCCGATCCGTTCGGAATGCGCCTCGCACGCTTGATCTTGACCTTATTGATTTCAAAACAAGGGTCCGGGCGCCAAAGACTGGAAACGATCTGGCGTTGCCGCACCCGCGCGTCAATGACCGCGCCTTTGTGCTCTTGCCTCTGCGCGAAATTGCGCCACACTGGCGCTGCCCGGTCAGCGGAGACTTTATCGACACGCTGATGAGCAGGCTGAGCTGGACTGACCGCAAGGACTGCCGTCCTGCGGGGGGTGTGCTTCATGCTGCGACGCACAGGTTGAAGCGTGGCGCCACATAAGCTATCAGCAGTCTTTCAAGTTTTACGTATTCAAGGAGCGCCCCGGCATGGCTCGCGTTACCGTCGAAGATTGCATTGACAAGGTCGACAACCGGTTCCGTCTGGTTCTTTTGGCCGCGCACCGCGCTCGGAACATCTCTGCCGGCGCCGAGCTGACCCTTGATCGTGACAACGACAAGAACCCGGTCGTCGCTCTGCGTGAGATTGCAGACGAGAAGCTGGATCTCGATACGCTGGGTGAAAGCCTGGTCTCCGGCCTGCAGCGCGTCATCCCGTCTGATGATGAAGACGGCGGCATTGAAGAGCGCGTGCCGCAAACCGAAGCGCCCGCCGCTCCGGCCTTGCCTGCGCCTGAAATGGACGAGACCGCCATGCTCAAGGCGTTGCAGTCTGACCGTGACGGCCCTGCTGACGGCCGACTCTAACTCGCATGAGTGCGCTGGCGTCCCCGTCTGCGCTCGCTTCCGCCGACGCGATCCCGAGCGCCGACGACCTAATCGCGCGCGTTCAGGCCTATTACCCGCAAGCTGACGCGGACCTGATCCGGCGCGCCTATGAGTTTGCTCGCGACAGCCATGAAGGGCAGTCGCGGCAATCCGGCCATCCTTACTATTCCCATGTCGTCGCCGTCGCCATGTTGCTGGCCGAGTTGCGTCTGGACGTGGCGACGATCTGCACCGGCTTGTTGCACGACACGGTTGAGGACACGCCTGCGACGCTCGACGATATCGAGCGCCTGTTCGGCGCGGACGTCGCCCAGCTGGTGGACGGGGTCACCAAGCTGGGGCAGATGGAGCTGGGCTCCAAGCGCACCAAACAAGCGGAAAACCTGCAAAAACTGGTCGTGGCCATCACCCGCGACGTTCGCGTCCTTCTGGTGAAGCTGTGTGACCGGCTGCACAATATGCGTACGTTGCATTATGTGCCCAAGCCCGAGAAACGTGAGCGGGTCGCGCGGGAAACGCTTGAGATCTATGCGCCTTTGGCGCGGCGGATCGGGGTGAACCGGGTTTGCGTAGAGCTCGAAAACCTCTCTTTCCAGAACGTCAATCCAGCGGCCTATGAATCCGTCACCCGGCGTCTGACCGAGCTACGCGAAACCCGTGCGGACGCTGTCGCCATCGTATCCTCGACACTCTCGGAACGGTTGACCGAAGCCGGGATCGACTGTCGTGTCTTCGGGCGGGAAAAGCGGCCCTATTCGATCTGGCGCAAGCTGGAGAAGAAGGGCGTTTCGTTTGATGATATCGCCGACATTTACGCCTTCCGCATCCTGACTGAGGACGCTGAGGCCTGCTACGCCGCACTGGGCGTCGTCCATCGGACCTGGCGCTGCGTGCCTGAGCGGTTTCACGATTATATTTCCACGCCCAAGCCCAACAATTACCGCTCGCTTCACACCACCATCATCGGTCCGGGCAATATCCGCATAGAACTGCAGATCCGCACCGAAGAGATGGAGCTTGTGGCGGATACCGGCGTCGCGGCGCACTGGCGCTACAAGACTGACGACGGTTACGCCTATGATCCAAAGGCGGCGCGCGAGGCGGGCGGCGATCCGCTGGACCGTTTGCGGCCCTTCGTCGAAATTCTGGAGCAGGGCGGCGATCCGGACGAATTTCTCGAACACGCCAAGCTCGAGATGTTCTCAGACCAGGTCTACTGCTTCACGCCCAAGGGCCAGCTGATCGCTCTGCCCAATGGCGCGACGCCGCTTGATTTCGCGTTCGCAGTGCATACCGAGCTTGGCTATTCAGCCATTGGCGCCCGGATCAATGGCCGCGAACGTCCCTTGCGCACCCGCCTGGGCAATGGCGATGTCATCGAGATCGTCAAAGGCGGCGAACGCCATCCGCCTGCAGGCTGGGAGGATATGGTCAGCACAGGCCGCGCCCGGGCGGCGATCCGCAAGCTGATCCGCGAATCTGAAAGTGAAGAATTCGCCCGGATCGGCCGTGTCATCGCCGAACACGCCTTCGCGCGTGAGGGCAAGGAATTCCGCGACAGCGCTCTGGGCGACGCGCTCAAACGGCTGGAGCTGGACGATGTCGAGGCCCTGATGATCGCCTTGGGGCGCGGCACCGTCAGCTCGTCTGAAATGCTGGATGCGGTCTTTCCAGGTCAGCGCGAATATGACGGCGATACGCTGTCTGATCGCGAGCGGATCGAGGATGGCAAAGGCTCGCTCTTTGTTCACGGGCGCGGCCTGACGCCGGGCGTCTCGCTTCATTTCGCCGAATGTTGCTCGCCCATGCCGGGCGACAGGATTGTGGGCGTGATGCAGCCGGGGCGCGGCGTCGTGGTCCATGTGATTGACTGCGAACGGCTCGCCGAATTCGAAGACGACGCCAGCCTGGCCAACTGGATTGATCTCAAATGGACGCCGGAAGCGGATACGCGGGGCGTCTCCATAGGCCGCATCCACGCCACCATCCGCAATGAACCGGGCGTGCTCGCCGAGATCGCTGGCGTGGTCGGCGATGCGCGCGGCAACATCACGGATGTGAAAACACTGTCGCGCACGCGTGACTTTTTCGAGATGGCGTTTGATGTCGAGGTGTTCGATGCGCGACATCTGTCCAATATTGTCTCGGCGCTGAAAACCAGCGACCGGGTGGTGTCGGCGGAGCGCGCGCGTTTCACCGAAGACCCTGCGTTAAAGGAGACCGCATGACCACCGAGGACGTGCTGGCGGAGTTCAAGGAAGCGGGTGCGCTTCTTGAAGGTCATTTCATTCTCTCGTCCGGGCTGCGCAGTCCGGTCTTTTTGCAAAAGGCGCTGGTGTTTCGCGATGCGGCGCGCACCGAACGCCTGTGCAAGGCGTTGGCGGACGCTCTGAAGGCGGCAGGTCATGGCCCGTTCACCGCCATCGTCTCGCCGGCCATGGGCGGGATCATTCCCGGCTATGAAACCAGCCGTCACATGCACTTGCCCTTCATGTTCGTGGAGCGCGAGAACGGCGAGTTCGCTCTGCGTCGCGGGTTCGAGTTGACCGCCGCCGACCGGGTCTTGGTGATTGAAGACATCGTCACGACTGGTCTGAGCTCGCGCGAATGCATCACCGCGATTGAGAAATCCGGCGCAAAAGTCGTCGCTGAGGGCTGTCTCGTGGATCGCTCCGGCGGCAAGGCCGATGTGGGCGTGCCGCTCGTGGCGCTCGCCACAGTGAACTTTCCCGCCTATCCCGCTGACGCGCTGCCTGAAGAGCTGGAACGCATTCCTGCGATCAAGCCGGGCAGCCGGGGGCTGGCCTGATGACACAGCCGCGCCAGCGCCTGGGACTGAATATCGACCATGTGGCGACCATTCGGAACGCCCGCGGCGGCGTTCATCCTGATCCGGCGCGGGCCGCGGCGATGGCCCATGCAGCGGGAGCGGACGGATTGACGATCCATCTGCGTGAAGACCGGCGTCATATCCAGGACGCAGATCTGCAAAAGGTGCGCGAAGCCTCGGACCTGCCGATCAATCTTGAAATGGCCGCGACCGAGGAAATGACCGAGATCGCGGTGGCGTTCAAACCGCACGCCGCCTGCATCGTTCCAGAAAAGCGCGAGGAACGCACCACCGAGGGCGGGCTGGACGTGGCGGGCCTGCATAACCAGATCGCGCCCATGGTGCGGCGACTGGCGGATGCGGGCTGTCGCGTTTCGCTATTCATCGAGCCCGACCCGGTCCAGATCGCGGTGGCGGAAGTGCTGGGGGCGCCGGTGATCGAGCTGCATACCGGGCGTTATGCGGAGTTGTGGCTGGAAGGCGGCGCGGACGCGGCGTCCTCTGAGCTGGAGCGTATTCGTCTGGCGGCTGTCGAGGCGCGCAAACGCGGGCTCGAGCCCCATGCCGGTCATGGCCTGACCTTTTACAATGTGAAGCCGATCGCCGCCATTTCGGAGATTGCTGAACTGAATATCGGTCACTTCCTGATCGGTGAGGCGATTTTTACAGGTCTCGACACGGCCGTGAAACACATGCGCGCCTTGATGGATGAAGCGCAGGCGGAGCGCGCCCGGTGATCCTGGGGATTGGATCAGACCTGACCGATATTCGCCGCATCGAGCGGGCGATTAACCGGTTCGAGCGCCGGTTTCTGGACCGGATCTTCACCCCCGCCGAGCAGGCGCGAGCGGAAGCCAGACCAGGGCGAATAAACACGTATGCAAAACGGTTTGCAGCGAAAGAGGCCTGCGCCAAGGCTCTGGGCGGCGGCTTGTGGCGCGGGGTCAGCTTCACCGATATCGAGGTGATGAACCTGAAAGGCGGCAAGCCAAGCATTGATCTTTACGGCGCGGCGAGAAGCCAGCTCGACGCCCTGTGTTCTGACGGGCAGGACGCACGCATTCACCTCACCATGAGCGATGAGCCGCCCTATGCGCAGGCTTTCGTAGTGATTGAAGCGGTTGACCCAAGGTCCAGTTGAGAGAATGAAGCCCCGTATCATGAGTGATCGGATCAAAGATTTTGAAGCGCGCATCGACTACCGGTTCAAGGACCGGGAGCTTCTCGAGCGCGCGCTGACCCATGCGTCGCACGGTGATGGCCGGTCGCGGGCGTCGTCCAATGAACGCCTGGAGTTTCTCGGGGATCGGGTTCTGGGCCTGATGGCGAGCCAGAAGCTCTATGAAACCTTCCCAAACCTGGAAGAAGGCGGGTTGGCCCAGCGTTTGAACGCGGTGGTGAACAAGTCCGCCTGCGCTCGCGCGGCGCGCCGGTGTGATCTGGGTGAGGGGCTGCGCCTCTCCGCCGCCGAGGAACGTCTGGGCGGACGCGAGAAGGAATCCATCATCGCGGATGCGTGCGAAGCAGTGATCGGCGCGCTCTATCTGGATGGCGGTCTCGAGGCTGCGCGCATGTTCTTCACGACGTTCTGGGCGGACGAGTTTGATAAACTGACCCGCCGCCCCAAGGACGCCAAATCCCAGCTTCAGGAATGGGCGGCGCAAAAAGGCTATGGCGTCCCCATTTATGAGACTGTGGCGCGCAAGGGGCCGGACCACCGGCCTATGTTTGAAATTGAAGTCCGGCTCGACGGTGTCGCGCCGGCGCGCGGCGAGGGCGGGTCCAAACAGGACGCCCAGCGCGCTGCGGCCTCGGAAATGCTTAAACGGGAGGCCGTAGATGGCTGATCAGAACGCCACGCGTGCAGGCTTTGTCGCCATTATCGGCGCGCCGAACGCTGGCAAATCCACCCTTGTGAACGCTCTGGTGGGCCGCAAGGTCTCCATCGTCACCCCCAAGGTGCAAACCACGCGCTTTCAGGTCCGCGGCGTCATGATGCATGGCGTCGCCCAGCTGGTGCTGGTGGATACGCCTGGCGTCTTTGCGCCGCGCCGCCGGCTTGACCGGGCCATGGTCGCCAGCGCCTGGGAAGGCGCCGATGACGCGGACGCTATCGTGCATGTGGTCGACGCCGCCGCCCAGCTGAGCAAGGCGCGCCGCACGGTGGAAGATGTGGAGCGCGTGATCGATGGCCTGAAAGCCCATGACCTCAAGGCGGTTCTGGTGCTCAACAAGATTGACCTCATCAAGCGTGACGAATTGCTGTCCCTGTCTCAAAAGCTATTTGAAACAGGCGTTTACAGCGACGTCTTCATGATCAGCGCCAGCAATGGCGACCGGATCAAGGATCTGGCGGACTTCCTGGTCACCTTGATGCCCGAAAGCCCGTATCTGTATCCTGAAGACCAGATCGCGGATTTGTCTGAGCGCATGCTCGCCGCCGAAGTGACGCGCGAAAAACTCTATCTGCGCGTTCATGACGAGCTGCCCTACGCCCTGACGGTGGAGACAGAAGGCTGGAAGGACCAGCGTGACGGTTCGGTTCGGATCGAGCAGACGGTTTATGTGGAGCGAGAAGCGCACAAGCCGATGATCCTGGGCAAGGGCGGACAGACCATCAAATGGGTGTCCACCGCCGCGCGCACCGATCTGGAAGAACAACTGGGCCGCAAGGTGCATCTGTTCCTGTTCGTCAAGATTCGTCCGAACTGGGGTGATGAGCGCGCCCGCTTCAACGCGCTCGGACTTGATTTCGACGCCTGATGGAGTGGACCGCCTCAGGCCGTATCGTCGCCGTTCGCCCTCATGGAGAGACGAGCGCGGTGATCGAGGTTCTGACGGCGGAGCATGGGCGTCATGCCGGACTGGTGCGCGGCGGGCGCTCCCGCGCCATGCGCCCCATCCTTCAACCGGGAAACCGCGTGCGGGCCGTCTGGCGCGCCCGGCTTGAAAGCCATCTGGGCGGGTTTCAGGTCGAGGGTGAAGACCTGTCAGCCGGCGTCGTCATGGATGATCCCTTGGCTCTGTCAGGCCTCAACGCCGCCTGCGCGATGGCGTCCCTGTGTCTGCCGGAGCGCGAAGAGCATCCGGCGGTCGCGAACGCCTTTGAAGTGCTGATCGCCGCGCTGGAGGACCCCGATGTCTGGCCCGCGCTTTATGTGCGGTGGGAGGCGGGGCTGCTGTCTGATCTTGGATACGGCCTGGACTTGCGCCGTTGCGCAGCCACGGGCGTTGAAACCGATCTCGTTTATGTCAGCCCGAAATCGGGCCGGGCGGTCAGCGCAGAGGCGGGCGCGCCCTATAAGGACCGCATGTTGGCTTTGCCCGATTTCATGAAGGGTGGCGGCGCGATCTCAGAAGGCGATGTGGGCGCGGGATTGAAACTCACCGCCCATTTCATCGAGCGCCGCGTGCTCTGGCCGACAGACCGCATGCTGCCGGACGCGCGAACCCGCATGATCGAGCGGCTGGCGGGCGAAGGACGTCTGTAACCTCTTGCGGCTCAACTGTTGAAAAGCCTGCGTCATGGCCTGCCCTGACAAGGCGATCCGCTCCATACTGGGTCCCAATCGAATCACCAAGGTGACCTGAGGGGATCTGGATGGGCGAGCAATTTCCGGGCGATGGCGGCCGTATCTTTGATGAGAGCTTCAATGACGCGCTCTCCTCGCGTTATCTCGCCTACGCCCTGTCCACCATCACCCAGCGGGCGCTGCCCGATGCGCGCGACGGCCTGAAGCCGGTTCACCGGCGCTTGCTCTACGCCATGCGCCTTCTCAAACTGGCGCCGGACACCGCCTTCAAGAAATGCGCGCGTGTGGTCGGCGACGTGATCGGCCGTTTTCACCCGCATGGCGATCAGGCGGTCTATGAAGCGCTGGTGCGTCTCGCGCAGGATTTCTCTTCGCGCTATCCGCTGGTCGAAGGCCAGGGCAATTTCGGCAATGTGGACGGCGACGGCGCCGCGGCCATGCGATACACCGAAGCGCGCCTGACCGAAGCCGCCCAGCTGATCTTGCAGGATTACGATGACGGCACGGTCGATTTTCGCGAGACCTATGACGGCGAAGACCGCGAACCGCTGGTTCTGCCCGCCGCCTTTCCAAACCTGCTGGCCAATGGCTCGGCGGGCATCGCCGTGGGCATGGCGACCAATATCCCGCCCCATAACGCCGCTGAGCTGTGCGACGCCGCACGCCATCTGATCAAGACGCCCGGCGCCGCCACTGAAACCCTGCTCAATTACGTGCAAGGCCCGGACTTCCCCACGGGCGGCGTATGCGTGGAGACGCGCGAAAACATCCTCGACGCCTATGAGACGGGCCGGGGCGGCTTCCGCCTGCGCGCCCGCTGGGAGGTTGAGGAGCTGGGCCGCGGTCAATGGCAGATCGTGGTCACCGAAATCCCGTATCTCGTGCAGAAAGCCAAGCTGATCGAGCGCATCGCCTCGCTTCTTGACCAGAAGAAGCTGCCGCTGCTGGCCGATGTGATGGATGAAAGCGCGGAAGATGTGCGCCTGATCCTGGAGCCGAAATCGCGGACGATTGATCCGGCCTTGCTGATGGAATCCGTCTTCAAGCTGACCGACCTCGAAATCCGTTTCGCGCTGAACCTCAACGTGCTCGACCCGACCGGCGCGCCGCGCGTGGTGGGGCTGAAAGAAGCGCTGCAGATCTGGCTCAACCACCGCCGCGAAGTGGTGGTGCGTCGCGCCACCCGCCGACTGGAGCAGGTGGAGGACCGGCTGGAAGTCCTGTCGGGCTTCATGGTCGCCTATCTCAATCTGGATGAAGTGATCCGCATCATCCGGTTCGAGGACCATCCCAAGGACCAGCTGATCTCGACCTTCTCGCTGACCGACCGTCAGGCCGAAGCCATTCTCAACATGCGTCTGCGCAGCTTGCGCAAGCTTGAAGAGATGGAGATCCGCGACGAACAGACCCGTCTTGAAGGCGAGCGTGATGAGCTGACCGCCCTGATCGGCGATGAAGACCTGCAATGGAAAAAAGTCGACAGCGAAGTCGCTGACGTCAAAAAGCGCTTCGGCCCGAACACGCCGCTGGGCAAGCGCCGCACGACTTTCGCCGACGCGCCGGACGCAGACTTCGCCGACATGGTGGAAGAAGCGCTGATCCCGCGCGAACCGATCACGATCGTTCTCTCGCGCATGGGCTGGATCCGGGCGCTGAAGGGCCACACCGACGATGTGACCGGGATCAAGCACAAGGATGGCGACGAGACGTTGTTCTCGCTGAAAGCGGAGACCACCGACAAGATCCTGATGCTCACCACAGATGGGCGCGTTTATACGCTCGACGCGTCCAAGCTTCCCGGCGGGCGCGGCTTTGGCGAACCGGTGCGCTTGCTCATTGATATGGATGAGAGCGCGGAACCCGTCGCTCTGTTCAAATACAAGGCGGACCGCAAGCTGCTGCTCGCCTCGACCTCGGGTCATGGCTTTGTTGTGGCGGAAAAAGACCTGCCCGCCATCAAGCGCGCAGGGCGTCAGGTGCTCAATGTGATCGACGGGCACAAAGCCATGATGGCGCTGCCCGTTGCGGGCGACCGGATCGCGGTGCTGGGCGAGAACAAGAAGCTTCTGGTCTTCAACGCCGACGAGATCCCCGAAATGGTCCGCGGCAAGGGCGTGCGCCTGCTCGGCGGCAAGTCCGGCGATGTGGCCGATATCAGCATCTTTAACGCCGAAGAGGGCCTGGTGCGCGTCGATCCGGCCGGCCGTCGTCATCTGGTCGAGGATTGGCGCTATTATGAAGGCAAGCGCGCCAGCGCCGGCAAACTCGCCCCGCGCGGCTTCGCCAATAAGAGCTTTGGCGGTCGGTAACCACTAGCGAAGAGGCGTAAGCCCTTCGCCGCGCTGTCACTTGGCGTTCTCCCGCAATCGGAGTAAGGCTTTACCCGGTTTCCCTTCAGCGCCATCAAGGAGCGTTTCATGGAATTGCTGATTACTTTCGGTGTGATCGTTCTGATCGGCCTGTTCGTCATGACGATCTACAACCGGCTGGTGGCGCTTCGGCAAACCACCCGTCAGGCGTGGGGTGATATCGACGTCCAGCTCAAGCAGCGCCATGATCTGGTGCCGAACCTGGTTGAGACCGTCAAAGGCTATGCCAGCCATGAGAAAGAGACGCTGGAAAGCGTCGTGAAAGCGCGTCAGCAGGCCGTGGACGCCAGCTCGGTCAAGGATCTGGCCGCCGCCGAAAACGTGCTGTCCGGCGCGCTGCGCCAGCTGTTCGCCTTGTCTGAAAGCTATCCCGATCTGAAGGCGAACGAGAACTTCCTGTCGCTGCAGAACGAACTGGCTGATCTTGAGAACAAGATCGCGGCCGCCCGCCGCTTCTTCAACAATGCGGTCAGCGAATACAACACCGCCCGCGAGCAATTCCCGGCGGTCATCCTGGCCAATTCCTTTGGCTTTAACGAGGCGGACTTCTTTGAAGTCGCCGCCAATGAACGCGCCGCTGTCAACGCCGGCCCGTCCGTAAAGTTCTAGGGCCATGCGCAGGCTGGAGGAGGGCGCATCATGATCGCCGCCGCCGGCCTGCGCACCCATATCTGGAACAATAATCTCAAATCCATCGCGCTGCTGGCCGGGTTCCCGGTTCTTGTTCTGGGCATCGTCTTCGCGGGCGCTCTGGTGTGGAGCGGGTATGCGGACGCCCCTGTGAAAGCCGGCGCCTCTGCCGGCGCGATGGGGCCGGCGCTGGATCTGACCTTGCGCGCTTTTCCGTTCGTGATGATCGGCGTGGCGGTCTGGTTCGTCATCGCCTGGCTCGGCCATCAGGCGATGATTGATGCGGCGACCGGCGCGCGCAAAGTCAGCCGCGCTGATGAGCCCGAGCTTTATAATCTTCTTGAAAACCTGACGATTTCGCGCGGCATGCCGATGCCGTCCTTGCGGATCATCGAGACCGATGCGCTGAACGCCTATGCGTCCGGGCTGAGCGAAAAGAAAGCCGTCATCACCGTTACGCGCGGCCTGATGAACACGCTGAACGCGCAAGAGCTGGAAGCGGTGCTGGCCCACGAACTAAGCCATGTGATCAACCGCGATGTCCGGCTCTTGGTGATCGCGGTGATTTTTGTTGGGATCATCTCCTTCACCGTGGAGATTGCGGCGCGCGGCCTGTTTCATGGCTCGCTGGCGCGCGCAGGCGGCGGACGACGCGGACGATCGGGCAATGCGGGCGTGATCTTGCTGGTGGCGGCGCTGATCGTGGCGGTGACTTATGCTTTGGCGTTTGTGATCCGCTTTGCGCTGTCACGGTCGCGCGAATATATGGCCGACGCCGGCGCGGTGGAGCTGACGAAAAATCCCGACGCGATGATTTCGGCGCTGGAGAAAATCTCTGGCCGTAGCGAGATCAAGGACGCGCCCGAAGAGGTGCGTCAGATGTTTATCGAGAATGAGACCAAGGTCAGCTTCGCCGGTCTTTTCGCCACCCATCCGCCGATCGAGAAACGCATTGAGGCGCTGGAGACCTATGCGGGCGGGCGTCGCCGCCAGCGTGAAACCTCGATCCCGTCTGTCTAGTCACTATCGGGTTCGACGCGGTCTTCGGGGTGATCCTCATTCAGCAAGGGCGCATAGGACTGGGCGTAGAGATACCAGACCGAGGCGAAGAGCGCCGCGATCATCGGCCCGACGATCAGCCCGACCGCGCCAAACAGCGTCAGCCCGCCCAGGGTCGAGATCAGGATCATCAGATCGGGGAGTTTGGCGTCCTGCCCCACAAGACGCGGACGCAAGAGGTTGTCGATCAAACCCACCACCAGCGCGCCCCAGGCGATCAATAAGCCGCCTTCCAGATACTGGCCGCTGGCGATCAGCCACAGACCCGCCGGCCCCCAGACAAGCGGCGGGCCGATGCCGGGAATGACCGACAGGACCGCGGTGAGCGTCGCCAGGAACAAGGCGCCCGGAACCTCCGCCAGCGCCAGCGCGGCGCCGGTCAGAACACCTTGAATGATGGCGATGACGAAGGTGCCTTTCACTGTGGCGCGGATGGTGGACATGGCCCGCTCCACCAGCAGGTCGCGATCTTCAGACGGCATGGGCATGAGTTTCAGCCCCTGACTTGCGAGGCGGGGCCCCTGGGTCAGAAAGAAGAACAAGGCGAACAGCATCACCACCAGATTGAGAAAGGCGCCGAATGTGCCCGAGGTCGCCCGGCGCAAGGCGTCCACCAACCAACCACCGGCGTTCGACGCAAACTGCGCGGCCTGACTGGTGATGTCTTGCTGGTAGGGCGCGAGGCTTTCGCGGAAGGGCAGCCAGGCGGGCAGGGCTTCAAGACCGCCTTCACGGATCGCGGCGATCTGCTCTTGCAGCCAGGGCGCGACCGCACCGGTCACCTGCACGGCTTGATCGGCGACAATCACCAGGATGGCGGCCAGCGGGATCAGCACGACCACCACAGCCAGGAGCAACACCACGCCGGCGGCTGCGGAGCTGGAGCCGAACAGAACGCGTCTCATGAAGCGGTGGACGGGATGCAGGAACATCGCAAACACAGCCGCCATGAAGAGCGGGCTGAGAAAGCCGCGGATCATCCAGATGAAGATGACCGAAATGCCGAGCGCAAGCACCACGATGAACAGGCGCTGCAGGGCTTCGCGATCAGACATCAGGGCGGAAAAATTGCTGCCCTTGGAGGATGTGTCGGTATCATTCTGATCAGTCATACAGCAGTCCCGGAAGCGCGGTCGCCAACCATGGCATCAGTGCGACCATAGCGATCATCAGGAGCTGAATTATGACGAAAGGCGCAGCGCCCCGATAGATCGCGCCCGAGGTCAGGCTGGGGGGCGCGACGCCGCGCAGATAGAACAGCGCGAAGCCGAAGGGCGGCGTCAGGAAGCTGGTCTGAAGGTTCAGCGCCATCATCACGCCCAGCCAGACCGGGTCGACCCCCATCATGAACAGGACAGGCGCGACAATGGGCACGACCACGAAGGTGATCTCGATGAAGTCGAGGAAGAATCCCAGAAGGAACATCACGATCATCACCACGATCAGCGCGCCTGTCGCGCCGCCGGGGGCGGCCTCGAGCGCAGCGCGCACCGTGTGATCGCCGCCCAGCTCGCGGAAGACCAGGGCGAACAGGCTGGCGCCGATCAGAATGACAAAGACCATGGCCGAGATCTGTGCTGTGGAGCGCATGACCTCATCCAGAACGCCGGTTCTGAAGAGGCGGATGCAGGCGATCATAACGCCCAGGGCGGAGACCGCGGAAAGCCCATAGGCGAGCCCCATCTCCAGCGGGTTGTCGCCCGCCCGCAGATCAAACGCCAAGGGGGACAACAGCAAGATGAACAGCGTGAGCGAGCCGATGACGATCACGGTTTGCCCGAAGGCCGGATTGTCCTGACCGCCGCTATTGCGATAGCCCGCCAGCAAGATCGCGCCCAGCGCCCCTACGCCCGCCGCTTCGGTGGGCGTGGCGAGCCCGCCCAGGATCGAGCCGAGCACGGCGATGATCAGGATGAGCGGGGGAATGAGCGCGCCCAGCAGCTTGCCCCAGTCTGCATGGATTTCCTCTGGCGGAATCGCGGGCGAGGCGCTTGGACGTAAGATCGCGACGCCGACCTGATAGAGAATATACACCGCCACCAGCAGCAGGCCGGGGATCAGTGCGCCGGCGAACAAGTCGCCGACAGAGACGATGTCAGGCGAGAAAATGCCCTGCGCCCGTTGCGCCTCGGCATAGGCGGATGACAGCTGGTCACCCAGCAACACCAGCACGATGGAGGGCGGTATGATCTGACCCAGCGTCCCAGCCGCCGCGATGGAGCCGGCGGCGAGCGAGGGCGAATACCCGCGCTTGAGCATGGTGGGCAGGGACAGTAATCCCATGGTCACCACGGTCGCGCCGACGATGCCGGTGGACGCGGCCAGCAGCGCTCCGACGATGACGACCGAGATTCCCAGACCGCCGCGCAATGTGCCGAACAGCGAGCCCATGGCGTCGAGCAATTGCTCGGCGATGCGGGACTTTTCCAGCATCACGCCCATGAAGACAAAGAGCGGGACCGCCACCAGAATGGCTTTGTCCATCTCCATGATGTTGCCGTAGATCCGCTGCGGGAAAGCGCGCAGATGGAAGGGATCAAACAGGCCCAGCGCCAGTCCGATGAGAGCGAAGGCGAGCCCGACACCCGCCAGTGTGAACGCCACCGGAAAGCCGCGCAGCAAGGCGACAAAGGCCGCCGCAAACATGGCGAAAGGCAGGAGACTAACAATTAAATCCATCATTTAGTCTCTATAGCTCATGTTCTGCATTATCGTGGCCTGATGGCGGCGGCGTTTCGCCTGACAGGGTCAGCGCGGCGCGCGAGGCCATGGCGAACCCCTGGCCGATCATCATGACAGCGAAGACGGGAATGGCGGTTTTCAGCAAGAAGACCAGCGGCAGGCCGTCACTTTCGCGGGATCGTTCGAGGATTCGCCAGGCGCCCCCCACATAGCTCTCCGCAGTGATCAGGATCAGCCAGCACATGGGGATGAGGGCGAGATAGACGCCCAGAAGGTCAGTCCAGGCTTTGCCTTGATCAGAGAGTTTGGAATAGACGATATCCACCCGGACATGCCCGCCATTATAGAGCGTCGCCGCGCTCGACAGCAGGAAGAGGATCGCGTGCAGATAGATCACGCTTTCCTGCAGCTTGGTCAGCGAGACGCCGAACACGTAGCGCTGCACCACGATCAGCCCGGTCACCAGCACAAGCGCCAGCGCCGCCCATCGCACCATGTCGCCAATCGTGACGGAGATGGCGTCCAGGACCATGATCACCCGACGCAACAGCTTGGAAACAGGCGTTGGCAGGCCCATGACCCGTCCATAGAGCGCGCTCAACAGGGCGATGAACAGGAACGGGCTTATCGCCCATCCGATCCAGCCCAGAAAACGTCCAATGATCGCAGCGACAGCGCTGATATGACCATCCATCACAGCGCCGACCGCGCCCCCTGACAGGGCGTCGGCGACAAGCAGCGCAGCCGTGACGGCGATCACGGCGAGCAGAAGGCGATCTGCGAGTTTCATGATCTAGCGGCCAAGCACCATTTCACGTTTCTGGTAATAGGGCGCTTCAGACACATTGGCCCAGTCCCGACCCAGACGCCGTGCGTCGCGATAGCTTTCATAGACCCGGCGGCTCAGGGGATCCGCATTGGCGGTGTCGGCGACCACGGCTTCGGAAATGCGTCCCACTTCCCGCCAGATGTCGTCCGAGAACTCGCGCAACTGAACGCCATGCTCGCCGGTCAGCGTGCGCAGGGCGAGACCGTTCTGATAGGTGAATTCAGCAAGCGACTGATTGTTCGCCGCACGGGCGGCGGCGCGCACGACTGCTTGCTGATCTGCGGGCAGGGAATCCCAGACGCCGCGATTAAGACCGACCGCCAGAGACGAGCCCGGCTCATGAAAGCCCGGACCGTAATAATAAGGCGCTTCACGATAGAAGCCGAAGGCGAGATCGTTCCAGGGACCGACCCATTCGGTCGCGTCGATTGCGCCGGATTGAAGCGACTGGTAGATCTCGCCGCCTGACAGGGCCACCGCCGCGCCGCCCAGCTCGCGCAGGACAGAGCCGCCCAGGCCCGGAATGCGCATGCGCAGGCCTCGGAAATCCTCCAACGTGTTCACTTCACGCTTGAACCAGCCGCCCATCTGATGGCCAGAATTGCCGGCCTGGAAGGCGATCAGGCCGAACTGACCGGAGAGTTCCTCCCACAATTGCTGACCGCCGCCATATTCCACCCACGCCATGATTTCATGGGCGGTCATGCCTAGAGGCACGGCGCAGAAGAAGTTGAAAGCGGGCGAGCGGCCCTGCCAGTAATATTCAGCGCCGTGATACATGTCCGCGACGCCATTGGAGACCGCGTCAAAGACTTCAAACGCGCCGACGATTTCACCTGCGCCATAGACTTCGACTTCAAGCGCGCCGCCGGTCATCTCGGTGATGAATTGCGCCGTGCGCTCGGCGGCAGAGCCAAGACCCGGAAACCCTGTGGGCCAGGTGGTGACCATGCGCAGGCGGCGCGTGCGGTTACGGTTCACCGCCGGTGCGGCAGGCGCGGTTTCTGCACCAGTATCTTGTGAACAGGCCGATGCGGCGCCAGCGGCGACCACCGCGGCGCCGGACAAAAATGTGCGACGATCCATCTATTCCTCCCCAGGCCGGACAGACTGATTATGGCTCAGCTCTTGTCCGTGATGTCAGCTTTGATCACTCTTGTGCGTCAGAGGCTGGCTGCAAAGGTCGCCAGCCTTCAGGTTCAAGCACTTCAAGTGGTTTATAATGAGCCTTGTAGTCCATTTTCGGACTGCCTTGCACCCAGTATCCCAGATAGACAAACGGCAAATTTTCGGCGCGTGCGCGTTCGATGTGATCGAGGATGATGAAAGCGCCGAGGCTGTCCTTGGCGCGGTCGGGCGCGAAAAAACTGTACACTAGAGAAAAGCCGTCAATCAGTCGGTCCACCAGGACGCAGGCGATCAGCTGGCCGCGTGCGTCACGATATTCGACCAGCTCGGTGTGCTCGGCCCCGTCTTCGATCATGGACGCGAAGTCGAAGAAATCCATGCCGGCCATATCGCCATCGCCGTGGCGGGCGTTGAGATACCGGCTGAGCAGCGCGAATTGTTCGGGCATAGCTTCAGCAGGTCGGGGCAGGCGCAACAGATCGGCGTTTCGCTTCTGAACGCGGCGCTGTGTGCGCGAGGGTTTGAATTCAGACACCGGGATGCGAGCGGATTTGCACGCCGAGCACATCTCACACGCGGGACGATACAGAATGGATTGAGACCGTCTGAAGCCGGCATGAGTGAGAATATTGTTCAGATGCGCCGTCTGGTCGCCATCAACGCGCGTGAAGATCTTCCGCTCCATCCGGCCTTCCAGATAGGGGCAGGCAGTGGGAGCCGTCAGGAAGAAGGGCAATTGACGGGTCGCAAACGGGCGAGTCACGAGCATCCTCTCAAACGCTAAAGTCCGGTCATCCTAACCTGAGCTAGGCCAGGGCGAAACTGATGCCCACCAAAACGGTGAAGGCAAGCCATATCAGAACGGCGAGGGGCGCGCCGGCGCGGATGAAGTCCGCAAACCGGTATTTGCCAGGTCCCATGACCAGAAGATTGGTCTGATAGCCGATCGGCGTTGCAAAACAGGTGTTGGCGGCGAACAGCACGGTCAGGGCGAACAAGGTTGGATCCGCGCCGACTGAATTGGCCGCCGTCACAGCGATGGGCGTGAACAGAATGGCGGTGGCGTTATTGGACAGCACATTGGTCAGCACCATCACCAGGAAGAACAGGGCCGAGACCAGCGCTGTCGTGCCCAGAGGCGAGAAGACATGCACAACGCCCATGGCCAGCACAGTCGCGCCGCCCGTGGCCTCCATCGCCGTGCCCAGCGCAAAGGCTGACCCGATCAGCAGATAGAGTTTGAGGTCAAATGCGCGCGCCGCCTGACGAACATTGAGACACCCGGCGCCGATCATGGCCGCAGCGCCAATCAGTGATGCGGCGACGATTGGCAATACGCCTGTGGAGGCGGCCAGGACCACACCGCCCAGAATCAATCGCGCTATGGAGGCCTTGCGGATATCGGGCAGGTCAGAGGTCGCCCAATCCATCAACAGAACGTCGCGGTCCGCCCGCAGGCGGCGCATGGCGTCAGCACCCCCGAACAGCAGCAAGACATCGCCCGCCTCCAGACGGATTTCCCCCAGCTTGGCGCGGATCATGCGCGAGCGTCGCTGCACACCGAGAACAATGGCGCCGACGGCATGACGGAACCCGATCTGGCGCACGGTTCGTCCAATCAGACGCGAGCCTGGCGAGACCACAGCTTCGGTCAACGCCAGGCGTTCGCCACGCGTGGGCAGATCCGCCGGACCTGCGGAGCGCAGCACGCCTTCGACGAATTCCGCACGGCTGGACAACAGCTCTGTCAGTTTCTTGCGAGTGGCGGCGATGATGATCAGATCACCTTGTTTGAGCTCGATGGAGTCAAAGGGCGGCAGGAAGGCGTCTTCATTGCGCTGAACCATCCGCACGGTGATGTCGCCAAGCTCAGTGAACATGCCCGCCACCGGCTTGGCCCCGACCAGCGGATGACCCGCCGTCACTTCGATTTGGGCGATATATTGCTTGCCTGGAGAGCCCGCCTTGTCATCTTCAGATTCTTCACGCTCAGGCAGCAGCTTGGGCATGATGAAGGCGATATAGATCATGCCAACGACCGAGAGCATGGCGCCCATTTTGGCCGGTTGGAAAAACCCCAGCGTTTCACCCGTACTCGCGAGCAGACTGTCAGCCACCAGAAGATTGGTGGACGAGCCGATCAGCGTCGTCATGCCGGCGAAGATGCACACAAAGCTCAGCGGCATCATGAACACTGAAGCCGAGCCGCCCATCCGGGCCGCCACGGCGCCCAGAATGGGAATGAACATCACCACAACGGGCGTATTGTTGATGAAGGCGGAGACGCCGAACACCAGCGCGAACAGCGTCACGATGGTCAGCTTGGGCCGGACGTCGAACATGGACAGCAAGGTGCGGGTCGGGCCGTCCAGCGCACCGGTATGGAAAATGCCCTGGCCCACAACCAGCAGCGCCATGATCGTCAACAGCGCTGGATTGGCGAATCCGGCCAGCAGAGCCGCTGCTGTGGGCGCATCCTCGGCGCCGAACAGCTCGAAGAAGACCAAAGCCGCGCACAGGATCACCACCGAGACCAGTTCGAGGGCGAACTTTTCCCAGCAATAGAAAACGATGGCCCCGCAAACACCGACGAGAACCGCCCACATTCGCCAGTCCGATAGTACGGAGAGGTCGTCCATGCCCGTCACTCATGCCCCGCGCGGATTCGCGCCAAAGTGAGCAGATTAACGCCTTTGCGGCGTGATGCGAGCGTGAAGCGCTGTACGCAGAGACTCTTTTAGAAGCGCCTCTGCGTTCGGCTAGAGCGAGTGGCCGGGCGGTACGGCGGGCGCTTCACGCAGCAAGGTGATCGACAGACGGCGATTGCCTGGCAGATAGGGATCATCGGGAAAAAGCGGCTCAGCGCCGGCTTTGCCGCGGACTTCCGCGATCCGGTGATCTGGAACGCCGGCGTTCGCCATGATGTTCAGCGCGGCGTTGGCGCGGGCCGCTGAGAGTTCCCAGTTGGACGGGCCGCCCACCGGCGCCGGGCTGGCGTCCGTATGACCGGACAGGGTGATGCGGTTCGGCAAGCGCAGAACAATCTCCGAGATCGTCCGAAGCAAGACGCGGGCCCGGCTGTTGGGTTCGATTGCGCCCGGTTCAAACATCGGACGACCTTCCTGGTCGATCAGCTGGATGCGCAGGCCTTCAGGCGTTTCTTCAATCAGGACGTGGCGCGACAATTCTGCGAGCTCGGGCATGTCTTGCAGGGCCTGACGCAGGGACTGCTCGGCGCTGGCGAACTCCGCCGCTTCACGACGGGCGAGGGCGCTGGCGAGTGCGTCGGTCGAGGCTTGCGGCTGGCCCCCGGCAGCGCCGGACGCTTCATCGGCTTCCTGTTCGCGAGACACATCCTGTTCAGAGCGGGGCGCGAGGCGTTCGACGACAGAGGAAGAACCGGAGCCGCGTGCGCCGTCATCGCCAAAGCTGGTGCCGCCCAGAACGCCGCCGGAGCCGGAGGTGGTGCGGCTGACGCTGGCAGGTGCGAAATAGTCCGCGATCCCCTGTCGCTGTTCAGGTTCTGTGTTATTGATCAGCCACATCATGAGAAAAAACGCCATCATGGCCGTCACGAAATCGGCATAGGCGACTTTCCAGGCGCCGCCATGGTGCCCATGGCCGCCGCCCTTCTTGACTTTCTTGATGACGATCGGTTGATCCGAACTCATATCCATCCACCTTCGGCTTTTGTGGCGGACACTCTGGAGCAACAGGGTTAAATCTGCGTTGTCAAAACGAATCAGGAGCGAATTTTGTCACTTTTTGAGCGCGAATTTCGCGATTGCCTGGGACGATTCCCCACAGGCGTGGCCCTGATCACGGTCATGGACGGCGGATCTGCGCGAGCGATGACGATCAATTCCTTTTCGTCGGTCTCTCTCGATCCCCCTCTTATTTTATGGTCGCTGGCCAAGGATAGTCATCGCTATGACCGCTTCCTGAACGCGCAGGATTTCGCCGTGAATATCCTGGCGGCGGACCAGGCGGAGCTGTCGACAGCGTGCGCGCGCTCAGACGATCTGGAGGCCAATGGCGGACGCTGGACGCCCGCCAGCAATGGCGCGCCTTTGCTCGAAGACGCGATCGCCCGGTTTGAATGTCGCCGGCATCAGGTCTTTGCTGGCGGCGATCATGAGATCATTCTCGGGGAAGTTCTGAACGCGGATCGCCCCAGGGACGCAGAAGCGCTGGTCTTTGTGCGCTCAGGCTATTCGAAAATTTGAGGAGCAGCGGACATGATTGCGGACGTCAAACGCCTGCAGGCTGAATTTGGCCAGATTTCCGAGTACTGGTCGCCGCGGGTCGTCGCTCGGGTCAATGACCAGTACGTCAAACTGGCCAAGCTCAAGGGCGAGTTTGTCTGGCATGATCATGCGGATGAAGATGAGTTCTTCTTTATCGTGAAGGGGCGGCTCGAAATGCAATATGAGGACGGCTCAGTCACCTTGTCTGAAGGCGACATGCACGTCGTGCCGAAGGGCGTCAGGCATAATCCGGTAGCGGAAGAAGAATGCTGGGTGATGCTGGTCGAGCCGGTCGCCACCAAGCACACCGGCGATGTGGTGGCGGAGAAGACGCGCAGTCTGGACGAGCAGTTGGCTGGAAGCGGCCTTGGGGGAGCATGATATGGCGAATGTCGCGTTTTTGGGTCTGGGCGTGATGGGGTTTCCCATGGCCGGGCATTTGTCAAAAGCCGGTCACACGGTCAGGGTCTGGAACCGAACCGCCGCCAAGGCGAAGACCTGGGCTGAGCAGTATCAGGGACAGGCTAGCCACGGCATCGCCGACGCCGTGGCGGACGCCGATTGTGTCCTGATGTGCCTGGGCGATGACCCGGATGTGCGCGCGGTCGCCGAGATCGCGCTTCCCGCCATGAAGGCGGGCGCGGTGCTGGTGGATCACACGACGGCGTCAGCGGCTTTGGCGCGCGAGCTTCATGAGACAGCCAAGGCCTCGCAGATCGGCTTTCTGGACGCGCCGGTGTCTGGCGGTCAGGCCGGCGCGGAAAATGGTCAGCTGTCGATCATGTGCGGCGGTGATGACAGTGTTTTCGCCAAAGCCGAGCCGATCATGGACGCGTACGCCAAGGCCATGGTGCATGCCGGGCCGGCCGGCGCCGGACAATTGACCAAGATGGTCAACCAGATCTGCATTGCAGGCCTGGTGCAGGGGCTGGCCGAGGGGCTGCACTTCGCCAAGAGCGCCGGACTTGATCCCGAGACGGTGATTTCTGCCGTCTCCAAAGGCGCGGCGCAAAGCTGGCAAATGGAAAACCGCTGGCGAACCATGGTCGATGGCGAGTTTGATTTCGGGTTTGCTGTCAACTGGATGCGCAAGGATCTTCGCATAGCGCTGGATGAAGCGCGCAATAATGGCGCGCGCTTGCCCGCGGCAGCGTTGGTCGACCAGTTCTACGCCGAGATCGAAGCCATGGGCGGCGGTCGCTGGGACACGTCCAGCCTGATCGCCCGGCTTGAGAACGCGGATCGGACCTGAGCGCGATGCGTCTGATCGAAGTTACGCTGCCCGATGGAGACAAGGTTCAGCCGATCCTCAAGGCGACGCTGAAGACCGAGCCTCTGGACCATCGCCTGACCGAGCCGGACGCTCAGGGCAAACGTTTGTTGCGGCTGACGTTTCGCGACGGCGACGGCCAGAAGGCCATCGACGCCGTTCAGGCGATTATGGAAGGCGAACAAAACTGGCGTCTGGTCGTTATTCCCATTGAAGCCAGCGTGCCGCGCATTGACGAAGACCCGGATGAAGCGACGCGTGTCAAACGTCGCCTGGCTTTGCGTGAAGAGATGTTCCAGGACATCGCCAAAGGCGCGGAGATCAACTCTGATTTCCTGATGCTGACTGCGCTCTCAACCGTCGTGGTCGTTTTTGGCCTGTCGGCTGACAATGTGGCGGCCGTCATCGGCGCCATGGTGATCGCGCCGCTTCTTGGGCCGATCCTGGCGTTCTCCTTCGGTTCGGCTTTGGGTGATTTGCCCTTGATGCTGAAAGCGGCCAGAACCGCTGTGGCGGGGCTGGCGCTTGGTTTGGCTTTGAGCTTTCTGGTCGGCCTGTTCTATGAACCGAACCTCTATTCCAATGAATTGATGAGCCGAACCGTGGTGGGGCCCGACTCCGCCGCCCTTGCGCTGGCGGCCGGAGCCGCGGCGGCGCTCTCTATCGCCACGGGTTTGCCGGCGGCGCTTGTGGGCGTGATGGTGGCGGTGGCTCTCTTGCCGCCCGCGTCTGCGGCGGGGCTTCTGGCCGGCAGCGGGTCCTGGGATCTGGCGGGGCGGGCGACGCTTTTGCTGTCGATCAATGTGGTGGCGGTCAATTTGAGCGCGCTGATGGTCTATTACTTCAAGGGCGTGCGACCGCGGACCTGGCTGGAACGACGCTCGGCCAAGCGCTCGGTCTATGTGAACGCCGGGGTGTGGATCATCATGATCCTGGTGTTGTCGGCGCTCGCCGCCCATTTCGCCGCCACGGGTGGTGAGGGCGTGCAATTGTGAACGTCACGCTCGTCTTCATCATCCTCAATTATATCGGCATCTTTGTCTTCGCCCTGTCAGGCGGCATTCTGTCGGCGCGCAAGCATCTTGATCCGTTCGGCGCTGCCGTGATCGGTGCGGTCACCGGCATGGGCGGCGGCACGCTGCGCGATGTTCTGCTTGGACGTCTTCCTGTCTACTGGATTGATGCGCCGCATTATCTGATCCTGGCGCTCGCAGGCGGCGTGATCGGATATTACGGCTCTGAACTGGTGCGCGGCGAGGAAGGCGCGCGCTATCGCGCCCTGATCTGGGCTGACAGCCTAGGCCTTGCCGTGTTCTGCGTGCTGGGCGCGCAGGCGGGTTTGATGGCTGGAGCGCACTGGTCGATTGCGCTGGTCACCGGCGTCATGAGCGCCGCCTTTGGCGGTCTGGTCCGCGATATCATCGTCAATGACGTGCCGCTGATCTTGCGAGCGGACGTTTATGCCCTGGCGGCCTTATTCGGGGCGGCAGTGTACGTGGCTGCGTTGGAGTTCGGCGTGCCCACAGGCTCGGCGGCGGTTGGCGCGGCGCTGGCGGCGTTCATATTGCGTGGCTGCGCGATCATCTTCAAATGGTCGATCCCGCCGATCGGCCGCGTGGACTAACGCGCGACAGGGCGGAAAGCGCACAAGGCGAGATAGCCGCACACTCCGATGAGGATCGGGATAGCGAGGCTCGCCATCACGACAGGCATGATCGAGATCGTCATCAGCAGTGCGATGACGCTGGCGATGACCATGAAGATCATCAGCAGCATCATCGAGCCCGATACGTCCCATCCATAACGCTGTCCGCAATGCTTACAGACGGACAGCGTGTTGGGATTCATGTTGAGCAGGGCGGTTGCGCCTAAGGGTTCTCGACAGTGCGGACAGCGATACATAGGCGATCTCAGGCGATTGTATTCGCCCCAGAGTTTAATTTCCGACGCGGTCCAGAGCAAGGCTGAGATCATCGATCAGGTCGTCCGCCGCTTCGATCCCACAAGACAGTCGCACCAGATTATCCGGCGTCGGGCTGCTGGGGCCTTCAATGGGCTTTCTGTGCTCGATCAGGCTTTCCACACCGCCAATGGAGGTGGCTTGCAAGAACACCTTGGTTGACGCGCAGAGTTTGCGCGCCGCTTCCGGGCCGCCCTTGAGCCGGATAGACAGCAGGCCGCCGAATCCGTTCGTCATCTGACGGGCCGCGACGGCATGACCGGTATGATCTTCCAGTCCCGGGTAGAGCACATGGCTGACCGCGTCATGGGCGTTCATAGCCTCGGCGACTTTGAGGGCGTTCGCGCTCTGACGTTCAAAGCGAACGAAGAGCGTGCGCAGGCCGCGCATCATCAACCAGCTGTCGAACGCGCTTGGAACCGCGCCTGTCAGGCTGTGACCCGCGCAGAGCTTCTCCCAGCGTTCGTCCTGGGACTTCGTCACCACGGCGCCCATCAGAACATCAGAATGACCGTTGAGATATTTGGTCGCCGAATGCATGACGAGGTCTGCGCCCAGATCAATCGCGCGCGTGGTGCAGGGCGGAGAGCAAGTGCCGTCCACCGCCAGAATCGCGCCGGCACCGTGGGCGATTTCGGCTGCATGCGCCACATCAACGACCGCCCAGCTGGGATTGGCGGGCGTCTCGATCCAGACCAGCTCCGTCTTCCCTGATTGCACGGCCTTTTTCAAACCTGCTTTGTCATGGGGTTCAAAGAAGGTGAGGGAGATCAGCCCTTTGGCGGCGAGATGATGGAGCAGTTTCTTCGCGCCATAATACATCTCGGTTTGGGCGACCACGTGTGCGCCAATCTGCAGCGTATCCAGAATCGCTGCGATGGCGGCGAGGCCGGAGCTGAACAGCCGCGCATCCGACGCGCCTTCGAGCGCCGCCAGCACCTTCGCGGCCTGCACTTCGGTTGGTCCTTTGGGGCGACGATAATCCATGTCGCCGACGAGCGCGTTTTTCTCGTCGCGCATGAAAGTCGTGGCGGGATGGATGGGCGGGATGACCGCACCAGTTTCGAGGTCCGTCTGGTGCAGGGCCTGGGCGGCGAGGGTTTCGAGGCGTTTAGTCATTGAGCAGTTCCGCCGCCTTGGGAGCAAAATAGGTGAGAATGCCGTCAGCGCCGGCGCGTTTGAACGCCAGCAGGCTTTCCATCATGGCGCGTTCGCCATCAATCCAGCCGTTCTGCGCGGCGGCCTGGATCATCGCGTATTCGCCCGACACCTGAAACGCATAAGTGGGCATTTCAAACGTCGCTTTCAGGCGAGCGACAATGTCGAGATAGGGCAGGCCGGGTTTGACCATGATCATGTCCGCGCCCTCGTCGATGTCGAGCGCGACTTCGCGGATCGCCTCATCTGTGTTGGCGGGATCCATCTGATAGGTCTTCTTGTCGCCCTGCAGCGCCTTGGCGCTGCCGATCGCGTCGCGATAGGGGCCGTAGAACGCCGAGGCGTATTTCGCCGCGTAGGACATGATCAGCGTGTCCTGAAAGCCTTCGGAATCGAGCGCGTCGCGGATCGCGCCGATTCGCCCGTCCATCATGTCGGACGGCGCGACCACATCGCAGCCTGACGCGGCCTGCATCAGCGCCTGGCTGCACAGGCGCTCTACGGTTGCGTCATTGAGGATGACGCCGTCCTCCATCAGCCCGTCATGGCCGTGATCGGTGAACGGGTCGAGGGCGACATCACAAATGATTCCCACCTCTGGCGCGGCGTCTTTCATCGCCTTGATCGCTTGCGCCACAAGACCGTCAGGATTGTCCGCCTCGCGCCCGTTCTCGTCTTTGAGCGACGGGTCCAGATGCGGGAAGACAGCGATGGCGGGAATGCCCAGATCGCGGGCCCGCCGGGCGGCGTCGGCAGCGGCCTTGACGCTGAGACGCTCCACGCCCGGCATGGAGGCGACGGGCTCTGTGGGATTGGCTGTGTCGGAGACGACCAGGGTCCAGATCAGGTCGTTGGGCGTCAATGTGTTCTCGCGCATCAGGCGGCGCGACCAGTCATTGGCGCGCATTCGGCGCATACGGGTGGTGGGAAAAGCGGCCATCTTGGTCTATCTCGCTTGCAGCAAATCAGAACACATCGCGTTTCATGCGGTCGGAACCGGTCCAACCCGGTCTGTTTAGGAGGTTTCCCCGTGCATTTCGAGCTGACAGAAGAGCAAGCGCTGATACAAGACGCCGCACGCAAATTTGCGGACGACCGTCTCAAGCCCCATGCGGCGGAGTGGGACGAGACCAAACACTTCCCCGTCGACGTGCTGAAGGAAAGCGCGGCGATGGGTTTTGCGGGCATCTACACCCGCGATGATGTGGGCGGATCGGGCATGAGCCGGGTCGACGCAGCGCTGATCTTTGAACAGCTCTCGCGCGGTTGCGTGTCCACAGCGGCCTTCATCTCCATCCACAACATGGTCAGCTGGATGATCGACAGCTGGGGCAGCGAAGAGCAGCGCCAGCGCTGGCTGCCGGACCTGACCGCGATGAACACGATCGCATCTTACTGCCTGACCGAACCGGGCGCGGGGTCGGACGCCGCCAATCTGCGCACCAAGGCTGTGCGCGATGGCGACCATTACGTCCTGAACGGTTCGAAAGCCTTCATTTCCGGCGCGGGAACCAGCGATCTTTACGCCGTGATGTGCCGCACCGGCGAAGACGGCCCCAAGGGCATCTCAACCATCATTGTCGAGAAAGACACGCCCGGCCTCAGCTTTGGCGCAAACGAGCGCAAGATGGGCTGGAATTCCCAGCCCACCCGCGTCGTCACCTTTGAAGACTGCCGCGTGCCGGTTGAAAACCGCATAGGCGAAGAAGGCCAGGGCTTCGGCTTTGCGATGCAAGGGCTGAATGGCGGCCGCATCAATATCGGCGCCTGTTCGCTGGGCGGCGCTGCGGAAGCGGTGGATCTCGCCATCGACTACGCCAAGGAACGCAGCCAGTTCGGCCGTCATATCGCGGACTTTCAGGCCACCCAGTTCAAGCTGGCGGACATGGTCACCGAGCTCGACGCCTCTCGCATGATGCTGTTGCGCGCAGCGGACGCTGTGGATCGCAAGGATCCCCAAGCGGCGAAATACTGCGCCATGGCCAAGCGGTTCTCGACCGATATGGGGTTCAAGATCGCCAATGACGCATTGCAGATCCATGGCGGCTACGGGTATCTGAAGGATTATCCGCTGGAGCGCATCGTGCGTGACTTGCGGGTTCACCAGATCCTTGAAGGCACCAATGAAATCATGCGTGTGATCATCGCCAAGGACGTGCTGCGCTAGGTCGCGTTATCGTCAGGCTCGATTGCGCCTACAAAGAGTATCAATTGGCCCTGCCATTTCAGCAGGACTATGAGCACAGTTCCGTCCGGAGAAGCCTCTCATGACTGAAGACGTCATCACTCGCAAAGCTGGCTCGGTGGGTCGCATTACACTGAACCGCCCCAAGGCGCTCAATGCGCTCAATCAGGACATGGTCACCGCCATGGTCGAAGCCCTGCAGGCTTGGCGCAATGATGACAGCGTGAAGGCCGTGGTCGTGGACGGCGCAGGCGAGAAAGGCTTCTGTGCAGGCGGCGACATTCGCATGCTGGCGGAAAGCGGCCAGGCGGGCGATGACCGCGCCTGGACCTTCTGGCGTGACGAATATCAGCTCAACACCCTGATCGCGGAATACCCCAAGCCTTACGTGGCGCTGATCGACGGCATCACCATGGGCGGCGGCGTCGGCGTCTCCATTCATGGCGAGTTCCGCGTCGCGGGCGACCGGACGATGTTCGCCATGCCGGAGACCGGGATCGGCTTTCACCCCGATGTGGGCGGAGCTTATTTCCTGCCCCGCCTCATGGGGGAGCTGGGGGTCTGGATGGGCCTGACCGGCGCCCGCCTGAAAACGGCGGACTGCATCGCCGCCGGCGTCGCCACCCATTATGTGCCGACTGACTCCCATCCCGCCCTTATCGAAGCGCTGGAAACCGAAACGCTGGATGACGACGGCGAAAAGGTCGACGCCATCCTTGAAAAGTTCGCCGGTGATCCGGGCCAGTCCGATCTGGGCATGGTCCAGCCGCTGATCGATGCAGCGTTTGAAGGCGATGATGTGGAGGCGATCATCAACCGGCTTGAAGCTGCCGATGACGCCTGGTCGAAGGCTGTGTTGAAAATCCTCTCGTCCAAGTCGCCGACCGCGGTGAAGGTGACGCTGGCGGCGCTGCGCAAGGGCGCGGAGCTGTCACTGCGCGACGTCATGGTCCAGGACCTTCGGGTTTCGAGCCGCCTTCTCAAAGACGGCTCGGATTTTTACGAAGGCGTTCGCGCGGTCATTATCGACAAGGACAATGCGCCGAACTGGTCGGCGTCGATCTCTGATGCAGATGTCGCGGCATATTTCGAGCCCCTTGCGGCGGACATGGAAATGACGTTCCTCGATTAGGAACACCGGGCAGAGCGGATCAACCGCTCGCCCTAGTGAAGACAAGGGAGGACCGCATGGCGGTTGTTGCATTTATCGGCCTTGGCAATATGGGCTCAGGCATGGCGGCCAACCTCGTGAAGGCTGGCCATGACGTGCGCGCATTTGATCTGAACGCTGACGCTGTGGCAGCGTTGGTCGACAAGGGCGCGACTGCGGCCTCCGATCTCACCCATGCTGTCACCGGCGCTGACGCCGTGGTGACCATGCTGCCGGCCGGCCCGCATGTGCGCGGCGTCTATATGGATGAAGGCGGGGTGCTCTCATTGGCGCGCAAGGATGCGGTGCTGATTGATTGCTCCACCATTGACGTGGACAGCGCACGCGCTGTCGCAGAAAAGGCCGCAGAGGCGGGCTTCGCGTTTGTAGACGCGCCTGTGTCTGGCGGTGTGGCGGCGGCCGAGGGTGGCACGCTGACTTTCATGGTCGGCGGTCCTGAAGGCGCTTTCACAAAGGCCGAACCGATCCTGTCGAATATGGGCAAGGCGGTGATTCGCGCCGGCGAAGCCGGCGCAGGGCAGGCGGCGAAGATCTGCAACAATATGCTGCTTGGCATTCATATGATCGGCACATGCGAAGCCATGAACCTGGCGATCAAGCTGGGTCTTGATCCGCAGAACTTCTTTGACATCGCCTCCAAGGCGTCAGGCCAGAACTGGTCACTGACCAGCTACTGCCCGGTGCCGGGACCGGTCCCGACCGCGCCCTCGAACCGTGATTACAAGCCCGGCTTCGCTGCGCCGATGATGCTTAAAGATTTAAACCTTGCCATGCAGACATCGAAAACGGCTGGCGTGAACACGCCCATGGGCGAAAAAGCGCAGACCATTTATGACGCTTTTGTCGAGCAGGGCGGTGAGGAGATGGACTTCTCAGGCGTGATCAAATGGCTCGCTGGAGAGATGAAGTAAAAGCACACTTGAGTTTGCGAGGCGCTAGCAGTTAAACCGCGACCTTTGGTCCCTGACCGGTGATAAGACAAGCTCAGAATCCTATGTCATTGTGCTGATGACATGCTGACCTTTAGGGAGAGCCGCTCGCGCTGAAATGCGAGTGCAAGAACAATGGATTACCGCAGCGCTTTCAAAGCCTCCGTCGCTCGCGTCCGTGCCGAGGGCCGTTATCGTGTGTTCGCCAATCTGCGTCGCGTAAAGGGGCAGTTCCCTCGGGCCCGCCTGCGCACCGATGAAGGCGACACGCGGGATGTGGTGGTTTGGTGCTCCAATGACTATCTGGGCATGGGGCAAAGCCCGTGCGTCACCGGCGCGATGAAACAAGCGATCGAAGATGTGGGCGCTGGCGCAGGCGGTACGCGCAATATCTCCGGCACGACTCACTATCATGTGGAGCTCGAAGCCAGCCTCGCTGATCTGCATGACAAGGAAAGCGCGCTGCTGTTTACCTCGGGCTATATCGCCAACCAGGCGACGCTCGCCACCCTGGGCAAGATACTGCCCGGCCTGATCATCTTCTCTGACGAGCTCAACCACGCCTCAATGATCGAGGGCGTGAAGGGCGCGAAATGCGAGAAGCATGTCTGGCGGCACAATGACGTTGCGCATCTGGAAGAGCTTCTGAAAGCCGCGCCGAAAGACGCACCCAAGCTGATCGCGCTTGAATCCGTCTACTCTATGGACGGCGATATTGGTCCGCTCGAAGCCGTTTGCGATCTGGCGGACAAGTACAACGCTCTGACTTATCTTGATGAAGTGCACGCGGTCGGTCTTTACGGCCTGCGCGGCGCCGGCATCGCCGAGCGTGACGGATTGCTGGACCGGTTCGACATTATTGAAGGCACTCTGGGCAAGGCGTTCGGCGTCATGGGCGGCTATATCGCTGCGGATGAAGTGATCGTTGACGCCATCCGATCCTGGGCGCCGGGTTTCATCTTCACCACCTCATTGGCGCCCGCTCTTGCGGCGGGCGCTCGCGCCAGCGTCGAATATCTCAAGAGTGCTTATCATCTGCGCGAGCAACATCAGGAACGCGCCGCCACCTTGAAAGCGCGCTTTCATGAGGCAGGCATTCCGGTGCTCGACTCCGTCACCCATATCGTGCCCGTCCATGTGGGAGATCCGGTGCTCTGCAAGCGGATGACCGATGAGCTGCTAGACGTTCACGGCATCTATGTTCAGCCGATCAACTATCCCACAGTGCCCAAAGGCACCGAGCGGATGCGTTTGACCCCAACCCCCATGCATGACGACGTCATGATGGACGAGCTGCTGGATGCGGTGAAAACCGTCTACGCCAAGCATGTCGGCCTCAAGGTCGCATAATGTCTGGCGATCCCGGTCAGGATCGTGAGTTTATCTTTGAGTTTGTTTCCGTGGGCGATTCTGTCCGGGTGGCGGCGGTTGATGTCGAAACCGGCATAGAAGTGGTCGTCTTCGGCCCCATCAAAACCCGTCAGGATGATTTGCAGCGTCTCGCCGCGCGCAAGCTGATGCGCCGTCTGACGCAAGAGGGCGTGACGCCAGAATCAAAAACGCCCCGACCAGGCGGTCGGGGCGTGATTGTATAGGCAGGCGTTCGGGCTAGCGCTTATTTCTTGCGAGCGCCGCGGCCCAGACCGATTTCTTTGGCGAACTCCGAGCGACGCTTGGAATAATTCGGCGCCACCATCGGATAGTCAGCCGGCAGGCCCCATTTGCGGCGATAGTCTTCCGGCGACATGTCGTATTGCGAGCGCAGATAGCGCTTGAGCATTTTCAGTTTTTTGCCGTCTTCCAGGCAGACGATGTAATCATCGCTGACCGAACGAGAGACAGGCACAGCCGGTTTCGCTTTGGGCTCAGGCTTGGCCGGCTCACCCGAAATTTCTTTCATGGTGGCGTAGACCGATTTGATCATATCCGGGACGCTTTCCGCCGGCACAGAGTTGTGCGAGAGAAAAGATGCGATGATGTCAGTGGTCATCCGCATCAGTTCTTCATTATCGACGGGCAGCAGTGTCTCTTCAGTCATATTCTGATCCTTGCGCAACATTATGGCGTTTGCGTCTGAAAACGAGATGTCTTGTGTTTAATGATAGTGTATTCGCTCTACAAGTATTGAATTGAAGAATCTGCAGATACCATAGATTTTTTAAGGTTGCTGAATGCACGTAACAAACTTTGTTGATGCAATCGGATGAATTTACGTCTGATCAGCGCCTTGTCCACGACCCCATCCAGCCGTATGTAGCTATCAAGATCCGCTATATGGAGTGCGAGCGAGATGGCTGACGTTCAATCGACCGCCCAGAACACCTCTTTCTTTGCCCAGTCGCTGGCTGACGCCGATCCTCAGCTCGCCTCGGCGATCAGCAAGGAAATTCATCGTCAGCAGACGCAGATCGAACTGATCGCGTCCGAGAACATCGTCTCGCGCGCTGTTCTGGAAGCGCAGGGCTCGCCGCTGACCAATAAATACGCCGAAGGCTATCCGGGCCGGCGCTATTATGGCGGGTGCGAATTCGTCGACATAGCAGAAGAGCTTGCGATCGAGCGCGCCAAGCAATTGTTCGGCGCCGCGTACGCCAACGTCCAGCCCAATTCAGGCAGCCAGGCCAACCAGGCGGTGTTCCTGGCGCTTCTGAAGCCGGGCGATAAAATTCTGGGACTGGACCTGTCATCGGGGGGGCACCTGACCCACGGCGCTCGCCCGAACCTGTCTGGCAAATGGTTCGAAGCCCACGCCTATGGCGTGCGCGAAGACAATGCGCTGATCGATTATGACAAGCTGCGCGAGCAGGCCAAAGAGGTCCAGCCTCAGATGATCATCGCGGGCGGGTCCGCGTATCCGCGCGAGATTGATTTTCAGGCGTTCCGCGACATTGCTGACGAGGTCGGCGCTTATCTGCTTGTGGACATGGCGCACTTTGCGGGTCTTGTCGCTGGCGGAGTTTATCCCAATCCGGTTCCGCTGGCCGATGTGTGCACCACCACCACGCACAAGACCCTGCGCGGCCCGCGCGGCGGCATGATCATCAGCCGCGATGAAGCTTTGGGCAAAAAGTTCAACTCCGCCGTCTTCCCGGGCCTTCAGGGCGGACCCTTGATGCATGTGATCGCCGCCAAGGCGGTCGCGTTCGGCGAAGCGCTGCGCCCCGAGTTCAAGGCCTACGCCGCATCCGTGATCGAGAACTGCCGCGCCATGTCTGGCGCGCTGGTGGAAGCTGGCTATGACATTGTCTCTGGCGGCACCGACAGCCATCTCGCACTGGTGGATCTGCGCCCCAAATCCCTGACGGGCGACATTTCCGAAGCCGCGCTCGAACGCGCGCATATGACCTGCAACAAGAACGGCGTGCCGTTTGATCCCGAGAAGCCGACCGTAACCTCGGGCCTGCGCGTCGGCGCGCCGGCGGGGACTACGCGAGGCTTCGGCGCCGCTGAGTTCCGCCGCGTGGGCGAGATGATGGCGGAAGTGCTGGATGCGTTGGCGGTCAATCGTGAAGGTGACGCCGAGGTCGAGGCGCGAGTGCGTGATGAAGTGGTCGCGCTGTGCGAACGCTTCCCGATCTACCCCGCGCTCGGCTAGGATACGCGCATGCGGTGTCCGTTTTGCGCCAACCCTGATTCTCAGGTGAAGGATTCCCGCCCGGCTGAAGACAGCCAGGCGATCCGACGCCGTCGTCATTGCCCGGCGTGCGGCGGCCGTTTCACCACGTTCGAGCGCGTGCAGCTGCGCGATCTTCATGTGCTCAAGTCCGACAACAAGCGCGAAGCGTTTGATCGTGACAAGATGGCGAGGTCGGTGTTGTTGGCGACCCAGAAACGCGCCATTGAGCGCGAACGGGTCGAGCAGATGATTTCCGGCATTGTCCGGCGTCTCGAAAGCCTGGGTGATCCAGACGTGCCCGCCAGCGTTATCGGCGAGCTGGTGATGGATGGATTGCGCAATCTCGATACCGTCGCCTATGTGCGCTACGCCTCAGTCTATAAAGACTTTCAGGAAGTTGATGACTTCTCGGAATTCATCAAGGGCGAAAAACTCGGGCATGAGGATGATCTGGACGCAGATCAATGACCGCGGCGCAAACCCTGCGCGTGACGCTGAAACTCGCCACCAGCCTTGATGGCCGGATCGCATTGGCGAACGGCCAATCCAAATGGATCACAGGCCCTGAGGCCCGCGGGCAAGTCCATCGCATACGCGCGGAGCATGACGCCATCCTGACCGGGATCGGGACCGTGCTCGCCGATGATCCACAACTGACAGCGCGTCCGGACGGCGTTGCGAGTGGGGACCAGCCCCGACGCGTGGTGCTTGATTCTCATCTTCGCATGCCTGCCGATGCGGCCATGCTCACCGGAGCGCCGGTCTGGGTGTTTCATGTTGCAGAGGCTTCGATCGGTCTAGGCGCAGCTGAGCTGATCCAGACGGAGGCGGACGCGTTCGGACACGTCTGTTTCAAAGCCGTTCTGCAAACACTCCTGGAGCGAGGCGTTCAAAGCCTCATGATCGAAGCCGGGGCTGAGATCGCAGGCTCGGCGATCCGCTCCGGGCTCGTCACGCATATCGAATGGTTCCGCGCGCCCATGCTGATCGGAGCGGAGGGGCGAGCCTGTATTGCAGGGCTTGGCCTTGAGGAACTCAGCCTAGCGCCCACATTCCAACGCACATCTGTTCGCGCTTGTGGCGCGGATCTTTGGGAAACCTATCAACGGGGATGATCCCATGTTTACCGGCCTAGTCTCTGCTCTCGGGCGGATCGTATCTGTGTCTGAGGGCGATGTGCGCCGGATGACGATCTCGAGCCCGTATCCCGCGTCCTCGATCGACCTTGGGGCGTCTATCGCTCATGCCGGGGTCTGCCTGACCGTTGTGGCGCGACGTGCTGTAGGCGAGGGGGCTGAATATGATCTCGACGTCTCACCTGAAACGCTTTCCAAAACCACGCTCGGTGAGTGGACAGCGGGAGATGTGGTCAATCTTGAGCGCGCCTTGAAAGTCGGCGACGAGCTGGGCGGCCATATCGTGCAAGGCCATGTGGACGGCGTCGGGCGTGTGGTCTCCCGATCAGACGAAGACGGCTGGATCCGCTTTATCGTAAAAGCCCCTACAGATCTGAGCGCCTTCATCGCCTACAAGGGCTCGATCACGGTGGACGGCGTTTCGCTGACCGTGAACCGGGTCGAGGGCGACACGTTCGAGCTGATGATCATTCCCCATACCGCAGAGGTCACAACTTTGGGATCTTTGCAGGCGGGAACGCGCGTCAACCTTGAGGTTGACGTCATGGCGCGCTACGCCGCCCGTCTAATGGAGGCCCGTGCAGACGGCGCCGCGAATAATGAGGTCCAGTCGTGAGCGAAGCCGCCCCCCAATCCGCGCTGTCGCCGGTGGAAGAGATCATCGACGAGGCCCGCAATGGCCGCATGTTTATCCTGGTGGACGCCGAGGACCGTGAGAACGAAGGGGATCTGATCATCCCCGCCCAGTTCGCCACGCCGGACGTCATCAATTTCATGGCGCGCTATGGCCGCGGCCTGATCTGCCTGTCGATGACCCAGGACCGTGCGAAAACCCTGCAGCTGCCCTTTATGAGCCAGCGCAATCAGTCGCGACACTCCACCAATTTCACGGTGTCGATCGAAGCGCGCGAAGGCATCTCCACCGGCATCTCCGCTCATGACCGGGCGTTGACGGTCGCCACGGCCATCGACCCCTCCAAAGGCTCGGAAGACGTGGTGTCGCCGGGTCACGTCTTCCCGCTGGTGGCGCGCGATGGCGGCGTGCTGGTGCGCGCCGGCCATACGGAAGCCGCAGTGGACATCGCCCGTCTGGCCGGGGTGAATCCCGCTGGCGTGATCTGTGAGATCATGAAGGATGACGGGACTATGGCCCGTCTGCCCGACCTTATCGAGTTCGCCAAAGAGCATAATATGAAGATCGGCGCGATCGCCGATCTGATCGCCTATCGCCGCCAGCATGACCGTTTCGTCGAGCGCCGCATGGACACGGAAGTGTCCACTGAAGCGGGCGGCCCGTTCAAGCTGACGGTGTTTCGCTCCCTGGTGGACAATGTGGAGCATGTGGCTCTGCATAAAGGCGAAATCACCGCCGATGCGCCGGCTCTGGTGCGCATGCACAAGGTCAGCTTCGCTGATGACGTGTTGGGCGCGCTTGGCGGGCGCACGGGTCTGGTGGATAAGGGTGTGAAAGCGCTGTCCGAACATGATGGCCCGGCGGCCATGGTGTTCATCCGTGAGACCAATCGAGCAGCGATCACAGAGCGTTTTGGCGCTGCGCCGTCTGACCCGCCCGATACACGTGAAGAACGCCGCTTGCGTGAATATGGTCTGGGCGCGCAAATATTGCTGGATCTGGGCGTGCGCAAGATGATCCTCTTGTCCACTGCGCCGCAAAACATTGTGGGGCTGGACGGCTATGGTCTTGAAGTCGTCGAGCAACGCGAAATTGATTAAAGGAGGCGCTTGTGAGCGCTGAAACCCGAGTGCTGCTGATCGCAGCGCCTTTTTACGAAGACATCACCGAGCAGCTGGTTTCCGGCGCTCAGGGCGCCTGTGACGCGGCGGGTGTGACGGCAGACGTCGTTGAAGTGCCTGGCGCACTGGAGATTCCAGCTGTGATCGCGCTGTCCGAGCTGGGTAAGGCCCCCTATGACGCCTACGTGGCTCTGGGCTGCGTCATCCGCGGTGAAACCAGCCATTTTGATTATGTCTGCGGGGAATCTGCGCGCGGATTGATGGATCTGACGCTCAAGGGCGTTCCGGTCGGCAATGGCATCCTGACGGTCGAAAACATCAAACAGGCTCGCGTGCGCGCCAATGTGCATGAGAAAAACAAGGGCGGTGATGCGGCGAACGCCGCGTTGGCGCTGTTGAGCCTCAAGAAGAAATTCGGGGCGGCCTGATGAGCGACAAGGCACAGGAAGCGTCATCGGACCGACGCGCCCGGCTGCGCCGCGCGGCGCGCCTGAGCGCTGTGCAGGCGCTCTACCAGATGGAGACGTCCGGCTCCGGCGCCGCGGCGGTCGTGAAGGAATTTCGCGATCACCGGTTCGGCTATGAAGGCGAGCCGGGAGATTTTGTCGAAACCGATGAAGTGTTCTTTGAAGACCTCGTGACAGGCATCATTTCGCACCAGTCCGATGTGGACAAGCGCGTGTCCGGCGTTCTGAAGGAAGGCTGGAAACTCTCACGTCTGGACGCCACTGTGCGCGCGATCTTGCGGGCAGGCGGCTATGAGCTGGTCGCGCGCAAGGATGTGCCGGCCGCCGTCGTCATCAACGAATATGTCGATGTCGCGCACGCCTTCTTTGACGGCTCGGAATCGGGCTTCGTCAACGCGACGCTGGACGCCCTGTCCAAACAGGTGCGTGACGCCTGATTGATATGAGCGGATCGGGCGAGTTTGACTACATACGAACGCGGCTCGCCCCGCTCAGTCTTGGATTGCCTGGCGCCGCCGCGCTGACAGATGACGGCGCTATTCTGACGCCGCCAGAAGGGTGTGAGTGGGCGGTGACGGCGGATACGCTGATCGAAGGCCGCCATTTTCCACATGACGAAGATCCTGCGCTGGCCGCCCGAAAGGCGCTGCGCGCAAACCTGTCTGATCTGGCCTCCATGGGCGCTGATCCGCATGCCTATATGGCATGCGTGGTCTGGCCTGAGGCTGGACGCGAAGCGCGCATGAGCGGCTTTGCGGACGGGTTGGCTCTGGATCAGGACAGTTTCGGCGTCCATCTGGCCGGGGGCGACACCACCAGCGCGCCCGGACCTTGGATGATCTCCATCACCGCCTTTGGCGCGGTCCCGATAGGGCAGGCGGTCCGGCGCAGTGGCGCGCAGCCAGGGGATCAGGTTCTGGTGACAGGAACCATTGGCGATGCGGGTCTCGGCCTGAAGGCGAGACAGGGCGGCTATGCGCCCCCGGACGCGGATGCGACATTTCTGGCCCAGCGGTTCACCCTGCCTGAGCCGCGATGTGCGTTGTCAGGGCTTGTTCGCCAGTATGCGCATGCCGCGATTGATGTTTCTGATGGTTTACTGGCCGACGCCCGGCACATCGCGGACGCATCTTGCTGCACGGTCGAGCTGAATCTGGATGCGATCCCTCTCTCGGACTCTGCGCGCCATTGGCTGGCGCAACAGCCGGACCGGTCACAGGCCTTGCTGGAGCTGGCTTCGAGCGGTGATGATTATGAGCTGGTGCTGACCGTGTCGGTGGATGCCGCGCCAGACTTCATCGCCGCGGCTAGCCGTCTCGGCGTCGCAGTGACATGCATGGGCGAGGTCACTTCCAGACGCGACTCAGACGGCGATCTGATCGTTCGAGCGGATGGGGCGCCCATCGCGCCTTCGTCTTTTGGGTTTACGCATTTTTGAGTCTTGCCTGCTAAGCAGGATTTATGATTCGGTATTTCGCATACGCACTCTGCACCGCTTTTCTGCTCTCCACGCCTGCGTTCGCCGCGGGCGGCGGTGGCGGAGGAGGCGGTGGAGGCGGCGGCTCCAGCGGGCCTGGCGCCGTGGCGTCCACGGATTTGCCGCTTTACAACTCTGTTGAAGAGGCCACTCAGGCGCTCATGGCGGAGTTCGGCGAAGACGAAACCTGCCCGCGTAGGGTGGACGTGCCCTCGATCGTGGTGCCGATTGAATCTCACCACCATTTGTATGGCTATGCGTTTGTAACGCCACGTATTTGTCTGGCGCGCGGCGTGAGTGCGACCCGCTTTATCGAAGACTTGCACTTCCTGGTCGACACCATGGTCCGATCCGCCCATCGCCATCCGTTCATGATGGATGACGCCGGTGAGATCGACCGCGAATCCACGCGCCAGATTCTGTATGCGGCGATCGGTGAAGTTGTGGATCCGACGCAGATTGAGCGTCTTGATCTTCTAGGCTCTGACGTTCGCCCTCTGCGCTGATTTGAGAATATAGCTGCACCGCAGCATTTCTCTTTACTGTTGCATCTCCCTGAAAACCGGGACTAGGCTTTCTTTGTCAAAGCAATAGCCGCCCATGTCTTGGAGGCTTCCAAGAACTCGATGCGGCGTTGCAAGAAGCCTTTAGACGCTCGGGGAGGGTGTCATGCAATCAGTATATATCTGGCTATGGATTTCCTTAGCCTGCGGGGGACTTGCGGTTCTCTACGGTGCGGTTCAGATTCGCTCCATTCTCGCGGCGAGCGCGGGTTCGGAGCGCATGCAGGAAATCGCCAGCGCCATCCAGGAAGGCGCGAACGCCTATCTCAAACGCCAATACATGACGATCGCCGCCGTTGGGGCGGCGATTTTGATTCTGGTCGGGTTTTTGCTCGGCCCGGTCGTCGCCTTGGGTTTCCTGATCGGGGCGTTGTTATCGGGCGCAGCCGGTTTCATCGGCATGCTGGTGTCTGTCCGGGCGAATGTGCGGACCACGCAAGCGTCGATGGACTCGCTTCAGGCGGGGCTCTCCATGGCCTTCCGCGCCGGTGCGATCACCGGGATGCTGGTGGCGGGTTTGGCGCTACTGGCGGTCACCGGGTACTATCTGTGGCTCACGCAAGGGACGTCATTCGGTTCGGCCGAGGAGCCCAGACAGATTATTGACGGGCTGGTGGCCCTCGGTTTCGGGGCCTCGCTGATCTCGATCTTCGCGCGTCTGGGCGGCGGCATCTTCACCAAGGGCGCCGATGTGGGCGGGGACATGGTCGGCAAGGTGGAAGCCGGCATCCCCGAGGATGACCCGCGCAACGCCGCGACCATCGCCGATAATGTGGGCGATAATGTTGGCGACTGCGCCGGCATGGCGGCGGATCTGTTTGAGACCTACGCCGTGACGATTGTGGCCACCATGGTGCTCGCCTCGATCTACTTCCGCGATGCGGCGGGCGCGATCACGCTGGACGCCATGATGATCTATCCCTTGGCGATTGGCGGCGTGTGCATGGTCGCGTCGATCCTGGGCGCGTTCTTTGTGCGTCTCGGCAAGGGCTCAACCAATGTCATGGGCGCGCTCTACAAAGGGTTTTTCGCCGCTGCGATCTTTTCAGCGGCAGGCCTGGCGATCGCCACGCACTTCGTCCTGGGATTTGACGGCGTCGTTGAAAGCGCGAACGGGCTATCGATCACGGCCATGTCGCTGTTTTATTGCGGCCTGACCGGTTTGGCGGTCACGGGCCTGATCGTCTGGATAACGGAATACTATACCGGCGTGAACTATGGCCCGGTGAAGTCCGTGGCCAAGGCGTCTGAGTCCGGCCATGGCGCGAACGTCATCCAGGGGCTCGCCGTCTCCATGGAGGCCACGGCGCTGCCGGCGCTGGTGATCATCGGCGCCATCATGCTGACCTTCAACCTGGCAGGGCTGTTCGGCATCGCAATCGCGGTGACGACCATGCTGGCGCTGGCGGGCATGGTTGTGGCGCTGGATGCGTTCGGACCGGTGACCGACAACGCCGGCGGCATCGCCGAGATGGCGGGGCTGGAAGGCGCGGTGCGCGACACCACCGACATGCTGGATGCGGTCGGCAACACCACCAAGGCCGTCACCAAGGGCTACGCCATCGGATCGGCGGGGCTGGGCGCTCTGGTGCTCTTCGCCGCCTATACCGAGGATCTGGCGTATTTCGCGTCAAATCCTGAGACCTATCCCTTCTTTGCGGGCCTGAGCGTGAACTTCTCGCTCTCCAATCCTTATGTGGTCGTCGGGCTGCTCTTTGGCGGGCTCTTGCCCTTCCTGTTCGGCGGCATGTCGATGACGGCCGTGGGACGCGCCGCCCAGGCGGTGGTCGAGGAGGTGCGGCGTCAGTTCCGCGAAAACCCCGGCATCATGAAAGGCGAGGTGAAGCCTGATTACGGCCGCGCGGTCGACCTTCTGACCAAGGCGGCGATCCGGGAGATGATCATTCCCTCGCTTTTGCCGGTGCTCAGCCCGATCGTGCTGTTCATCGTGGTGAACTTCATCGCCGGACGAGCCGAAGCGCTGGCCAGCGTCGGGGCCATGTTGCTCGGCGTGATCGTGACCGGCCTCTATGTGGCGATCTCCATGACCGCCGGCGGCGGGGCTTGGGACAACGCCAAGAAATACATCGAGGACGGCCATCATGGCGGCAAGGGCTCAGAAGCCCACAAGGCCGCTGTGACGGGCGATACGGTGGGCGATCCCTACAAGGACACGGCAGGACCTGCGGTGAACCCGATGATCAAGATCACCAATATCGTGGCCTTGCTCATGCTGGCGGTGCTGGCGGGGCTGTAGTCCCGCCCACCGGGTAAAAGAAAACCCCCGGCGCCGAGCGTCGGGGGTTTTTGTATTCGGATGATGGACGCGTCTAGCCGCCCGGACGCGGGCCGCCCGCGCCGCCGGGCAGGTTCTGCTCGCCGCCGAACTGTTCGCTCGGCAGACGCCCCACATTGCCCAGAAGCTGTTCAAGAATGGTCAGCTCGCGTCCGCGAGTCGGGGTTTCGCGATCTACAAAAGCCACGACCCGGCCGTCTTCCATGCCGAACTCGTCCACGGCGCTGACCGTGCCGTCTTCGTCAAAGCGCACGGCGATGATCCGGCGTTCGCGGGTGTCGGGACGCAGATAGGCGAGATATTCACGTGTTGCAGAGATATAATACCAGGTGTCTTGCTCGAACGTGCCGCGAGTGGACGGATTGCCCAGCGTGGCGAGCACGGTGGACTGGCTGTCCACGCCCACGGTCAGTTCAGGCACTTCGCCATCGGGATAGCGGAAGCCATGGCTGCGCAGGGTCGGATTGCAGGCCGTAACCAGCGTCGCGCTGAGGGCGACGGTGGCGGCGAGGATCACTCGGCTGAGGCGCATAAGGGCTCCATTGATAGCGTTCGAGACGTAAACGTCAGTGGTCAGCCAGCTTGCGCTGGACTATCGCCTTGACGTAACCGGATGGAACCATAGCTGCAAGCGCTCAGTGAGGGGAGCCTGTTAATACATGTTCAGTCGTTTGTTCAGGAAAGATCGCGGCAAGCAAATCGCTCGCAGTCTTTATGATTCCCTCGTGCGCTCAGCGCGGCGTCCGGCGTTTTACGGCGCTGACGGCGTGGAGGACAGCGTGGACGGTCGCTATGACATGATCGTCCTGCATGCGGTGTTGCTGATGCGTCGCCTGCGCGAGGGCGGGGATCTCGGCCGTGACCTGTCGCAACGCGTGTTTGACGTCATGTTTGACGACATGGACGCCGCCTTGCGCGAAATGGGCACCGGAGATCTGAGCGTCGGCAAGAAAATCAAGGAAATGGGAGAGGCGTTCTACGGGCGCGCGAAAGCCTATGAGACGCCGCTCGCGGACGGGGACCTAGCAGCGCTCTCCGAGGCCTTTGAACGCAACATGCTGGAAGAGAGCGAGCCGAATCCCGACGTTTGCGCACGCCTTGCGGAATATGCTTTGAAGAGCGTCAAGACACTCGACGCGCAACCGATAGAAGCGCTGTTGGCCGGCGAAGCGCCGCAGTTTGCTCAGGCTTGAGCTGCGGCGTGCGTCGCTTGCAATGAGAGGGTCAATGGGTAAGGTTCGCCCGCCGTCGGCCGCCTGCCGGCGCACAAATTATTTTAAGACGGATTGTCTATGAGCTCAGCGCTGGTCCTTTCTATCGACGCCATGGGCGGCGATGATGCGCCGGAAATCGTCGTTGACGGCGTCGCGCATTTTCTCAAAGGCCGCAAGCGTGCGGTTCGGTTCATCCTTCATGGCGACGAAGCGCAAATAAAGCCCTTGCTCGCCCGGCATGAAGGCCTGGCCGAGGTGTGCGACATCCGCCATTCCGACACCGAAGTGGATATGTCCGCCAAACCGTCCGAAGCGGTTCGGCGCGCACGCGGCTCTTCCATGTGGAACGCCGTCCTGTCGGTGAAGGAGGGCGAGGCCCAGGTCGCAGTCTCAGCTGGAAACACTGGCGCGCTTATGGCGATCTCCAAGGTCATCCTGCGCATGAAAAAGGGCGTGCACCGTCCCGCCATCGCTGCAAGCTGGCCCGCGCCGCAAGGCTTTTCCACCGTGCTGGATGTGGGTGCGAACGTGGATTGTTCGCCGTCTCAACTCGTCGAATTCGCCGTTCTGGGCGAAGCGTTTCATCGTGCTGTTCACGGTGAGAAGAACCCGACAGTCGGCTTGCTCAATGTGGGCCAGGAAGAGCTCAAGGGTGATCAGACGATCCGCGATGCGGACGCCCTGATCCGCCAGGCCGAGCTCGATCTTGATTATCGCGGCTTCATCGAGGGCGATGATATTTCCGCCGGCACCACCAATGTGGTCGTCACCGACGGCTTCACAGGCAATGTGGCGCTGAAGACCGCCGAGGGGACGGCGCGGCTTGTGGGCGGCTGGCTGCGCGAAGCGCTGACCAGCTCTCTCATCGCCAAGATCGCCACCGGCCTGTTGAGCCTGGGCGCGTTAGGCCAGCTGCGCGCCAAGATGGATCCGCGCAACGTCAATGGCGGCGTGTTTCTGGGGCTGAACGGCGTTGTGGTGAAAAGTCATGGCGGCACGGACGCGCTCGGCTTCGCCACGTCCTTGCGCATTGCGCTGGAAATGGCGGACAGCCGGTTCCTGTCCGAGATCGAACGCAATCTTGAAAGACTGTCCGAGTTGCAAACGGATAATGTTTCCGAGGGGGAAACGGCTTGACCTATTCACGCATCGCCGGGATCGGTTCGTACCTGCCTGAGAAAGTCCTGACCAACAAGGGTATGGAAGCGATTGTCGAAACCAGCGACGAGTGGATTCGCGAGCGCACGGGAATCAACAAGCGCCATATCGCCGGTGATGGCGAACGGACTTCTGACCTGGGCGAAGCCGCCGCACGCAGGGCGGTTGACCATGCCGGATTGGCTTTGGAGGATGTGGATCTGATCATCGTGGCCACGGCCACGCCCGATCTGACCTTTCCCGCCACCGCCACCATTATTCAGCACAAGCTCGGCGTGAAGAACGGCTTCGCCTTTGACGTTCACGCCGTCTGTTCGGGCTTCCTCTACGCGCTGGCGACGGCGGACAATTTCATTCGCACCGGCCAGGCAAAATGCGCTCTGGTCATCGGCGCCGAGACATTCTCGCGCATTCTCGACTGGACCGACCGCACCACGTGCGTCCTCTTCGGGGATGGCGCGGGCGCCATGGTTCTGACGGCCGAAGAGGGTGAGCCTGAAGAGTATAAGGGCGTTCTGAAAACCCATCTTCGTTCGGATGGCGAGTATTGCGACCTGCTTTACGTCGATGGCGGTCCCTCTGCGACAAAAACGGTCGGCCATTTGCGCATGCAGGGCAATCAGGTGTTCCGCCACGCCGTGACGAAAATCTCGGACGCCATGACCACCTTGTGCGCGCAGACCGGCGTCGACATTGCGGATATTGACTGGGTGGTGCCGCACCAGGCCAATCAGCGCATTCTGCTCGGCGTCGCGAAAAAGCTTGGGATTTCAGTGGAACAGGTGATCTCCACCGTCGCTGAACACGGCAACACCTCCGCTGCGTCCATCCCGCTCGCCTTTGACGCCGCGGTCAAGGATGGCCGCATCAAACGCGGCGATACGGTGCTGATGGAAGCGCTTGGCGGAGGCTTCACCTGGGGCGCCGCGTTAGTGCGTTATTAAGCGCGTTCATTGTGCGACCTATGGTTAACGTTGACCAGTGAGCGGTTTGCGACGTAACGTCTTCATCGCAGACATTAAAACGGGGGCCAACATGGGTTCGAAGACTGTCACGCGCGCAGATCTGTCAGATGCCGTCCATCGCGAAGTCGGCTTGTCCCGACACGAAAGCGCGGAGTTGGTGGAAGCCGTTCTCGACATGATCTCCGACAAGCTTGTGGGCGGAGAATCGGTCAAGCTGTCGTCCTTCGGGTCATTCCTGTTGCGCGACAAGACCGGACGTGTCGGACGCAATCCGAAAACTGGCGAAGAAGTGCCGATCGAACCGCGCCGGGTTCTGGTCTTCAAACCCTCCCAGGTGCTCAAGGACCGGGTCGACGCCGCCCTGTCCAAATAGGACACGCCATGAGCGACAAATCGCCAGACGCTTACCGGACCATATCCGAAGCCGGGGAGGAGGCGGGGCTGCCCCCTCACGTCTTGCGATTTTGGGAGAGCAAGTTCGCCCAGCTCAAACCGGTCAAGCGTGCGGGTGGTCGGCGCATGTATCGCCGCCAGGACGTTCAGCTCCTCAAAGGCCTGCGCCGGCTGCTTTACGATGACGGATACACCATCAAGGGCGCGCAGAAGTATCTGCGCGAGCATGGCGTCGCGTCGGTCGCGGCCCTGGCGGACGCCAGCACGCCCAGCCCGGACCCTGCTCTGGATGTCAAAGCCTCACCGGCAGCTACAGAAGCTGCGGCCCCGTCGGATGATAGGCCGGTGACGCTTCAAAGTGCGGAGCAGCCACACGCGACGCGTTTGTCTGGCGGTCAGATCGACTTGGCGCGAAGCGCGCTGTCACGTCTGGAGCAGGCGAGGGCGCGGCTCTCTGAAGTGCTTGAGAAGACGGCCTGAGCGCAGCGCCGCCACAAGGCTGCATCAGGTCTGCCACAGACCGCGCTGAATGGTTGCCTGTCCGCTTTTTGGCCCTTATACGTCTCTCCTCTCCGAACGCCGGGACCTGTTCGGAGACTGAAACGTCGGAACGTGGCGCAGCCCGGTTAGCGCACTGGTCTGGGGGACCAGGGGTCGCGAGTTCGAATCTCGCCGTTCCGACCATTTCCCTTTCTGAACAAACTCATGGTAAGCCGACGCAGTCGTCTCGCGTTCGCGCAAGTTCATGATGGGTTCGATGACTGATTATGATGAAATCCTGATCGCCTTGCGCCGGATTACGCGCGCGATTGATATTCACTCCAAACGCCTGGTGAAAAGCTCGGGGCTCACGGCACCGCAGCTCGTCGTCATCCAGGCCTTGCGCAAGGATGGCGAAATGGCCCCAAGCGCGATTGCGCGGGCTGTGTCGTTGAGCCAGGCGACGATCACGTCCATTCTCGACCGGTTGGAAAATCATGGATGGGTTGTTCGTCGCCGTAGCGAAAACGACCGCCGGGTCGTGATGGTGGGTCTCACATCAGCGGGGCTCGAAAAGGCCGACACTGCGCCGGAACTCCTGCAGGCAGGCTTTCTGCGCGCGTTCCGCCAGCTGCCCAGCTGGGAGCAGCATATGCTGATCGCCTCTGTCCAGCGAGTGGCGGAGCTGATGGACGCTGAGGACATCGACGCCTCGCCGATCTTGCTGGCGGGCGAAATGAAGCAGTTGTACGAAATGGCGACGGACGCCGCCCAGGATCAGACCGAGTCGGCGACAGATTCTGATCCCGCGTGAACAAAAAAGGCGGAGCCGCAAAACGGCCCCGCCTTGATCTGGAGACAAGCGGCGTCCTAGTAGCCGCTCATCCGCGCCACTTCGCCAGCGTTAAAGGCGTCATCGCCCATGAATTCGCCAGCCGCTTGCGCACGCTTGTAGTACAGGCCGATATCGTACTCGTCGGTCATGCCGACGCCGCCGTGCATCTGAATGCCTTCGGCGGCGGCGAGACGTGACACTTGCGTCGCCTTGGCCTTCGCCGCCACGCACCAGAGCGGCGCCTGGCTGGGCTGGGTGTCGAGCGTGGTGAGCGCCCGGCGCACCAGCGAACGCGTCAGTTCCAGCTCGCCCAGAAGATGGGCGGCGCGATGCTGCAGGCCCTGAAAGCTTGAGATCGGCACGCCGAACTGCTCGCGTTCAGAGATATAGGCGATGGTGTCATCAAACGCCTGTTCGGCGACGCCCAGGGATTCCGCCGCCTGGCAAGCCCGGCCGGCGTCCAGCAGACGACGATAAGCCGCGTCCGCATCTTCAGCGCCCGACAGATAGGCGTCACCATCAAGCTTCACGTCGTCAAAGTCGAAATCGGCAGGCACATGGCTGTCCAGTGTCCGGCGGTCGGTGCGGCTGACGCCGTTCGCTTTGGGATCCACCAGGAAAAAGCCAATCTGGTCGTCATCCGTACGGGCGACGACGATCAGCATATCCGCGCCGGCGCCTTCATTCACGAATCGCTTTTTGCCTGACAGAACAAAGCCGTTGCCGTCTTTCTTCGCGCGCGTCTCGATATGGTCGGGATTGTGCCGGGCGCGTTCGTCCAGTGCGATCGCAATGACGGTATCACCGGCGGCGATTTTGGGAAGCCAGCTTGATTTCTGCGCATCCGTGCCCGCCAGGTTAAAGGCGGTGGCCGCCAGAACCGACGTGGACAGGAAAGGCGATGAGGCGAGGGTGCGGCCCATCTCCTCAAGCACCAGGCCTGCAGCGGCATAGCCCATATCCACGCCGCCATGGTCTTCGCTGACCAGAACGCCGCTCCAGCCCATTTCCGCAAAGGACGACCACAGCTCTGCCGAGAAGCCGGTCGGGCTCCTCTCGTCACGCAAGGCGCGAAGGGCGGTCACGGGCGAGGATTCGCCAAGGAAAGCGCGCGCTGAATCGCGCAGCATCTGTTCGTCTTCGTTGAGAACAAAGCTCATCGATTAATTCCTTACTCTGAAAGACGCGGCTTACGCGCCCGGCAGGTTCAATACGCGCTTGGCGACGATGTTGAGGTTGATCTCGCTTGTGCCGCCCTCGATGGAGTTGGCGCGCGAGCGCAGCCAGGAGCGCGCCGGATCGCCATCGCTCTCTTTCTCGCCTTCCCAAAGCAGGCCGTCAGAGCCCAGAGCCGACATGTTCAGCTCATTGCGGCGCTTGTTCAGCTCGGTGCCCATATATTTGAGCAAGGACGCGCGTGCGCCCACGCCTTCGCCATGGTCGGCTTCTTCCTTGACCCGGCGCATGGTGGCTTCAAACGCCAGACCATCAATGGTCAGACGCGCCACATCGCCGCGCAGGATCGGGTCAGACATTTTGCCGTCCGCCTCGACTTCACCGGACTGATGCGCCGCACTGACCGGGTTCAGTCCGCCAAAAGCGGCTTCAGACACGATGCCGGCGCGTTCGTGGCTGAGCAGGTATTTGGCGATCTCCCACCCCTGGCCGGCATCGCCGACGCGGTTCTCCACCAGAGCCTTGGCGTCATCAAAGAAGGTCTCGCAGAAGGGCGACTTGCCCGAGATCAGCTTGATCGGCTTGGTGGTCACGCCGGGCTGGTCCATGTCGATCAGAAGGAAGGAGATGCCGTTATATTTCGGCGCATCCGCTTCGGTGCGAACCAAGGCGAAAATCCAGTCAGACTGGTCGGCGTATGAGGTCCAGACTTTCTGGCCGTTGACGGTGTAATGGTCGCCATCCAGCACGCCCTTGGTCCGCAGGGAGACCAGATCAGAGCCCGCGCCCGGCTCTGAATAGCCCTGGCACCAGCGGATTTCACCGCGGGCGATCGGCGGCAGGAATTTCAGCTTTTGCTCGTGCGTGCCGTATTTCAGAAGCGCCGGGCCAAGCATCCAGATTCCGAAGCTGTCGAGCGGCGAACGGGCGTTGATCGCCTTCAATTCCTCTTTCAGCACGAAGGCTTCGTCCTTGCTCAGACCGCCGCCGCCATATTCGGTCGGCCAGGTCGGCACGGTCCAGCCGCGTTCGGCCATGCGCTCAAGCCAGAGTTTCTGATCATCGCTGGCGAAGGTCCAATTGCGGCCGCCCCAGCAGATGTCGGCTTCGGACCGGATCGGCTGGCGCATGCTCTCAGGACAGTTGGCCTGGAGCCAATCTTTTGTTTCCTTGCGGAAATTCTCAAGCGACATGATGCGCTCCTCCCTTGCGTTTGATAGAAAGGTAAGGCGCTAAGCAGTTTCTGGCCAGTCCTGATCGAACGCCTCATGCACTGACCATTCGCCGCACGGGCGCCTTGCCCCCGGCCGCCTGTCAGATATGTAGCTAGGCAGACGACTGGTTCGATCAGGATCTGACATGACTGCGCACGCTCTGCCCAAGCCTTTCACCGCCGCCGACACGCATCGCGGCATGTTCTGGTGGCTTGTGGTGGTGGGGCTGTTTGTTTGCGCCATGATCGTTGTGGGCGGGGCGACTCGTCTGACAGATTCGGGCCTGTCGATCACGGAATGGCGACCGGTCACCGGCGCGCTGCCGCCGCTGACGGAAGCAGGCTGGGAATCCGAACTCGAAAAATATCGCCAGATCCCCGAATACCAGGAACAGAACCGCGGCATGAGCATGGCCGAGTTTCAGTTCATCTACTGGTGGGAGTGGGGGCATCGCCAGCTGGGGCGAACGCTGGGTCTCGTTTATTTCGCACCCTTCGTGTTCTTTCTGGCGACCCGTCAGGCGCCGCGCCGTCTGTTGCCGCGCCTCTGGGTGCTGTTCGGCCTGGGCGGGCTTCAGGGGGCTATCGGCTGGTGGATGGTGTCCTCTGGGCTGGTGGACCGGCTTGACGTCAGCCAGTACCGGCTGGCGACCCATCTGAGCATGGCCTTCGTCATTCTGGGGCTGACGCTCTGGACCGCACTGGAGTTGCGATACGGCCAGGCGCAAGCGCTGACCCGATCCCGGCTGTTTCGTTGGTCCTGGGTGTTCTGGGCCGCAGTGCTGGTGCAGATCGCGCTCGGCGCCTTCGTCGCGGGGCTCGATGCGGGCCGGATCTTCAACACCTGGCCAGGCTTTCAGGGCCAACTGATCCCCGACGATTATCTCAGCGGCATGCCGTTCTGGCAGGCGATTTTTGAAAGCCGTCCGGCTGTGCAATTCCAGCATCGCTGGTTTGCTTATATCTTGCTGGCGGGCGGGTTATGGCTGTGCTGGACAGTGATCAAAAGCCCGGCGCCTGAACTCAAGCGCATGGGGCATGTCGTGGCCGCAGCCCTGATCGTTCAGGTGGTTCTGGGCATCGTCACCCTGATCCATGTCGCGCCGCTCTCGCTGTCGCTGATGCACCAGGCGGGCGCGATCATCCTGTTCCTCGCCAGCGGCGGGCTGGCCTGGACGGCGGCGCGGGGTGCGGTTCCGGTAGAGTCCGAAGCGACGCGCTAGGCGTCCTCAGGGTTCACCACAGTCCGTGACAGAACCTCGCGAGCGACCAGCTTGATCTGCGAATCCGCCGCGTCATAAGTCGCCAGGATGCCGCTCGAAAACGCCATGCCGCCATAATTGTTTTCGGTGATCGCGAGCGCTGTGGGCCTGACAAAGGCCGGCGCGCTGAAGCCGTCTTCAAACTGCACGTCTGTGATCAGATCCAGCGTGCGGGCGTCATAGACCGACACAAGACCGGTCTGTGATGAAGCGATCAGGGCGACAGGGCGTCCCAGCAATTCAGTATAAGCCACATCCGACACCGAGAGGCCGGAGGCGAAGGCGGATTGTTCACCGCTGGGAGACACGCGCGAGAGCCCGGCGGTCGGTCCGGCGACCAGAATGTCCTCGTTGGCCGCTGCACAAGATCGGGCCGGGAAGGGCAGGGCTCGGGCGTCTCGGCTTTCAAGGGTCAGCCCCTCGCCGCCAGCATCCCGAATACGCACGAGCTGCGCGGACGCGTCTTCGCCCAACAGCGCCAGCTCCACATAGCCGATGCCCTGATCATAAAGACAGACGCCAGCAGCAGGTGAGAGCGTCGCTTCGGTCTCAAGCGGCAACTCGATCACTTCACGGGTTTCACGCACGACGACAAAGCTGCGCAACACACCCAGATCATCGACGCCGAACAGCATCGGAAAGGTCTCGCCGCGTAACGCAAAGTCAGGCACGCCCGCCAGGCCGCGCAGTTCCGGACCGCCAGCGCTGATCAGCACCTGGCCGTCAACATTGAAGATGTCAAAGCCGCCGCCTGTCAGCGACGCCGCCAGCAAGCCCGTCCAGGGCGCATCCGCATTGGGAAGAAACAGGAGCGATTCAGCACGGCCAGCGGAGTCAAAAGCGCCGGTGACCATGGCGCTGCGCGTTTGCTGAGAAGGGGCGACGCCATCACCTTCCGGGTCCGGCGCTTCACATCCCGCCATCCAGAACAGTCCGCCGGCGAGAGCTGCGGTAAGGAGTAGGCGGGAGCGGCGTACGGTCATGATCGGCCTCTGCGATGAACAGGCGAAATTGTGTGTGAGCGCACACTATATTCAATCCTGGACGCCGTCACATGACGCGTGCAGCCTGTCAGAAGTTCGTGAGGACCAAATGATGAGGTAGCCCAATACCGTATTCGTAAGTGTCTGAAATACAGCGAACTTCACAACAGGTGTTGACGCGACTGTTTGGCCCGCGTAGAAGCCGCTCACCTTCGTGACGGGGATGGGCCCTGTCATGGCGAACGGACACCAAGGCAGAGCGATGAAGACCTTTACCGCCAAGCCCGCGGACGTTGAGAAAAAGTGGGTCGTGATCGACGCAGAGGGCGCCATTGTTGGCCGCCTGGCAGCGTACATCGCCACGCGTCTCCGCGGTAAGCACCGTCCCGAGTTCACCCCGCACGTTGACACCGGCGATCATGTGATCGTCATCAACGCTGACAAGGTGGTGTTCACGGGCCGTAAATTCCAAGACAAGCGCTACTATCGCCACACCGGTCACCCGGGCGGCATCAAGGAAACCTCTCCGCGTAAAGTGCTGGAAGGCCGTTTCCCTGAGCGCGTGGTCGAGATGGCCGTCAAGCGTATGCTTCCCAAGGATAGCTCCCTGGCGCGAGGGCAGTTCACCAAACTGCGCGTGTATGCTGGCGCGGAGCATCCGCACGAAGCACAAAATCCTGAAGTCATCGACTTCAAGTCCATGAACACCAAGAACGCGCGGGGCTAATGACCATGGCTGATGAAGCTCGTTCCCTGGAAGACCTGAAGTCTGCTTTGCAGGATGCAGGCTCCGAAATCGTTCCGGAAGCTCCGGAAGAGCAAGTGCTCGCTGAGCCGAAAATCGACGAATTCGGCCGCGCTTACGCGACCGGTCGTCGTAAAGACGCCACGGCGCGCGTTTGGATCAAGCCGGGCTCCGGCAAGATCATCGTCAATGGCCGCGAACAGGAAGTGTATTTCGCACGTCCGGTTCTGCGCATGCTGATCGCTCAACCGTTTGAAACGGCTGAACGCGTTGACGCATTTGACGTGTATTGCACGGTCAAAGGCGGCGGCCTGTCCGGTCAAGCCGGCGCGGTTCGTCACGGCATCTCCCGTGCGCTGACCTATTTTGAGCCCTCCCTGCGCGGCGTGCTCAAGGCTGGCGGCTTCCTCACCCGCGACTCCCGTGTGGTTGAGCGTAAGAAATACGGCCGTAAGAAAGCCCGTCGTAGCTTCCAGTTCTCGAAGCGCTAAGACGGTTTTCAAATCGACTTTGGGGAAGGGCGGCTCGTTTGGGCCGCCCTTTTTCGTTAGCCGACAGTGAGGGGTTTGCGATCTTCGACGCTCATGCTCTGATCAAAGAAAAATGATCAGGGAGAGCCATCATGATTGACATCATCCCCAGCGGCGGGGCGTGCGGCGCCAGCATTCGCGGACTGGACCTGTCCAAACCCCTGTCTGAGTTCCAGATCGCTGACGTGCATCAGGCCTGGCTGGATCATCACGTGCTGGCCTTTCCCGATCAGAAACTCGACGATGACCAGCTTGAGGCGTTTTCGCTTCAGTTCGGCCGGTTTGGCGAGGACCCGTATTTCAACCCTATTCCGGGCCGGACCCATATCGCTGCGGTTAAACGCGAAGCCACGGACACCAACCCGATCTTCGCCGAGCACTGGCATTCAGACTGGAGCTTTCTGGAGCATCCGCCCAAGGGCACGGTGCTCTACAGTCTCGATATTCCGCCCATGGGCGGCGACACGTTGTTTTCCAACCAGCATCTGTCCTTCGACGCCATGCACGAAGAAATGCGTGCGCGGTTCGCTGATCTCAAGGCGATCCATTCCCCGGTGATGGGCTATTCGCTGCAAGGCGCGTATGGCGATGTGACGAAAAACGGCGCCATGGACATCCGTCCGTCTGAAGAGGCGGCCCACATTCGTTACACCCACCCGCTCGCGCCCATTCATCCCGAAACTGGGAGACGCGGTTTTCTCAGCGGAATCGGTTATCTGATCGGGTTTGAGGGCGTGGACGACAAGACCGCCCTTGATCTGATCCTGGAGCTCAACGCCTGGCAGTCACGCGAGGAATTCGTCTTCGCCCAAAAGTGGGAGAAAGACATGCTGGTGATGTGGGACAACCGCAGCGTCGTTCACAAGGCGACCGGCGGCTATGAAGGCTATCGCCGCGAACTGCACCGCATCACGCTTTACTGAGCCCACATCAAAACGGGCGACGCTGATGTCGCGCCGCCCGTCTCGTCGGGTGCGTCGCCCCGATCAGACGTCCATCAGGGACCGCGTCTCCCACGGCCCTTTGACCGCGAAAGTCCGCCCCGGACCATTTTGCACGTTGAAGAACAGGGTTGAGCCGTCGGGCGAGAAGCAGGGACCGGTGATCTCACTGTAATCGCCTTCGGCGTCAGAGGCGGCGTTGCGGCCGATCGTATAGACGCGGCCATCGGGCGTGACGCCACGAATGAACTGTTCGTTGCGGCCATCTTCAACCACCACCAGATCGCCCCAGGGGGCGACAGTAATGTTGTCGCATTTTTCCAGAATGCGCTGGTCCGTCGTCTGGACCAGCAAGGTCAGCTCACCGGGCTGATCGGTTTCGCCCGATTGTCCTTCGGAGGGTGAGGGGCGATAGCGCCAGATCTGGCCGATATGCTCAGGTCCGCCATCGGTGCAGCAGAAAAAGCCTTCGCCATCGCCGAACCACATGCCTTCACCGCGGGTGAAATTCGCAGCGCCGGCCTCCACAAGGCGGCTGGCGAGATCATTGTGCGGGTTGTCGACGCCATCCACATCAATCCATTCGCACGACAAGGTCTCACCAACATCGACTGTTTGCGCATTGGCGTCCCAATTATGGGTGTTCAGGCCCGGACGGCCTGTGATGGCCAGCGCCTGCAGACGTCCGCCACGGTGCAACTCCTCAGCCACCTCTGGGAGGAAGCGAGTGATCAGCGAGGGGCGGGCGTCCTCGGTCTGGTAGACGATATTGGTGCGCGGATCGATGGCGCAGGCTTCACGGTTGAAGCGGCCCATGGCGGTCAGCGGTTCAGCGTTGACGAGGCCCATGGCTTGTGAGGGCACCTCAAACGCGTAGCCGTGATCACGTCGGCCAGACCCGTCGCCGGCTTGCGTCAGGCTTTCCTCGCACGTGATCCAGCTGCCCCAGGGCGTCGGTCCGCCAGCGCAATTACGTTCCGTGCCGCCCAGCGACAGGAACTGGCGAACGACGCGGCGTGTGGCCAGATCCACATGGATCGTGGTGGTCCCGCCCAGATGCGTCAGGCCGCCCGCTTCATGATCATAGAGCTTGCTGGCGTCGATCCGGGAGAGACCGGCGGCATCCGGGCCGAAGGGCGACTCATCAAACTGGTCGGGGGAGAGCTCGTGGTTGCGGACCAGAATGACCTGACCGTCTTCAAGGCCTGGAAAACACGCCGTGCCATCATGGTCGCCCGGTACGATCAGGCCGTCATCCATGGTCTCACCGGTTTCAGACAGGGTCACATAGTCAAACCCGGCCGGAAGGTCGAACAGGCCGTTGGGGTCGGCCTGTAACGCGCCATAGCCCTCAACCTGGTTGATATAGCCGCTCGTGTTTTGGGCCTGAGCGCGAGCGCTCAGAAGCGGCAGGGCGCTGAACGCCGTGCTGACGGCGGCGGCGTTTGCGAGAAAGCGACGGCGTGACAGAGACATGGACGGCTCCCGAACCAGTGTCAGGCTAAATATGAAATCAGCGCATCTTAGGCCAGGTATGTGACGCTGGCGTTTCATCGTCAGGCTGTTTGAGCGCCCGGGCCAGATGGTCGAAAACCAGCCGGATGCGTGGATTGGTTTGCAATTCCCGATGCGTGACCAGCCACACCGGGAAGTTGATGCGCACCTGATCAGGCAGGACGCGCTCAAGACCCTCGCAATATGACCCGCAAGGCAGAATGCAAACGCCAAGCCCTTCTCGTGTCAGGGACACCAGCACTTCACCATAGCCGCTGCGGACCTGCATGCGGTCTTTGGGCACCGAAATCCCGATGTCCTCATAATACTCAAACGAGCGATCCGCGTCGTCAAAACCGATGAAATGATGATCTGAAAGGTCTGCAAGCGTATCCGGACGCCCCATCCGGTCGAGATAGGATGGAGAGGCGTACAAGCCCGCTGAGTGCTCGCTGACCAGCTTTCCTATCAGGTCGTCCTGTTCGGGACGCACATGACGAATGGCGATATCAGCCTCGCGACGCCGTAAATCCTGAACCGAGTTGGAGGCGATCAGATCCAGTTGCAGGTCCGGCGCCAGCGTGCGCAATTGCGCCACGACAGGGGGCAGATACTGCATGGCGTAGAGGCTGGTGGCGGTCACCGTCACTACGCCTTTCAAGGTGGACGCGTGACCATCGGCGGCGAGCGAGAGCGCAAAAGCGCCCTCAAGCATCCGTTCTGCCGGCTCCAGCATGGCGGTTCCGGCCTGGGTCAGCGCCATTGAGCGTTTGCCGCGCTCAAACAAGGTGACGCCCAGACGCGCTTCCAGACCGCTGACTTGCCGCGACAATGTGGGTTGCGTAAGCCCCAAGGCTCTGGAGGCGGCGGAGAACGAGCCTTCCCGCGCCGTAGCGACAAAGGCCCGAACCTGGTTCCAGTCAAAATCGAGCGCTGACCACTTCATCGTTTTGCGTATATCAGATGCGCTTATTTACACAATATCCAAATAGTCTGGCGCGGGGTATCGAACGACAAAGACAAAAATAAAGACGGTCAGGACCTCCCCATGTCGAACGACAAAGCCTTCTGGGACCGCATTGCGCGCAAATACGCCGCAGATCCCATCGCCGATGAAGCGACCTACCAGCACAAGCTCGAAAAGACGCGCGAATGCTTCACGCCAGACTCGCGCGTGCTTGAGTTTGGATGCGGAACCGGCTCCACCGCGCTGCTTCATGCGCCCTTCGTGAAAGAGATCATCGCGACAGATTTATCTGACGGGATGATCGAGATCGCTCATGAGCGGGCGGCGGAGGCCGGTGTGGAGAATGTGCGCTTTCAAGCCATCGACGTTGCAGACCTGGCTGAACCCAATGAGAGCTTTGACGTCGTCCTGGGCCTAAACGTCCTGCACCTCCTGCCAAACAGGCGCGAGGTGATGACGCAGAGCTATGATCTGCTCAAGCCGGGCGGGGTGTTCATCACCAGCACGGCCTGTCTGGGAGACGGCATGTGGTTTCTGGCGCTGATCAAGCCGATCATGCGTCTGTTTGGCGGCTGGCCAGATTTTCAGATTTTCCGCCAAACACGGCTGATCGACGAAATGCGGCAGGCGGGGTTTGACATCACCTATACCCACCGTCCGGCGAAAGCGCCGACGGTGTTTGTCATCGCCCGCAAGCCTTTGCTCTAGCTTCGAACCTTCACGTACTCCCCCGGCGCCGGGCAGAGCGGTTCTCTGACGCCGCCTCCCGGTTGCCGGGCGGGAACCTGTTCATCACTGAGCGCCAGCAGCCAGTCTCGCCAGTGCGGCCACCAGGAGCCGGGATACTCGACTGCATCCTTCATCCAGTCTTCGCGCGTTTCAGGCAGCTTGGTGTTGATCCAGTGCTGATATTTCTGGGCGTCGGGATGGTTCACCACGCCGGCGATATGGCCTGAGCCCGCCATCATGTATTCAACCGGTCCGCCAAACAGGCGGGCCGATCGGTACACGCTGTCGGCCGGAGCGATATGGTCTTTCTGGCTCGCCTGCATGAAGATCGGGATCTGGACGTCTTTCATGTTCAGCAGATGACCGTCCAGCTCCAGCTTGCCCTCCGCGAGCAAGTTCTGGCGATAGAACGCATTCAGATAAAACAGATGCAGCGCCTTGGGCATGCGGGTTTGATCGGCGTTCCAGTATAGAAGATCAAAGGCTTGCGGCTCTCGGCCCAAGAGATAATTCTTGATCACGAACGACCACACAAGATCGTTCGAACGCAGCATGTTGAAGGTGTCCGCCATGGTGCGGCCGTCCAGAACGCCGCCCTGAGCGTCCATCAGGCGTGAGATTTCAGCGATCCATTCTTCATCCGCGAAGACGAGCAAGTCACCGGCGAGCTTGAAGTCATGCTGGGCGGCGAAGAAGGTCGCGGAAGCGATGCGGTCATCGTGCTCGACCGCCATCCAGGCCAGCGCCGTCCCCAGCATGGTGCCGCCGATGCAATACCCGACCGTGTCGACCTGATGTTCTCCGGTCACCTCTTCAATCACTTCGAGCGACTGAAACAAGCCTTCTTTGATGTAGTCCTGGAACGTCACGTCCTTCATGGACGCATCAGGGTTCACCCAGGAAATCAGGAAAACCGTGAAGCCCTGTTCGGTCAGCCAACGGATCATCGAGCTCTGCGGGCGCAGATCGAGAATGTAGAACTTGTTGATCCACGGCGGGGCGATCAGCAAGGGTCGCTTGCGAACCTGCTCCGTCACCGGTTCGTACTGGATCAGTTCCATCACCCGGTTGCGATAAACCACCTGGCCAGGCGTCGTGGCGAGGTCCTTGCCGACTTCAAAGCCCGTCATGTCGGTCTGGCTGAGCGCCAGGCGGCCGTCGCCGCGTTCCAGGTCTTCCACCAGACGCATCAGGCCGCGCGTCAGGTTTTCGCCCTTTGTCTTGACGATTTCTTCCAGCACCTCGGGGTTGGTGAGGGCGAAATTGGTCGGGGCGAGGGCGTCCACCAATTGCTGGGTGAGAAACTGGACCTTGCGTTTGGTCGCTTCATCAACCCCTTTGGCGCCTTCCACCAGACCCATCAGAAATCTCTGATTGAGCAGATAGGACTGCTTCATGGCGTCAAACAGCGGATGATCGCGCCAGGCGTCAGATTTCCAGCGCTTGTCAGCGGGGTCAGGCGTGATCACCGGATCCGACGCTTCACCGCTCATCATCCGGCGTGTGGCGTTCGACCACAGATCCAGATACCCGGCATAGAGGTCTGCCTGGGACTGCATGAGCAATTCAGGGTCAGACAGGATATGCTCCCAGGTGTTCAGCACCTCTGGATTGGCGTGAAGCGGGTCGGCCTGAGGCATCATGGACGGATCGCCTTCCAGCGACCGGCGCACGCGCTCACTCAGGAGCTTCTGACCGCTCAAGGAGGCCTTGAGCACATTGCGAGAAATTTCGTCCAGCTTCTCCAGATACGCTTGAGGCATATGGCTCAGGAGTTCGTCCTGCTGATCGGGCTGCGGCGGTTTCGGAGCATCGGCTGAAGTCTTGCTCTTGGCTTTCGCCGCAGAGGCTTTGGGAGCCCGCTTGGTCGTCGGCTTTTTCGCCTTCGAGACGGACGCTTTCGGAGTCGATGTCTTTTTCGGTTCGGCTTGCGATCCGTCAGAGGACTTGGAAGATGATTTGCGCGTTGTCATTCGCCCGGACTCCTTACAGTGGGTGACAGCCACGGGACAAAGCGTATAGAAAGCCACGACCGCGTCCACCGGTCAGGAGGTCGCTGGAAGGCCATGACACTGAAAAAAGCATTTCTTCTTCTGTCATCCATGCTGCTCACCGGCTGCATGATGGCGCCAGCCCACCAGGATCCTCGCTGGACCGATGACGCTTTGGCGGCGCAACCGGCCCATGCTGCGCCTGTTTTCGTGCCGACGCTGCGCCTGTCCGAGGATGAACGCACCGATTTGCACCTGCACGAAGCCGATGTGCTGCAAAGCGGTCTCGCTGTCCTGGAGGCCGGCCAGGCGCTGCGCGGTCCCGACCCTGATTCTGAACGTTACGCCGCTGAACAGCGCGCCCGCACCCAACCGCCGCAATAAACACCGATTTACTCCGGATTGCCTGAAGGAAGACTCCCCATGTCCGATGGTTTCGCCCTCGATCGTCTTGTCACCGGCGCGCTGAATGCGGCTGAAATGGCCGCTATCGCCGCCTCCGCCCTTGTGGGACGAGGCGACAAGATCGCCGCCGACCAGGCCGCTGTGGACGCCATGCGCACCGGGTTGAATGCGACCGAGATGAAAGGCCGTATCGTCATCGGCGAAGGCGAGCGCGACGAAGCGCCCATGCTGTATATCGGCGAGGAAGTGGGAACGGGCGAGGGGCCTGAAATCGACATCGCCCTGGATCCGCTCGAAGGCACAAGCCTGACCGCGAAAGGCATGGCGAACGCTCTGGCCGTTCTGGCGCTGGCTCCGCGAGGCGGCCTCTTGAACGCGCCAGATACCTATATGGACAAGATCGCCATCGGCGCGGGCTATCCTGAAGGCGTCATCGATCTGGACGCCAGCCCGGCGGACAATGTCAAAGCGTTGGCGAAAGCCAAGGGCGTCGCTCCGTCTGACATGACCGCATGCGTGCTGGATCGCGAACGCCATGAAGACATCATCGAGTCGATCCGCTCGACCGGCGCGCGCATCAACTTCATTACGGATGGTGATGTGGCGGGTTGCATCAACGCTGCCGATCCTGACGGCGAGGCGGACATTTATATCGGTCGCGGCGGCGCGCCTGAAGGCGTCTTGAGCGCAGCGGCCCTGAAATGCCTGGGCGGTCAGATGCAAGGGCGTTTGTACTTCCGAACGGACGACGAACGTGAACGCGCGAAACGCGTCGGGATCGCTGATCTCGATCGCAAATATGATCTCAAAGAGCTGGCGTCTCAGGATTGCCTGTTCATCGCCACGGGCGTGACCCATGGCGAAATGGTCTCCGGCGTCACCTTCGGCCCCGGGTATGTGGAGACACAATCTCTCGTCTTCTCGTCCGCTTCCGGGATGCGCCGCGTCATCACCACCCGGCGGCCGCATCAGTCTTGAGCCCGATGTCCGCCGAGCCGCTTTTTGGCGTCCGCCAGTCTCTGGCCGGGCGGACCTGGCGGTTGAAAGCGGCTGACGACGCAGCCATACAAGCGATCACCCGCGCTACGGGCGTCTCTGACGCTCTGGCGCGGCTGATGGCGGCGCGCGGACTGACCGCAGACGCCGCCCCGGCCTTCCTCGCCCCCAAACTCCGCGACAGCTTTCCCGATCCGACCAGCCTGAAAGGCATGGACGAAGCCGCGGTGCGCATCTGGGACGCTGTCGAGGCGGGCGATCGGATCGCGCTGTTCGCAGATTATGACGTGGACGGCGCCACCTCCGCCGCTCAGCTGGGCGGCTGGCTGCGGGCTTTGGGCGCAGAACCCATCATCTACGTGCCAGACCGGATTGAGGAAGGCTATGGCCCGAACGCTCCGGCGCTGAAACATCTCAAAGAACAAGGCGCTCGACTGGTCATCACGCTCGATTGCGGGGCGGCGTCCGTCGGGCCGTTGACGGCGGCGCACAAGATGGATCTGCCCGTTGTGGTGATTGATCACCACCTGATGGACGGCGAGATCCCCCCGGCGGATGCGCTGGTGAACCCCAATCAGCCGGGCGATGCGTCCGGATGCGGGCATCTGGCGGCGGCGGGCGTGACGTTCGTGCTGCTGGCGGCGCTAAACCGGGAAGGGCGCAAACGCGGCGCTTTCAAGGATCAAGCTGAACCCAATATTCTCGATTTTGCCGACCTGGCCGCGCTTGGAACGATCTGTGACGTGGTGCCGCTGACGGGTGTGAACCGGGCGATCGTCACCCAGGGACTGAAAGTGATGAGCGCGTGGACGCGTCCCGGCATGGCGGCCTTGGCGGCCGCTGCGGGCGTTACAGGGCCGGCCTCGCCCTATCATGCGGGTTTCCTGCTGGGGCCGCGCATCAATGCGGGTGGTCGCGTGGGGCAGTCTGATCTCGGCGCGCGCCTGATGATGACGACCGATCCAGCGGAAGCCGCTCATATCGCCCAGACTCTGGATGCCCTCAATGCGGAACGCCGGGCCATTGAATCCGATGTCCTGGAGCAGGCGCAGACCCAGGTCGAAGCGCAATCCATTGCAGATGACACGTCTATCCTCGTCGCGTCCGGCGATCACTGGCATCCCGGCGTCATCGGCATTGTGGCGGGCCGGATCAAGGAACGCTTCAACCGTCCCGCCATCGTCATCGGCATTGATCCTGAAACCGGTCTTGGGAAAGGCTCCGGCCGATCCTGCGCCGGGGTCAATCTGGGCGGCGCGGTTGCAGCGGCGCGTGAAGCGGGACTGCTGGAAGCGGGCGGCGGTCACGCCATGGCCTGCGGCCTGACGATCCAGGCGTCGCGAATCGGTGAGCTGACTGAATTTCTCTCTGAAACACTCAAGGATGAATGGGCGAGGGCGGATGAAGCGCGCACCTATCAGGTGGACGCCGTCGTCAGCCCCTCCGCTGTCAGTTTTGAGTTCTGCGAGGCCCTGTCCGCTGCTGCGCCCTATGGGGCCGGCAATCCCGAACCGCGATTCGCGTTCTCATCCTTGCGGCGCAGTTACGCGCAACGGGTCGGGACCGATCATGTGCGTTTCACCTTTGAATCGCCGGGCGGCGGGCGTCTGACCGGGATCAGCTTCCGCACCGCTGACGGTCCGATGGGGCAGGCGCTGCTGAATGGTCCGGACGGGCTGTGGCACGTGGCGGGCAAACTGAAAGCCGAAGATAATCGCTATGGACGCAAGGCGGAACTGCATCTGGAAGATCTGGCCAAGGCGGACTGAAACGATCTGCACCGATTGCTGT